>CAZKRE010000017.1:0-15057 GCA_964555075.1 uncultured Phycisphaeraceae bacterium
CGCTCGAAGGCCCGGGCGGCCTGGACGAGACGTACCAGAAGCAGTTCGACGCCTACTGCCGCATCTTTGAACGGTGCGGCCTCCCCTACGAGGTCGTCGAGGCGGAGTCCGGCCCGATCGGCGGCAGCGCGTCCCACGAGTTCATGGTCCCCTCCCCCACCGGCGAGGACACGATCCTCAAAAGCGACAAGGGCAACTACGCGGCGAACGTGGAGAAGTGCGAGACGGGCATGCGCGAAGCCGCACAGGAGTTCGCGCGCTTCATCGGGCACGGGCACTTAAGTGCCCGTGCCAGCGACGTCCCAAGTTCCCCGCCTACGGGCGAACTGGAACAGGTCCACACGCCGGGCTGCGCGAGCATTGAAGACGTCACCGCGTTCTTCAAGAAGAACCTGGGCACCAAGCTCAAGACGAGCAACATGCTCAAGACGCTCGTGTACGACATGGGTGGCAAGTGGGTGGTCGCGGTGGTCCGGGGCGATCATGACGTCAATGAGGCGAAGCTGAAGGTCGCCGCGGGCGGTGAGGTCGTGCTGGCCGATCTCGCGACTGCACGAGAAGCGGGGTTCGCGATCGGGTTTGTCGGGCCCCATGTGGCCGCGGGCCGAGACGACGTCACGCTGGTCATCGACCCCGATGCGGCGCTGGGCGGCTTCTGGGTCACCGGCGCCAACAACTCCGACCACCACGTCAAGCACTTCAACTGGCAGCGGGACGTCCTCGCCCACGCCGACTCTGAGTCCGCGAAGGGTCGGGTCCCCCGGGTGATCGTCGCCGACATCCGCAACGCCGTCGACGGCGACCCGTCGCCGAAGAACGACGGCGGCACCCTCCGCACCACCAAGGGCATCGAGATCGGGCACGTGTTCAAGCTCGGCGACAAGTACACCAAGGCGATGGGCGTCAGCGTCCTCACCCCCGACAACCAGCGCGTCACGCCGATCATGGGCTGCTACGGCATCGGCGTGAACCGCATCCTCGCGGGGGCGGTCGAACGGGAAGGCGGCAACGACGAGAACGGCATCGTCTGGCCGAAGTCGATCGCCCCGTTCACGGTGCTCATCACCGCGCTCAAGTACGAGGGCCAGTCGAAGGAGGTCGTGGACAAGCTCGCTCGCGAGCTGGAGGCGAAGGGCCACGACGTGCTCATCGACAACCGCGACGAGCGCCCGGGCGTGAAGTTCAAGGACGCCGACCTCATCGGCATCCCCCTCCGCATCACCGTCGGCGAGAAGGGCCTTGCGGCCTCGGAAGGGGCAGCCGTTGAGATGAAGCTCCGCAACGGCCGGAACGGCCCCAAGGGCGAGAACGTGAAGCTCGAACACGCCCTCACCCGGGCGCTCGAGCTGCTGCAACTGGCCTAGGTCCCGGATCAGGGAACTGGTTCAGTTTGTGCCGCAATCGGGTTAGAATGGATGCAATCCGCCACCCGCCACGGGCGTTGGACCACCACGGGGCGGGCCAGGTTTTTCGAGCCAACCCGGAAGGGGATGGAACAATGCTGCGACATGTGATGTTCGTCGCCGGCTTGGGTTTCCTGGCGGTCATCGCCGCCGTGCTTTACGCCCAGGACCTGCGGAGCGCGAACCCGGCGGAAGCGGCGGTCGACCCCACGGCGGCCGTTGAACGGGGCGATGACAGTCAGACGATGACGCGGCACGCGGTATGGTCCTCGCGGTCGCTCGAGCGGGTGCGATCGCAACTGCCGATCACCCACGAGGAGTGGATCGTCCTGCGGCCGAAGATCGAGCCGATCGTCGACCTGCAGCGGGAGCTGCGGCGGGGCGGACGGTTCGGCAGGGACGATCGCGGCGAGTCGGCCTTCGCGCAGGCGACGGCCGAACTGCGGTCGATCCTCGAGTCGCCCGAAGCGACGAACGAGGAGATCACCAGCCGCGTCGAGGCGGTGCGGGCGGCCCGGGCGGGCATCGAGCAGCAGATCGAGGCGGCCCAGCAGGAACTCGCGACGGCCGTGACGGACGAGGAAGCCGCTCGGCTGATCCTCGCGGGCGTGCTGAAGTAACGCGATTCGTCGCTGAAACCAACCACCACCGACCGAAACAGAAGAAGCCCGCGGCAGCGCGCCGCGGGCTTCTCGCATGAGTCCCTGCCTGTCGGTGGGACCGGTTACTTGACCTCGATCTTTCGCGGCTTGAGCTCCTCCCGCTTGGGCAGGATCAGCCGCAGGACGCCGTCTTCCAGCTTGGCATCGACCTTCTGTTCGTCGACCGCCTGCCCAAGGCGGAAGCTGCGGGTCACGCGGGTGAATCGCCGCTCGCGGAGGTGGGGCTGGCCGGAAACCTCCTCGGGCTTGCGTTCAGCGGTGATCGTCAGCACGCCCTGCTCGAGCGTCACCTCGATCTCGTCGCGCTTGAAGCCGGGGAGCTCCGCGTGGACGATCATGTGGTCGTCCTGCTCGTGGACATCCACCGGGTAGCTGGCCGTCAGGTCGGCCCCGTTGGTCTCCCCGCCATCCCAGGCACGGTTGAAGGCGCGGTCGATCTCCCGCTGCAGATCGAAAAAGGGGCTGTGGAACGTCCGTCGCACGGTCGGAAGCATGGCAGTTCTCCTATGAATGTTCTTGTGTGTTGGACGCCGCCCCGTCGCGGCATCGTCGCCCCACCAAGAGCAATCGCGGGACCAACAGTATTTTCAGCAAACTCTCGCTAAATATTGACTTATTTCAGTTCATACTTGGCTTTGACGGTCAGTGTGGCAGCTTTTTGCGCCGCCGATGCCAGCCCCGGCAAGGGGACCAGGGCCAAGGCGGGGATGAGCGGCGGGTGGGGGCGGCTTTGAATTGTGCGGGCCGACCATTGAGAATGCCGCCATGGATATCCGCGTTGCCATCCTTGGGCCCACGGGCTACACCGGTCTGCACCTGCTCGACCTGCTGGGGCGGCACCCCTCGGCGGTGGTGACCTACCTCGCCAGCCACCGCTCCGAGCTGCCGGACATCCGCGAGGAGTTCCCGCAGCTGATGGGGCGGGTCGCGGAGGAGGTCGCGGTGTGCCGGCCGATCGATTACGACGCGATCGCCAAGGCGGCGGACGTCGCGTTTCTCTGCCTCCCGCACAAGGCGGCGATGAGCTACGTCCCGCCGCTGCTGGACGCGGGCGTGCGGGTCGTCGACCTGTCGGCGGATTACCGGCTGCGCAGCGCGGAGCTGTACGAGTCGATCTACAAGACCCCCCACGCCGACCGGACCAACCTGGCGGAAGCGGTGTACGGCCTGCCGGAGCTGTTCCGCAAGGCGTTGCCGGGCGCGATGCTGGTCGCCAACCCGGGCTGCTACCCCACGGCGGCGGCCCTGGGCATCGCGCCCCTGCTGAGCCACAGCCTGGTGAAGAGCGACCGCATCATCATCAACGGCAACTCGGGCGTGACGGGTGCCGGGCGGAAGGCGGTCGACCACCTCCACTTCCCGGAGCAGAACGAGGCGTACATGGCGTACGGGACGATTGGCGGCCACCGCCACCAGCCGGAGATCGAGCAGGCGCTGGCGACGGTGGCGGGCCACGGCGTGAGCACGCTGTTCGTGCCCCACCTGCTGCCGATCGACCGGGGGATCCTCGCAACGATTTATCTTGAGCCGGTCGAGGAGGACGTCACGGCCGACGAGTTGCAGGAGGCTTTCGAGGACGCGTACGGCGACGAGCCGTTCGTGCGGGTGCGGCCGCAAGGCGGGGCGCTGCCGAACGTCAAGCACGTGGTGGGCACCAACTTCTGCGACGTCGCGGTGCGGCTCGTGCAGACGGGCGACCGGGCGCAGGTGGTGGTGTTTGTCGCCGAGGACAACATGATCAAGGGCGCCAGTGGTCAGGCGGTGCAGAACATGAACGCCATTTTCGAGATCGACGAGACGGCGGGCCTGCTCTGATCGGGGCGGCCGCGGCGCGCTCCGATAAGAACCTGCCTCTGGCGGATTGAGCCGTTTTCTCGTGAAAATGTGAGGATTCTGACGCTCGTGCTGAAGCGGGGGTCTGCGCGGCGCCGATAGATGGAGGTTCGCGTAGGGCGAACGCCGAGGAGACGCACGGCATGCAGCAGACGCGAGCGGACCGACCCCTGCGGAGCGACGCGACGGACCACCTGTCGGATCGCGAGGCCGCGCTGTGGCAGGCGTATCACGCCGCGAAGTCCGGTAACGGCGACGTCCAGGCGCTGCGCAACGAGCTCATCGAGCTCTACCTCCCCCTCGTGGGGAGCCTGGCGCAGAAGCTCGCTCACCGCGTGCCCGGCGGCACCGTCCCCGCCGACGAGCTCGCCGGCGAGGGCGTGTTCGGCCTGCTGCACGCGATCGAGTCCTTCGAGGCCGAGCGGGGCAACCAGTTCTCCACCCACGCCCGCCACCGGATCGTGGGGGCGATGCGCGACTACCTCCGCTCCCTCGACACCGCGCCCCGCCTCGTGCGGACCCGGCAGCGGTCGCTCGACAGCGCCCGCGCGGCATTTTTCGCCCGCTACGGCCGCCGCCCCAGCGACGAGGAGACCCGGGACCAGCTCAAGCTGGAGGAGAAGGAATACCGCCGCGTCGTCGCCGACGGCGAGCTCCGCGGGACCTACAGCCTCGACTCACCCCGAGGCGGGGACGAGTCGCAAGACCGGGACTTTCGTGAGACCCTCGCGGACGCCCGCGCCGCCGATCCCTCCCGCGAGGCGATGAAGCGGAGTCTCAAGGACCTGCTCCACCAGAGCCTGACTCGTGCAGAGCGGCTGATCGTCGTCCTCTACTTCTACGAGAAGATGACGATGAAGGAGATCGGCATGACCCTCGGGCTCTCCGAGGCCCGGGTGAGCCAGATGCTCACGTCGGTCCTCGCGCGGCTCAAGGCCCGGCTCTTTGAGCGCGAGTACGAGTTTGCCTCCGTCGCCTGAGCACGAGCGCGCCGCGGCGTGCTGCTGTAAAACTCGTTGACGCGACGCCCGGCGTGTCGGATCATGCGGACATGCGCTCCCTTTCCTTTCCGCTGCTCCTGGTCGTCGCCTCGCTCCTGCTCGCCGGATGCAACGGCGGCGAACATCGCAGCGGTACGAACGGGGCGATGTCCCGTCTCGCCGCGTCGCCGGAGCTCGAGCGGGTCGAGCCGCTCCGGGTGGAAGCGATCGAGGCGGGCGAGGTCCACCTCGCGGAAGCGAGCGGCGCCGAGCTGGAGGCGACGCTGCGGGACCTGAATCGGCGGAAGGACTACGACGCCGCGCAGCACGGCGGGCAGCCCGGCCCCGACGCCGCTTACCTGGCGGCTTGGGTCGACCGGGTGACGCGGGAGCTGCTCGCCCGGGGGTATGGCATCGACGGGGAGGGCCGGCTCCGCCGCCCGGGAGCGGTCGTGCCCTGGCGCTGAGCCGGTACCGGGCACGGGCACGGGTCGTTACAATCCCGACCCCATGGCGACCAAGGTCAGCAAGTTCGGCGGCACCAGCCTCGCAGATGCCCGTCAGATCAAGAAGGTCCGCGAGGTCGTCCGTGCCGACCCCGAGCGGCGGTACGTCGTCCCGTCCGCGCCCGGCAAGCGGGACAAGGCGGATCACAAGATCACCGACCTCCTGTACCTTTGCCATGAACACGCGAAGCAGCGGCTGCCGTTCGACGAGGTGTTCGACCTCATCGCCGACCGCTACCGCGGGATCGTCCGGGACCTCGGCATCGCGCTCGACCTGACGCCCCACCTCGACGAGGCGAAGCGGACGATCGCGCGAGAGGCCTGCGAGGCGTGCCCGCCCGACTACGCCGCCAGCCGGGGGGAGTACCTCAACGGGCTGATCCTCGCGGATTACCTCGGATTCCCCTTCGTCGACGCGGCAGAGGTGATCTTTTTCGATGGCCGTGGCCGGCTGGATGAACAGCGGACCTACGCCGCCATCGCCGATCGAGTCGGGACGTTGCCCAACGCGGTGATCCCGGGGTTCTACGGCACCGGCGGCGACGGGAAGGTGAAGACGTTCTCGCGCGGCGGCAGCGACGTTTCGGGCGCCATCGTTGCCTGCGGTGTGGGCGCGGCGGTCTACGAAAACTGGACCGACGTCTCCGGCCTGCTCATGGCCGACCCCCGGGTCGTGGACAACCCTCGCGCGATCGAGGTGATCACCTATCGGGAGCTTCGCGAACTCGCCTACATGGGCGCCAGTGTCCTCCACGACGAGGCGATCTTCCCAGTCCGCAAGGCGGGGATCCCGATCAACATCCGCAACACCAACCGGCCGGACGACAAGGGGACCATGATCGTCTCCGACGCCGGGCCCGCCGCTCAGGCCGGCAAGATCACCGGCATCGCCGGCAAGAAGAACTTCACTGTCATCGCGCTGGAGAAGGCGCTGATGAACACGGAGATCGGCTTCGGCCGCAAGACCCTCGCGGTGCTCGAGCGGCACGGCGTGAGCTTCGAGCACCTCCCGTCGGGCATCGACACCATGTCGATCGTCATCGAGGACAGCAAGCTCGGCGGGAAGGCGGAGGACGTCGTCGCCGCCCTGCGAAGCGAAGTGCAGCCCGACGAGGTCCTCGTCCTGCCGAACATGGCGCTCATCGCCACGGTCGGCCGCGGGATGGCGCGGATGCCCGGCATGGCGGCGCGGCTGTTTGGCGCCCTCGCCGATGAAGGCGTCAACATCCGCATGATCGATCAGGGCTCGGGCGAGCTGAACATCATCGTCGGTGTCGAGGCGACCGACTTCGAGCGCGCGATGCGCGCCATCTACGCCGCGTTCGTCGAACAGCCGTAACAGGGTTCCCCGGCATCAACGACACCCGGAGCAGCAGGCGGCCCCGCCCACCGACTGCTCTCGCAACTGGCGCTTGTCTCAGTCGCGATGCCTCGACGCTTTCACCGGCTGATCCCGTGGATCCACGCACCGTCAACTTCCTCATCTTCGCCGTCGTGAGCGTGGTCGCGCTGGCGCTCGGTCATGAGGCGCGTCGGCGCGGGTGGCTCGACGAGTCGTGGAGCCGGCGGATCCACTTCCACACCGTCGCCTGGGTCTGGACCATCACGTCCGTCCTCGCGCTCTGGCGGCTGGAACTGCACCCGGGGCAGATCTGGCTGATCGCGCTCAACCCCGCCGTCCTCGTCGCCGGATCCGCTGCCGCCATCCTCCTGGCGAGGGCGATGAAGCTCTCTCGATCCGCGACGGGGGTTATGGCGATCGCGGGCGGCGTGACCAACTCCGGCGTCACCCTCGGGGCCTACGTCTGCTACCGCCTCCTCGAGCCGCCCGAGCAGGCAATCGCCTACGCGCTGGCGTGGGTCTCGGTGATGCAGGTGTGCGGGATCGTCATGCTCTACCCGATCGCGAGGCACTATGGCTCCGATCCCGCATCGACCCGGTCGCTCCGGGAGCTGATGTTCGCCACCTTCATCGATTGGCGCTCGCTCCCGCTGCTGGGCGCGCTGGTCGGGGTGCTGCTCTCGTGGGCGGGGGCGTCGGACGGGGGGCTCGTCGACCGGTTTCACCTGCTGCACCTGCTCTTCTTCCTCGGCGGCGGGGCGAGCTACTTCGGCATCGGCATGCGGCTGCGGCTCGGCCGGTCGCTCCGGCGGTACCCGCGCGAGCACGCGATCCTCGCGGCGGTGCACTTCGTCGCCATGCCCCTGCTCGTCGCGGGGCTCGTCTGGCTGATCAACCGCTCGCCGCTGCCGCTCGACGGACTGGGGACCGACGTCGTGCTCATCACCGCGTTCATGCCCACGGCGATCATGACGGTGATGATCGCGAACCTCTTCGACCTCGACGCCCACCTCGCGGGTGCGGTGTGGCTGTGGAACACGATTTTCTTTCTTGCCGCCCCGCTGCCGATCCTGCTCCTCGCCTACACCTGACCCGGTGCGCGGACGGATGGGCATTGGCGTTACAATCGCCGCGTGGCTGACTCCCTCGACGACATCATGACACGAGCCAGCCGGGCGCTGGGGACAATGGACTACCTCGAGTGCGAACGGCTCTGCCTCGAGGCGCTCGGGCTGGCGCGGCGGGAGGGCCAGTGGTCGTACTACCGCAGGGTCCTGCTCCCGCTGCAGGAAGCGCGTCGGCAGCGGCGGATCATCGCCAGTGAGGGCGTCATCCGCCTCGGGACCGGCGACCTGACCGCCCCGCCGCTCGCGTGGCTCGATGCGGTGCAGGCCGGTTGCCTGGTGCTGACCCGGCCACACACCGCAGAGGACGCGCGGACGCTCCACGACCACGCACGGGCGCATCGGATGCACGTGGAAGTGCTCTTCGCGGATGCGGGGATGGAAGACGCTGACTGGACGCTGCGTTCGTACCTCGGCCCCGCCGTGTCGACCGCTTTCGCCGCGCCGCCTCGGGCCTGGCGCGGCCGGTGGCTGCCGTCGCAGGAGGTGCCCCCGACGGAGGAGACGCGCCGCGGCATCAAGGCGCCCGCCACCCCGGCCGACTGGTTCCTCGACGCCTGCGAGGCGCTCGGCGACGCGGCGCTGCGGTTGTCGGACCGGGGCGATGTCGGGCAGCTCGAGTCGATGCTGCACGTCGCGCCCGACCACGAGCTCCTGCACCAGGCGCTGGGCACGGCAGCGGGCGGCGCGGCCCGGCCGACGGGGTCGGACCGTTAGGATGCCCACGCCGCCCCCCACTCCCGCGCCACCTCGCCGCTCCCGCCTCTTCGGGTGCCTGCTCGGCTGCGGCACCGTCCTCGTCGTCGCGGTCCTGCTGATCGTCGGCGGGCTCTGGTACGGCTGGAGCCTCTGGCGGAGCGCGCCGCCGCAGTGGACCGCCGCACGCCAGACACTCGCGGCCATGACGCCCGAGCAGCGCCGCGATCGGGCCGTGGCCCTCGAGGACCGGCTGACCCGCGAGCTGTCGTTCACCCGCGAATCCCTCGCCGCGGTCGAGGCTGGCTCGTCCGCCCCCGGCACGGACGGCCCCAGCGAGCCGAAAACGGTCGCTGTGGACCCGGTGGACGTCGGCGCCTGGCTCGATGAGCGCTTCCCCGAGTGGGCCGCGAACCAGGGATTCAACCTCCCCGCCCAGGTCTCGGAGCTGGGTATCTGGATCGAGGGGGGCCGGCCGGTGGTTGCCGCCAAGTATGGCAATCAGGTATTCAGCACGGCCGCCGACATCGAGGTTCGACCCGACGGCAAGGTGACCGCGACGCCCGTGCGGGTGCGCGGCGGGCAGGTCCGCCTGCCGGTCGAGTCACTCGTCGACCGGGGTGTCGCGGAAATGGAGAACCGCGGCTACGGCGAGCGCGCCGGAGCGCTCCGCAGCCAGCCCTTCGACCCGGTGATCCCGATCGACAGCACGCGGCAGGCCCGTATCGTCGGCTTCAATACCGAAGGCGGCGTTTTCAACCTCGACGTTCGGGCCGAGCCCCGCCCCTGAACCGCCACGACCCGAGCCCGCTCGGGACCGGAACGCCTTTGTGATTGTGCAGCAGCCCCAACGCATCGTGGTCGGCATCACCGGCGCCAGCGGCGCCGCATACGCCCGGCGGCTCGTGCAACTGCTCGTGGCGGCCGGCGTGGAGACGCACCTCGTCGTCTCGCCCCTCGGCCAGCGGCTGCTCCACGACGAGCTCGGCATCGAAACCGTCGACCGCGCCGCCTTCACGGGTGACGCCGCTCCCGCGCGGCCCGACCTCCTGACGCTCCACAACTACCGGGACGTCGGCGCCAGCATCGCCTCGGGATCGTTCCGCCACGACGGCATGGTCGTCATCCCCTGCTCCTCGAACACGCTTAGCTGCGTCGCCACGGGAAGCGCGCAGAACCTTGTGCACCGGGCCGCACACGTGACGCTCAAGGAGCGCCGCCGCCTGATCCTGGTACACCGCGAGACGCCCCTGTCACTCATCGACATCCGCAACATGCAGACGGTGACGGAGGCGGGGGCGATCGTGCTGCCGGCAAGCCCCGGCTTCTACCTGCTGCCGCAGACGGTGCAGGATTTGGTGGATTTCGTGGTCGCGCGGGTGCTGGACCTGCTGGCCGTGCCGCACAAACTCGATGTGCGGTGGGCGGAACGGCGAGACGCGAAGAGGGACGCGCGATGACCGTCAGCGCCGGACGCGTTTCAACGCCTCGCCCGCTCCGCGGCTCGCTCGTGGCGGTCGCGCGCGACATCAAGCTGAGCCACAGCGTGTTCGCGCTCCCGTTTGCGCTGCTGGCGATGGTCCTCGCCGCGGCGTGGGCCGGTCGGCTGCCGCACGTCGTCGAGATCGGCCTGATCGTGCTCTGCATGGTGCTGGCGCGGACGGTCGCGATGACGATGAACCGGTGGTCCGACGCGACCTACGACGCCGACAACCCCCGCACCTCGCGGCGCGCGATCCCCAGCGGCACGGTCCACCCCCAGTTCGTCCTCGGCGTCGCGATCGCCTGCGCCCTCGCGTTCGTCGTGACGACCGCGGGATTCTGGATCCTCCGGGGCAACCTCTGGCCGCTGCTGTTGTCCCCGCTCGTGCTCCTCTACCTCGTGGGATACAGCTACACGAAGCGGTTCACCTGGCTCTGCCACGTCTACCTCGGCGCCGCGCTCGCCCTTTCGCCCCTGGCCGCGGCGATCGCGATCGAGCCCCGGTACCTCGGCGAAACCACGCCGTGGCTGCTCTTCGCGCTGGTCGTGGGCTGGGTCGCGGGGTTCGACATCATCTACGCGTTGCAGGACGTCGACGTCGACCTCGCGCAGGGCCTGCGGTCCATGCCCGCCCGCTTCGGCGCCGACCGGGCGCTCTGGATCAGCCGCGGGTTCCACGCGGGCGTGATCGCGTGCCTCGTCGGGCTCTGGCGGACGAGCCCGCTGCTGGGGCCGTTCTTCCTCGCGGCGGCAACGATCACGGCGGCGCTGCTCGTCCTGGAACACGGGCTGGTCTGGGGCTCGCGCACCAACCGGCTGAACCTGGCGTTCTTCACCGTCAACGGCGTGATCAGCCTGCTGCTGGGCGGCGCGGGGGTCGTCGATGCGCTTATGCGGGCCTGAACGCCTGCCGCCGCAGCCGCGCCCGGTACCGCACCCACCGCCCCGCCAGCACCACGCACGCGATCCCGTACCCGCCGAGGCTCAGCGCCGTCAGCGGCGCGAGGTGGGGGGCGATGTCCTCGGTCACCATTTCCAGTTCCATGCTGGGGTCGCCGCCGCCCATCATGTACGACACGACGACATAGAGGCCCAGCACCGGGCACGCGAGGCCGACGTAGAGCCCCGTCACCGCCGCCTCCTGCGCCGCCAGGAGGATGAGGAACGCGAAGAGCGGCACCACCCAGAGCATGAACCCTCCGACCAGCGCCGATCGCAGCGACAACTGCTCGCGTGCGAGTTGCATGAAGAGCAGGATCAGCGCGACGTAGCCCACCGCCACCGCGCGGTGCCGCCACGCCGGAACCCAGAGCCCGAATCGCTCCGCCCGCTCCGCGACGGCGACAAGCACGAAGAACGCCGCGGCCGTGACCAGGGTGATCAGCAGCGTCACCGGCAGCCCGGTCGCGGCATCGCCAGCCGACGACAGGGTCGCCCCGCCGCGCTTCCGGGTCCGCCGCCAGCCCTTGATCGTCGTCTCCGCTTCGGGAGAGACGAGGTAGATCAGCATCCCGCCCAGGCCCATCGCGATGCCGAGGAACACGAAGAAGAGCACCCAACTCAGCGTCAGCGCCGCCCACGGTTGCAGCTGCAGGCCCAGCCGCGTCATCAGTTGTTGCCACATGGCATCAGACGTGAAGTGCGGCCAGAGGCTGCCGAGGACGAAGAACTGAACGCCCGCGAAGAAGAGGACCGCGTACCCCTTCGACATCGGGTGCAGCGTCTCCTCCCGCCACTTGCGGTGCACGACGATGAACAGCGACACGAGCGCGAAGAGCTGCACCACGATCGAGACGAGCGTCGGGTGGACCGACATCTCGTAAAAGCGGAAGTTCTGCCACCGCTCGATCTGGAACCAGTTGCGGGCGACGCCGATCGGGCCCGACTCGGTGCGGATCTCCTCGGCGACCAGCGCGTAGAACGTCGGCCGCACCGTGAGGAACTCGAGAAACGAGAATCCAACCAGGCTCAGGCTGGGCAGGACGAGGTACAGGCAGACGACCAGCCCCTGCGCCTGCAGCGTCGCCCGCCATGGCTTGTTGGCCGCCATCCCCGCGACCATCCCCGTCATGTGATACACCCACACCGAGATGAAGAACACGATGTAGAACTGCGCCAGCTTCGCCAGCGGGAACCCGCTCGCCCACACCGCGTAGCCGACGAACGGCAGCGTCAGCGCGAACATGAAATACTCGCGCGCGGGCAGCCCGAAGAGCATCCCCACGATCTTCCGCGTCGGCGTGATCGGCGCCAGCCGCTGATAGTCCAGCAGGTGCGCCATCCGTTCCCGCGCCAGGCTGCTCGCCACGCTGCCCGTCCCCAGCAGCATCAGGATGAACCCCTGCGTGATGATCAGCGGCACGAGCGCCGCCTTCGCCGCCGCCTCCCGCGTCGCGGTGATCCGCTCGATCCCCGTGAAGTAGACGATCAGGAAGACGAACGCGCAGAACGTGACCGTCACCAAGCCCCAACTCGCCATGTGCGCGGGACGCAGCCGGGCGCGGAAGCTGCGGACGATCAGCGGATTCAGGGGCAGGTTGATTGAACTCATGCAGTGATCACGTCTGGGTGAACTCTAAAGGGAGGAAAGCAGGAAACTAAAGAAGCCGCGGAGAGAACTCCGCCCGCCGCCTTCGCTTCCTGTTCTCCTGCCTTCCTTGGGCCAGCAATCCTCGCCCCATTTACGAAACCTCCTTCGCCCCGACCCGCAGCAGGATGTCCTCCACGCCCATCCGTCGCTCGTGGAACGCCTTCACCTTCGCCCCGCTCGCCACCAGTTGCGCGAGGAGCGATGCCGCGGCCTCGTCGTCGCCCGCAAAGTCCATTTCGATCGTGTGGTTGCTCGTGACCATGCCCCCCACCTCGGGATGCGTCGCGAGCATCGCCTCCGCAGGCCCGATCTCGCCGATCAGTTCCACGACCAGCCGGCGCTCCGGCGTCATCCGCTTGAGGATCTGGTCGATCCGCCCGCTCTCGATCAGCCGCCCCTTCTCCATGATCCCGATCGACGTGCAGAAGTCCGACAGCTCCGTGAGGATGTGCGAGGAGATGAGGATCGCTTTGCCATCCTCCGCGATCCGCGACAGCAGCTTCCGCAGTTCGATCCGCGCCAGCGGGTCGAGGCCCGATGCCGGCTCATCGAGCAGCAGGACCTGCGGGTCGTGCAGCAGCGTCTTTGCCAGGACGAGCCGCTGCGTCATGCCCCGCGACAGCGTCGAGCAGATGGCGTGCCGCTTGCCCCGCAGGTCGACCGACGCGATGCATTCATCCACCCGACGCCGCCGCTCCCGCCGCCTCACCCCGTGCGCCGCGGCGAAGAGGTCGAGGAACTCCCAGACCTTCAGGTCCTCCGGCACCGGCGCGAGGTCGGGCATATAGCCCAGCACCCGCCGTGCCCGCAGCGGGTGTTCCGACACGTCGTGGCCGCCGATGTAGACCTCGCCATACGTTGGGTCGAGCAGCGTCGCCAGCACGCGGATGGTGCTCGTCTTGCCCGCGCCGTTGGGCCCGATGAGCCCGAACACCTCCCCCGGGCCGATCGCCAGGTTCAGGTCGTGTACCGCCGTGAAGTCCCCGTAGTCGACGCGGACATCGACGGTTCGGACCAAGGCCCCGGTGGAGTCGTCGGGCATGCGGGGATTCTACCGCCCGCCCGGCGTCAAGCTGTCACCCTGCCGCGTCACACCCGCCCCACCGCCTCCGCGATCCGCCCGAGGCTCGCCATCAGCTCCGTCAGCGACTCGGGCGTCACCGACTGCGCCCCGTCCGTCAGCGCGTGCTCCGGGTCCGGGTGCATCTCGATGATCAGCCCGTCCGCACCGGCCGCGATCGACGCCCGGCTCATCGCCGGCACCAGCCGCGCGTGCCCCGTCCCCTGCGACGGGTCCACCACCACCGGCAGGTGGCTGCGGTGGTTCAGCTCCGGGATGACCGACAGGCTCAGCGTGTTCCGCGTGTGGTCCTCAAACGTGCGGATGCCCCGCTCGCAGAGGATCACGTTCGGGTTGCCCGACGCGAGGATGTACTCCGACGCCTGCAGGAACTCGTCCAGCGTCATCCACATCCCCCGCTTGTAAAGCACCGGCTTGCCCCCCTTCCCCGCCGCCTCGAGCAGGCGGAAGTTCTGCGCGTTCCGCGTCCCGATCTGGAGGCAGTCCGCGTACTTCGCGACCAGGTCCACCTCATCCGGGGTGACCACCTCCGTCACCACGGGCAGGCCCGTCTCGTCCCGCGCCGCCGCGAGCAGCTTCAGCCCCTCCTCGCCGAGCCCTTGGAACGCGTACGGGTTCGTCCGCGGCTTGAACGCGCCGCCCCGCAGGCAGTGCGCTCCCGCCGCCTTGACCTTCCGCGCCGAGTCGAGGATCTGCGCCTCGCTCTCCACGCTGCAGGGCCCGGCCATGACACAGATCGCGTCCCCACCGACGACGCAGCTCGCGCCGCTGCCCGGGTCCCCGATCGTCACCTTCGTCTTCACCCCGCCGCGCGTCTCCTTCGCCGACATCTTGTACGGCGCCAGCACGCGCATCACCCGGTCGACGCCCGCCGCCTGCTCCAGCCGGCTGACCTCCTTCTTCCGCTCGTCCCCGATCGCGGCCACGACCGTCAGGTCGGTCCCCTGGATCGGGTGGTCCTTCAAACCCATCTCTCGGATCAGGGCGCTCACGTGGGCCACCTGTTCCTTCGTCGCACCCGGCCGCATCACCACGATCATGTCTCGGTCCTTTCGTCGCGACCCGGCACCGCCAAGCCGTGAGCCCATGAAAAAACCCCGACGCGGTTCGGCCGCGTCGGGGTTTCGGTTGATTCAGCAGTCCTCTCGCGACTACTTCACCGGCCCCAACGCGGCGCCCGCGGGGTGAACCAGAAGTAGCCGAAATAGAACCGATTGCTCATCGTGACTTACTCGCTCTTCACTTCATCGGGGGTCGGGCCGCCCGACTCGTCGCCGCCCTCACGAACCCCGTCGCCGCGAGGCTCCTCGACCGTCTTGCTCGTGTCGGGGTCGTTCGACAGATCCTGCTTGTCGCC
>CAZKRE010000017.1:15157-30790 GCA_964555075.1 uncultured Phycisphaeraceae bacterium
CTTGTCGCCATCCTTCTTGTCGCCGGCAACGCCCTTGCGCTTCTCGGCGGCGAAGACCATGCGGTTGTTCATCTTCTCGCGGCGGCGGGAGTTCTGGCCGCTCACCTGCGGGCCGGTCTCGCTGTCCCCCACGAGCTGGAGCACGCAGAGGTCGGCGCCGTCGCCGATGCGGTGCTTGGCCAGCTTGATGATCCGGGTGTAGCCGCCGTTGCGGTCGGCGTACCGGGGCGCGACCTCCTCGACAATGTGCTTCACGATCTTCGGGCCCGCGACGAGCTTGCCGGCGTAGCCGCCCGGGCGGTTCGCGCGGGTCTTCGACCGGACCAGCCCCTCCGCATTCTCGCTCTCGACCATGATCCGGTCGTAACCGAGCTGCGACGCGATCCGCCGGCGGGCGCTCAGGTCGCCCTTCTTCGCCGCGGTGATCAGCTTCTCAACGAACGGCTTGACCGCCTTGGCCTTCGGCAGCGTCGTCGTGATCTGCCCGTGCGTGAAGAGGCTCACCGCCATGTTGCGAAACATCGCCGTCCGGTGGTTCGTGCGGCGGCCGAGGATCCGGCCCGCGATCTGGTGACGCATACCCATCTGGGTCTTCCTTTCCTGAGGCGACCGGCCGTGTGGGGTTCACGGGCGTCGCCCCACTCTCATGCAGGCTCAACGGAGCTTGCGGAGGCAGGGGTCTCAACACGAGACCGGGGCATCGTTGGCCCCTGTCGAAACAAACGAACCGCGAAGCGTCTCCGCCTCGCGGTTCCTTACGTCTCTCAGGCGGACACGGCCTGCTGAACCTCGGCCGGCAGCTCCATGCCGAGTTCGAGCCCCAGGTCGGCCAGCTTCCGCTTCACCTCACGCAGCGAGGTCTTGCCGAAGGAGCGAACCTTGAGCAGGTCGTTCTCTTTGCGAGTCACCAGGTCGCCGACCATGTTCACCTTGGCCGACTCGAGGCAGTTGCTCGCGCGGACCGACAGGTCCAGCTCGCTGATGGGCATCTGGAGCTTGCGGATCAGCTCCTCGTCGACCCGGGCAGCCGCGGCGGCCGACTCGCTCGCCGTCGCCTGGCCCAGCTCGAAGTACTGCACGAACGGGTTGAGGTGCTTCCGCAGGATCTTGGCGGCCTCGACGAGCGCCATCTCGGGCGTCACCGTGCCATTCGTCCAGATCTCCAGCGTCAGCTTGTCATAGTTCGTCTTCTGGCCGACGCGGGTGTCCTCGACCTTGTAGCGGACGCGGGTGACCGGGCTGTAGATCGCGTCCACGGGGATGACGCCGACCTCCTGCTCCTGGTCCCCCTCGTACTGCTCGGAGGCCGGGACGTAGCCACGGCCCTTCTCGACACGGAACTCCATGTCGAAGTCGACCTGCTTCGTCAGCGTCGCGAGGACGAGGTCACGGTTGTGGATCGTCACGCTCGTGTCGGCTTCGATCAGCTCCGCCGTCACTTCGCCGGGCCCCTCGGCCTGCAACCGCATCGTCTTCGGCTCGTCGCTGTCGACGGAGACGATCACATTCTTGATGTTCAGGATGACGTCGGTCACGTCCTCCTGAACGCCCTCGAGGGTCGAGAACTCGTGGCTCGCGCCCTTGATCTTCACCGCGGTGATCGCGGCGCCTTCGAGGCTCGACAGCAGGATGCGGCGGAGGCTGTTGCCCACCGTCGTCCCGAAGCCGCGCTCGAAAGGCTCGATCGTGAACTTGCCGTACGTCTGGTTGTTGAGCTGGGCGTCCGGCACCACACGGTGCGGGAGCTCAAGGCCGCGCCATCGAATGCGCATGACTGAGATCTCCATCAGCAGCTTGGGGAGAACCATCACGCTTCACGCGAACCACGCTGCTGAACCGCGGTCGCTTCTCTGCGGATGGGGATGTTGATCGGGGACAGCCGGCACGCGGCGCGTGTCTGGCGCCAGACGTGCGCCGCACGTCGGGCCAAACCGCGATTAGACGCGCCGCTTCTTGCGGGGCCGGCAGCCGTTGAACGGGATGGGCGTGTGGTCTTCAACGGCGGTGACCTTCAGGCCGCTGTGCGCCAGGCCGGTGACGGCCGACTCGCGCCCGGGGCCGGCACCGCGAACGCGGGCCTCCACCTCGACCATGCCGTACTTCTTGGCGGCGCCGGCGGCCTCTTCGGCGGCGCGGGTCGCGGCGAAGGGCGTGCTCTTGCGGCTGCCCTTAAACCCGACCGTGCCGGCCGAGGCGAAGCACAGCGTCTCGCCGTTGATGTCGGTGATCGTGACCTGCGTGTTGTTGAACGACGCCTTGATGTGCGCGATGCCCTTGACGACGTTCTTGCGGACTTTCTTCTGCTTCTTGGCCATATCGTGGATCTCGAAGTTGCTGGCGCTGCCGTGGTTCCGGCAGCTCGCTTCGGGGGAGGCGGAGACGCCGCGCGTCACCCGCTAAAAGAACACAGACTTTACTTCATGCCCTTGACGGACTTCTTGCCCGCCACGGTCTTGCGGCGGCCCTTGCGGGTGCGGGCGTTGGTCTTCGTGCGCTGGCCGCGGACGGGCAGGCCCCGGCGGTGGCGGTCGCCGCGGTAGCTGCGGATGTCCCGCAGGCGGGCGATGTTCTGCGCCACCTGGCGCCGCAGGGCGCCCTCTACGATGAAGTCAGCCTCAAGGACGCCGGCGATCTGCGCGTAGTCGTCCTCGGTGAGCTTGTTCGCGCGGATCTGGCCGTCGATGTTGAGGCGGGCCAGGATCAGCTCCGCCTGCTTCGGGCCGATGCCGTAGATGTACCGCAGCGCGATGCGGATCGGCTTGTTGTCGGGGATGTCGGTGCCGGCGATACGGGGCATGTTTCGTTCCTTAGGCTTGAGGCCTGGGGCTTGCGGCCTGGGGCGAGAGCTTATCACAAGCCTCACGCCTCAAGCCTCACGCCTCTTCAGCCCTGGCGCTGCTTGTGCTTGGGGTTCTTGCTGCAGATCACCCGCACCACGTTCTTGCGGCGGACGACTTTGCAGGCTTCACAGATTCGACGGACGCTGCTGCGGACCTTCATGGTTCACCTCGGATAAGTTCCGAATCCCGAGTTCCGAGTCCGGGGTCCGCCGGTCTCATCGACGCGGGACACGGGACTCGGAACTCGAAACTTCATTTCCTAATGACGATACGTGATGCGGCCCTTCGTCAGGTCGTAGGGGCTGATCTCCACGGTCACGCGGTCCCCGGGCAGGATGCGGATGTAGAACTTACGCATCTTGCCCGAGATGTGTGCGATCATCTCGTGGCCGTTCTCGAGCTTGACGCGGAACATGGCGTTCGGCATCGCGTCGATGACTTCCCCTTCAAACTTGATCGTATCCTCTTTGGCCATTCGCTTCCTGATTATCTGCCGTCGGTCAGCACGTCGCACCCTTCCGCGGTGACGGCGACCGTGTGTTCGTAATGCGCCGAGGGCTTGCGATCCGCGGTGACCACGGTCCACCCATCCGCCAGCACCCGCGTCTCCTTCGTGCCCAGGTTGCACATCGGCTCGACCGCGAAGGTCATGCCGGGGCGAAGGATCACGTCCTGCGACTTCGCGTCCCCGTCCCAGTAGTTGGGGATCTTCGGGTCCTCATGCATCGTCTGCCCGACGCCGTGGCCGACGAAGTCCCGCACGACCCCGTAGCCGTGGGACTCCGCGTAGTTCTGCATCAGCCTCGCAACCTGGCTCCACCGCCGGCCGGGCTTGATGTTCTCCGTCGCGATCCGCAGGCAGTGCCGCGTCACCTCGCACAGCTTCCGGACCTCGGGTGGCACGTTGCCCACGAGGATGGTCGTCGCCGAGTCGCCGCACCAGCCGTCCAACTGGACGCCGCAGTCGATCCCGACGATGTCTCCGTCCTCGATCCGGCGGTCGTCCGCGATCCCGTGGACCACCACCTCGTTGATCGAGATGCAGAGGTTCGACGGGAACGGCATCACGGCGGGATTGACGACATACCCCTTGAAGAGGCCCTTGGCCCCGCGGCTCTCAAAGAGCGCGGCAGCCCGGTCGTCGATCTCCCGAGTCGTGATGCCCGGCTTGCACAGCTCCTCACACAGGTCCAGCACCTCCCGGACGACACGTCCGGCGGCGCGCATTTTCTCAATCTCGGGCTTGGTCTTCAGCCTGATCGCCATCCCACGATTCGCCTTGACAGGCCGGGGACGCCGACCGAAGCGGATTGAAGAGTGTAACAAGCCCCGCATCTGGTGGCAATCGTCGTCCGGCGCTAAGTGTCGGCTTACATCCCGCCCCGGCCGCCGCGGATGCGGGGCCCGCGGCCGCTGCCGCCGCTGGCGAGGAAGCCCTGGTAGTTCCGCATCAGGAGGTTCGCCTCGATGCGCTGCACAAAGTCGAGCATGACGCTCACCACGATCAGCAGACCCGTGCCGCCCAGGTACTGCGTGATCATGAAGTCGATCTCGAAGATCCCCGACACGATGCTCGGGATCACCGCGATGATCGCCAGGAACCCCGCCCCCACGTAGGTGATCCGCTCCATGACCGTCTCGAGGTACTCGGCAGTCCTCGGCCCGGGCCGGAGCCCCGGGATGAAGCTGCCGCCCTTCTTGAGCTGGTCCGCCATCTCCTTGGGCTGGAACTGCACCGTCGTCCAGAAGTAGGCGAAGAAGTAGATCAGCGCCACGTAGAGCAGGATGTAGATGTACCCGCTCATGCCGGCGAACTCGGCGTTCAGGAAGTTCACCAGCCCCTGGAAGAACCGGTACACCCGCCCGTCGCCCGGCTCGGAAAACATCGGGGCGACGTATCCCAGGAGCAACGACGGGAACATCATCAGCGAGGACGCGAAGATGATCGGCATGACCCCGCCGTGGTTCACGCGGAGCGGCAGGTAGCTCTTCTGCCCGCCGTACACCCGCCGACCGCGGGTGTGCTTGGCCTGCTGGATCGGGATGCGGCGCTGGCCTTGGGTGATGACGATCGAACCGGCCACGACCAGCACGAAGGCGGCGAGGAGGAAAATCACCGTGTCGAACCCGTAGGCCGACTCCTGCGTGAGCGAGAACCCGCGGGCGATCTCCCCGATCGCGGCGGGCATGCCGGCGATGATGCCCGCGGTGATGATCAGCGAGATCCCGTTCCCGATGCCGTACTTGTCGATCTGCTCGCCGAGCCACATCAGGAACACGGTGCCGGCGGTCAGCCCCAGCACGCCGCAGGTCCAGAGGACCACGTTGTTCCAACCGTCGAGGAACTCCGCGTAGACCAGCGGCTCCTGGCCCGACTGGAGGAACTTGACCCAGAAGATGCCCTGAACGAGACAGAGCCCGACCGTGGCGTACCGCGTCCACTCCTGGATCTTCTGCCGGCCGGCCGGCCCTTCCTTCTGCAGGTCCTTGAGCGGCTGATACACCGTCCCCAGGAGCTGGAAGATAATGGCCGCGGAGATGTACGGCATGATGCCCAGGCCGAAGATCGTCGACTGGCCCAACGCCCCGCCGGTGAAGATCCCGACGTAGGCGATGAGGTTGCCGACCGCCCCGTCGGCGGCGCCCTGCGCCCAACTCTCCAGCGCGGACTGGTCCACGCCGGGGAGGGGGATGAAGAATCCGATGCGATAGATCGCCAGCATCCCCAAAGTGAAGAAGATGCGGTTCCGCAGCTCGGGGATCTTCCAGATGTTCAGGAACGCTTTGAGCATTGGGCGGCTTGGCGGTTGGGCACTTGGGCGACTTCGTGGTCCGGGCTGTCGATCGCTTGAGGGTCTGTCATACCGTCAACCGGCCGGACCACCCTGCACCCGCTGGGTTACGCGACGGTGGTGGTCCCGCCCGCGGCCTCGATCTTCTGCTTCGCGGTCTCGCTGAACTTCGCCGCGGTCACCGTGAGCTTCTTCTTCGTCTCACCCGTGCCCAGCACCTTGACCGGCAGCTTCGTGTCGCGGATCAGCCCCGCCTTCACGAGCATGTCCGGATTGACCTCGGCGCCCTCATCGAAGCGGCTGTCGAGGGCGCTGATGTTCACGACGGCGTACTTGGTCTCGAAGTTGACGTTCGAGAAGCCGCGCTTGGGGATGCGGCGGAAGAGCGGCATCTGGCCGCCTTCGCGGGTGGCGCGGATGGAGCCGCCCCAGCCCGAACGGGCGCCGGCGCCCTTGGTGCCGCGGCCCGACGTCTTCCCGTGGCCCGACCCGATGCCGCGTCCCAGACGCTTGGGGTGCTTCTTCTTGCCGACCTTCTCGGTGACCTCATGGATCATCATGGCGGATATACCTCACGCGGGACGAGCCCGCGGCTATGCGTGCGTGTACGAGGGACTCAGGCCTTGGGTTGCTCGACCGTCGCGTCCGATGTGACGGCCTGGTTCGGGCTGCTGACCGCGGGCGTCGCCGACTGATCGGCGGCCGAGGTCGCCGGGGCGGGCGTCGCCGCGACGGGCGCGGGCCCACGGCCGCCGCCGCCGAAGTTGCCGCCACGGCCGCCGCCGCCGCGACCACGGCCACCGCCCGGGCCACGGCCCCGGCCCTGGCCGACGGTGTTCTTCGGGGCCTCGGCCTTCTGAGCGCCGGGGATGGACTTGGGCATGAACCGCTCGCCCTTCTCGATCTTCTCATCCACCGCGGTTCTGTCGATCGTCACGCCCCGGAGCTCGGCGACCTCCTCGCGGGTGCGAAGCGAAAGCAGGCCCGCGATGACGGCCTTGCACACGTTGACCTGGTTCCGCGACCCGTAGGCCTTGGTCAGGCAGTCGTGCACGCCCGCCATCTCCAGCACGGCGCGGACGGTGCCGCTGGCGGAGATGCCGGTACCGGGCGCCGCGGGGATGAGGCGGACCTGGCTGGTGCCGAACTCGCCCAGGACCGGGTGCGGGATGGTGCCGCCGCGGACACGGACCTTCTGGAGGCGCTTGCGGGCGTCCTTCTGGGCCTTCTCGATGGCGGCGGGGACGCCGGGCGCCTTGCCGTAGCCGATGCCCACGCTGCCGCGACGGTCGCCGACGACGACGAGAGCGGAGAAGCTCATGCGCCTGCCGCCCTTGACGGTCGCGGATGTGCGGTTGATGTCCACCGTGGTGGACTCAAGGTTCGTACTTTCTTCGAGCATCTCTGCCATGGTCAATCTCTGTAAAGCCGCGACCATCGGTCGCGCGAAACCGCGGCCACCGGCCGCGGCTTTACATCAGAACTGCAACCCGCCTTCGCGGGCGGCATCAGCCAGCGCCTTGACGCGGCCGTGGTACTTGAACCCGTTGCGATCGAACGAGACCGCGGTCACGCCGGCAGCCTTGGCCTTCTCGGCCAGAGCCTTGCCGACCGTCGTCGCGGCCTGCGTGTCGGCGCCCTTCTCGACCTTCTGGTCGATCGTGCTCGCCGACGCGAGCGTCCGTCCAGCCAGGTCGTCGACGATCTGGGCGTACAGGTGCTTGCTCGACCGGAACACCGTCAGCCGCGGGCGCTCGGGCGTGCCGAAGATCCGCTTCCGCAGCCCGATCTTCCGCCGGGTGCGACGAACGTGTGTAATGCTGGACTTTGCCATGATTCAACTCTCGCTCACGCGGCATCCACCGCGACGCTGTGTTCCGTCGGATTAGGCGCTGCCGAACGCCTTGCCCTGCTTGCGGACGATCGTCTCGTCGCTGTACTTGATGCCCTTGCCGTTGTAAGGCTCGGGCGGACGCTTCGACCGGATCTCCGCCGCCACCTGCCCGACCAGTTGCTTGTCGGGACCGCTCACCTTGATCCGGTTCTGGGCGATCTCCACCTTCACGCCAGCGGGGACGGTGACTTCCTTCACGTCGGCGTAGCCGACGGAGAGCGCCACGGTCGCCCCCTGGAGCTTGGCGGTCCAACCCACGCCCACGACCTCGAGTTCGCGGGTGAACCCCTTCGTCACGCCCTCGATCATGTTCGCGATGCGGGCACGGGTCGTGCCGTGCAGCGCCCGGGCGACGCGAGAGTCGTCCTTGCGGGTCACGACGACTTCCTTGGTCGCGTCATCAACGGACACGCTGACCTCGGGGCGGGTCTCGAAGGTGAGCTTGTTGCCACCCGCCTCGACCTCAACGGTCCGGCCGGTGATGTTCACCTTCGCGCTGCCCGCGATCGGGATGGGTTTTCTGCCAATACGAGACATCTTTGGACTCCCGACGGGGCGGCTGTGCCGCGCCCGCCAATCACTCTTACTCAACAGTGCAGAGCAGCTCGCCGCCGACGCGGGCCTCGCGGGCCTGGCGGTCGGAGAGGACGCCCTTGCTGGTGCTGACGATCCCGATCCCGAGCCCGGCGAGCGGCCGGGGCAGGTCCGCGACCCGGGTGTACACCCGCCGCCCGGGCTTGCTGGAGCGCTCGATCAGGTTGATCAGCTGCTCGCCGTGCGGTCCGTACTTCAGGTCGATGCGGAGGATGCCCTGCCGGCCGTCGTCGATGACGGCGTAATCCGCGATGTAGCCCTCTTCCTTGAGTACCTTGGCGATGCCCTGGCACACCTTGGAGTTGAGCACCTGGACCTGCTTCGCCCTGTTCTTGGTGGCGTTGCGGATCCGGTTGAGCATGTCGGCGATCGTGTCGCTCAGTGCCATCTACGTCTTCCTTACATAGCTCCCGGAGCACCGGGCGCTCAATCGTCGTTACCAGGACGCCTTCCGCATGCCGGGGATCTTGCCTTCCAGCGCCAGCTTGCGGAGCATCAGGCGGGAGATCTTGAACTTGCGGTACACCGCCCGGCTGCGACCGGTCAGGGCGCACACGTTGCGGAACCGGGTCGGGCTCGCGTCGCGGGGCAGCATCTGCAGCCCGGCATAGTCGCCGGCGGCCTTGAGCTGGCGCCGCTTCTCGGCGTACTTCGCCACCGTCTTCTGGACCCGCTTCATGCGGACGGTTGTGGATGTCGTGGCCATGGTCTGGTTCCTGCGGTGCCGCGGGCGGCGTTAGGCGCTGCGGCGCTGCGGTTGGTCTTCGGGCTTGATAAAGGGGAATCCGAGTTCCTCGAGCACCCGGCGCGAGACCGCGTCGGTCGACTTGCGGAACACGAACGTCACGTGCATGCCGTGGGTGAACTGCGAGTCCGCCATGTTCACCTCGGGGAAGATCCCCTGCTCCGCCACGCCGAACGAGTAGCTGCCCCGGCCGTCAAAGCTCTTGCTCGGCAGGCCGCGGAAGTCCTTGATCCGCGGGATCGCCAGCGAGATCAGCCGGTCGAGGAACTCCCACATCCGCTGGCCGCGGAGGGTGACCATCGCGCCGATCTCGTAACCCTCGCGGACCTTGAAGTTCGCGACGCTCTTCTTCGCCCGGAGCACCACGGGCTTCTGCCCGCTGATGACGGCGAGGTCGGAGAGTGTCTGCTCCTTGGCCTTGGGGTTGAGCTTCGTGCCCTCGAGCTGCTTGCCCAACCCGACGTTGAGCACGATCTTCTCCAGGCGCGGCAGGGCCATCGGGTTCTGAATCCCGAACTCCTGCTTGATCTTGCCGGCGATGTCGCCTTGGAATCGTTCTTGTAGACGCGGGGTCATGGTGTTCTCGCAAAAGGGGCGGCTGCGCCGCGCCCGCTGGTCCAAAGCGCTACCGCGCCTTGCGGAGTTCCTCGCCGATCTGCGCGCCGCCCTTCGCGGCGACGCGGACCTTGCTGCCGTCCGGCCGCGTCTCGAAGCGGACGCGGGTGGGCTTGCCGTCCACGACGGGCTGCACGTTGGAGAGGTGGATCGCCATCTCCTTCGAGATCGTGCCGCCCTGCGGGTTCTGTTGAGATCGCTTGACGTGCCGGGTCCGGACGTTGACGCCCTCGACCACCACGCGGTTCTCCTTGGGCAGCACGCGGAGGATGCGGGCCTGCGTACCCTTGGCTTCGCCGGCGATCACCTGGACCAAGTCACCTTTTCGTACGTGCTGTGCCATGGTTCTCTCTGTTCAGACCACTTCGCTGGCGAGCGAGACGATCTTCATGTAGTTCTTTTCGCGGAGCTCACGGGCGACGGCGCCGAAGATGCGGGTCCCGCGGGGGTTGCCCTCGTCGTCGATGAGCACGATCGCCGACGAGTCGAACCGCACGTAGCTGCCGTCCTCCCGGCGGATCGGGTAGGCGGTGCGGACGATCACGCCCTTGACCACCGTCCCGGTCTTCAGGTCGCTGCCGGGCATCGCCTTCTTGACCGTCGCGACGACCTTGTCGCCCACGGTGCCGGTGCGGCGCGTGAACCGCCCCCGGGCGCCCGAAGGGCCGCTGACCCGAATGATCAGGCACTCCTTCGCGCCGGTGTTGTCGGCGACCGTGACTCTGGATTCTGTTTGGAGCATGGCTCGGATTCCCCCGCGGCACGCCGCGGGCTATCTAACGGTTTAGGCGGTGGCTTCGGTCACGTGCGTAATCGGCTCGGGCGCCTTCTCGACGACGCGGACCAGGCGAAACGCCTTGGTCTTGCTCATCGGGCGGCAGGCCACGATCTCGACGCGGTCCCCCTCGCGGGTCTCGTTCTTCTCGTCGTGGACCTGGAACTTCGCCTGCCGCGCCAGGTACTTGCCGTACTTGGGGTGCTTGTACTGGTACTCGACGGCGACGGTCCGGGTCTTGTCACGCTTGGCGCTGGTCACGACGCCGATCGTCAGGCCGCGGAGCGTACGGGTGGGGGTCTGGGTGGCGCTCACTGGGCGGCCTCCTGCTTCTGCTGGCTCTTCCGGGCGTTCTGCTCGGTGAGGATGCGGGCGATGTCGCGCTTGAGGTTCCCGAGTTGGCGCGGGTTCTCGAGCTTCTCGGTCACGGCCTGCGTCCGCAGCTCGAAGAGCCGCGTCCGGAGACGCCCGACCTCTTCGGTCAGCTCGGCGTCGCTCATCTTGTGGGTTTCGTTGGCTTTCATCGTTTGGTCTCGGGCCCTGCGGACCGGGGTCCGCCCGCCTCCTTAAGCGTGGCGGCGCTCCACGAACCGGCACTTGAACGGCATCTTATGCGCGACGCGGGTAAACGCCTGCTTCGCGATATCCTCCGGCACGCCGGTGATCTCGTACAGGATCGTCCCGGGCTTCACGCGGGCCGCCCAGTACTCCGGCTCGGCCTTGCCCTTACCCATCCGGGTTTCGAGCGGCTTCTTGGAGATCGGCTTGTCCGGGAACACCCGCACGAACAGCTTCCCTTCGCGACTGACGTACTGACGGGCCGCGATACGCCCCGCCTCGATCACCCGCGCCGACAGCCAGCCCGTGTCCAGGCACTGCAGCCCGTACTCTCCGAAGGCGACGTAGTTCCCCCGCGTGGCATTGCCCTTGAGCTTGCCACGCTGCTGCTTGCGGAACGTCACCCGTTTTGGCATCAAAGGCATCGTTCGATTCCCAATCGCGCGGCCGACGGTGCGGCCGCGCCTCTAAAGTCCTGGTTAGTGACGCCCACGGGCACGGGGGCGGGCGCCGGCGGCCTTGCTCTCGACCTCCGCGTCCGTCACCTGGCGGTACATGCCCTTGTAGACCCACACCTTCACGCCGATCACGCCGTACGTCGTGTACGCCTGCGCGAACCCGTAGTTCACCTCGGCCTGAAGCGTCTGGAGCGGGATCGAGCCCAGGCGGATGTCCTCGGTTCGGGCGATCTCGTGACCACCCAGCCGGCCGGACATCTGGATCTTCACGCCCTTCGCGCCCGCCGACATCGCGGCCTCGGCCTTCATCTTCATCACCCGGCGGAAGCTGGCCCGCTTGGCGAGCTGCTCCGCGATCGACTCCGCGACAAGCTGCGCCTCGGCGTCGGGGTTGTTGATCTCGATGCAGTTGATCGAGACGTTCCGGCCGGTCAGCCCCTGCAGGTCCTGCGTGAGGCGGTCGATCTCGGCGCCCTTGGGGCCGATGACCAGGCCCGGGCGGGCGGTCTTGATGATGATCTTCAGCTCTTCGCGGGTCCGCTCGATGTGGATGTCCGAGACGGCCGCGAACGGGGGCTTGCGGTTGAGCCGACGGTCGCAGTAGTCGCGGATCTTCTGGTCCTCGACGAGCAGCTCACCGTAGAGCGCCTTGGGCGCGTACCACCGGCTGCGGTGAGCCTCGGTGATGCCGACGCGGAACCCGAATGGATGGACTTTCTGTCCCATTGAATCTTCTCAATCCCGGGGACGCCAGGCGTCACCCGCTAAACGAGTTAGGCGGTCTGCGGCTCCGCGGCCACGTCCACGGCGACGGTGATGTTGCTGGTCCGCTTGAGGATCGGGTGCGCCCGGCCCCGGTCCTTGGGCTGGAACCGCTTCATGGTCGGTCCCGAATCGACGCGGGCGTCCACCACTTGGAGGCGACGCACGTCGACCTCGGCCTGGTCGGCGTTGGCGACCGCGGCGTTCAGGGCGTTCTTGAAGAGCACCGCCGCACGCTGCTTGTGGAGCGTGAGGAGCGTGAGCGCCTCGTCGTAGCTCTTCCCACGGATCAGGTTCGCCACCAGCCGAGCCTTGGTCGGGCTGATGCGAGCGCCGCGGTGGATGTTCTGGTAAGCCATGACTCAATTCCTGCGAGGCCGCCACGCGGCCCGTTCGAATCCGGTTAGCGGCCGCCCGCGCGTTGGGCCTTGGTCCCGGCGGTGTGCGCCCGGAACGACCGGGTGGGGCTGAACTCCCCGAGCTTGTGCCCGACCATGTCCTCGGTCACGAACACGTTGTGAAACACCTTGCCGTTGTGCACCTGGAACGTGTGCCCGACGAACTCGGGGACGATGGTGCACGCGCGGGCCCAGGTCTTCACGGGTTCGCGCTTGTTCATCTGGTTCAACACCTCCACCTTGCGGTAGAGCTTGAAGTCGACGAACGGGCCTTTCTTCAGACTGCGTGCCATTGCGGTTCCTCAGCTCAGCGGAGCTTCAGCTGGCCGTAGCGCTTGCTCACGCGACGGCGGATGATTCGCTTGTTCGACGCCTTACCGCCCTTGCGGGTCCGGCCGCCCTTCGCCAGCACGCCGGTACGGCTCGCGGGCGGACGATTCCCCTTCGATCGGCCCTCACCACCACCCAGCGGGTGGGCGTGGTGCGCCTTCGACACGCCGCGGACCGTCGGGCGGATACCCAGGTGGCGGGCGCGTCCCGCCTTGCCCAGCGAGACCTTGTTGTGATCGACGTTGCCCAACTGCCCGATCGTCGCCCGGCAGTCCAGCGACACCTGCCGGATCTCACCCGACGGGAACACCAGGGTCGCCCACCGGCCTTCCTTGTTGGTCAGCCGGGCGGAGGTCCCGGCGGAGCGGCACATCTGACCGCCCTTCCCGGCGACGAGTTCGACGTTGTGGACGTTCAGGCCCGCGGGGATGAACCGCAGCGGCATGCAGTTGCCCGCCCGGGGCTCGACCGCCGCCGCATTGCTGATGATCTTCGTGCCGTCGGTGACGCCGATCGGGGCGAGGATGTATCGACGCTCGCCGTCGGCGTACTCGAGCAGGGCCAGGTGGCACGAACGGTTGGGGTCGTACTCGATCCCGATCACCGTCGCGGCGACGCCGTCCTTGTTCCGCTTGAAGTCGACCTCGCGGTAGCGGCGCTTGTGCCCGCCGCCGCGACGCTGCACGGTGATCTTGCCGCTGTTGTTCCGGCCCGACGAGCGGGTGATCGGCTTGAGCAGCGACTTCTCGGGCTTCGTCTTGGTGACCTCGGAGTTGAGGTTCACCGAGGCGTTGCGGCGCCCGGCGGTGGTCTTGTTATAGGTGCGAATCGCCATGGTTCGTATCCGTCAGCCGTGCCGGTCGTGCCGACACGTCGTTCTAGAACAGTTCGATCCGGTCATCCCCCGCGAGGGTGACCAGCGCCCGCTTCCAGGACGGCTTCGCGACGTAGCCGAGCTTGGTGCGGACGGTCTTGCCTTTGCGGGTCTGGGTCGCGACCTTGGCGACCTTGACGTTGTAAAGCTGCTCGATCGCCGTCTTGATCTCCCCCTTGCGGGCGGACCGGTCGACCTCGAACGCGTACCGATTGTCGTTCTCGGTCTGGAACGTGGTCTTCTCGGTGATCAGCGGGCGACGGATGACGTGGATGGCTTCCATTATTCAGCGCCCTCCCCGCCGGCCTGCCCGTTCACCTCGGGGACCTCGGCGGTGATCTTGGTGAGGTAGGTCTCGAACGCGGACCGCTCGACGAGGACGTAGCGGTGGTTGAGCAGGTCGAACGCGTTGAGGCGGTCGATCTGCGTCAGGCTCACGTCTTCGATGTTCTTGGCCGAGCGCGCCTCGACACCGCGGGTGTCGGGCAACGCGAGGAGGCAGGAGCGGTCGATCTTGAGAGCGGAGAGGAGAGAGACGAACTGCCGGGTGCTGGCCTTGCCCTCGATCCCGAAGCCGTCGACGAGCTTGATCTCACCGTCGACCAGCTTCGCGAGGATCGCGTTGCGGTTGGCGAGGCGGCGCATCTTCCGGGGCATGTCCAGCCGCCAGGAGTGGGGCCGCTTGGCCTTGGCGTGACCGCCGCCGCGGAGGATGTTGGCCCGGATGGTGCCGCGGCGGGCGTTGCCGGTGCCCTTCTGCTTGTAGAGCTTGCGGGTCGAGCCTTCGACCTCGGAGCGGTTCTTGGTCTTGGCGGCACCCAGGCGGCGGTTGGCGTGGTAGCGGACGTAGGCCTGCTTGAGCAGGTCGTGCCGCACCTCGCCGCCGAGCTTCTGCTCGTCGACCTGGAGGGTGCCGACGCTTTCGCCGGCCGTATTGTGGATGGGGACTTCGATCATCGTCGTTCACCTACGGTCCACCCGGCAGGGGCGGATGCGTTTGTTTCGCCGCCAGGCTCGCGACCGGCCCGTTGGACGGGCGTCGATCCGCGTGCCTGCGACTCGGTTGCTACCGAGTTGTCGCGGCGGGGTAGTTTCCCGAACCCGCTAAGCCGCAAGCGGCTTAGGCCAGGGGCGGGACTTACTTCGCCTTGGCCGGCTTGGCCTTGCGCTTGTAAAGCCGAACAGCCTCCCGAACCATGAGCAGGCCCCGCCTCGATCCGGGCACCGGGCCCTTGATCAGCAGCAGATTCCGCTCCCTGTCGATCCCGACCACCGGCAACGACCGGACGGTCACGTTCTCATCCCCCATGTGGCCAGCCATGCGCTTGCCCTTCTTGAGCCGGCCGCTGAAGCCACGGTTGGTCGCCATGCCGCCGATCGAGCCCGGCGAGCGGTGCTTCCGCTCCGTGCCGTGCGAGGCGGACAGGCCCTTGAAGTTGTGACGCTTCATGGTGCCCTGCGTGCCCTTGCCCTTGCTGCGGCCGGTGACGTCGACGAACCTCACGTCCGCGAACGCCTCGACCGTGATTTCCTGGCCGGGCTCGAAGGCCTCGCCATCCGCCAGCCGCACCTCGCGGTGGAACCGCATGGGGGCCAGGCCGGCCTTCGCGTCGTGCCCGATCTCCGGGAACGTCGAGCGGCGGGCCTTGATCTCCTCGAAGGAGATCTGAACGGCCGCGTAGCCATCCGTCTCCTCGGTCTTGACCTGGCTGACGAAGCAGGGGCCGGCCTCGATGACGGTGACGGGAACGTTCTTCCCATCCGCGTCGTAGAGGCGGGTCATTCCGATTTTGCGACCAAGTAGTGCTGCGGGCATCTGTCTGAACCTCCGGGAGTGCCTTTCGGCGGATCATGGCTCTCGCCAGAGGATCACGGCTCCGTTTGATTGTCGCCGAAGCCCACGGATTGAATCCGCGGGTATCAGGCCTTGATCTTCACGAACACGCCGGCGGGCACGACGAGGCGGTTGAGCGCCTCCACGGTCCGGGCGTTGGGTTC
>CAZKRE010000018.1:0-30433 GCA_964555075.1 uncultured Phycisphaeraceae bacterium
GAGACGATCAAGACCGTCACCAGCATGATCGAGCCGATCATGATCATCGTGATGGGCTCCGTGGTCGGCTTCATCGCCATGGCGATCATCCTGCCGATCTTCAAGCTCTCGACGCTCGTGAAGTAGCGATAAATGGGGGATGTGCGATGTCCGATGTTCGATGTGGGCGGTGAGGCCCATAGCGGCTGGGCAACCGGGCGGAACGGGGCGGAGGTGAGAAAGGTTTCCCGGCAAGGGTCCGGGAATCGTAGAGGTTCAGCATGCGTTGCCACGGGCTACATCGAACATCGCACATCCGTCACCGCCCCTCGCGGTCGCGCGGCTTCACGCTCATCGAGGCGGCGCTGACGACGGTGATCATCGGCACGGGCGTCCTCGCCATCGTCGCGGCGCAGCAGGCGTACCACCAGAAGAACAACTGGGCGCAGCGCACCGGCACCGCGATGCTCCTGGCCAACGAGATCCGGGAGCGGATGGTGTACCTGCCGCTCCGCGACCCGCAGACCCCCGGCGGCGTCGGGCCCGAAGCCGGCGAGAACACCATCCAGTCCTTCGACGACGTCGACGATTTCGCGGAGGACCTGTCCGACCCGTACGTCGGGCGGCGGACGATCAGCCCCCCGATCAACGCGCTCGGCGAGGTCCTCGAGGACGACGACGAGGTGACGCAGACGCGGTGGTCCCGGTGGGCTCAGGTCATCGAGATCCGGGCCGTCGACCCGCACAACCCGGCGGAGTCGTACTACTCGACCGAACTGGCGAACTACGGCAACGGCGGGGGGGACCCGGGCGTGCAGATGATGCGGGTCACGGTCCGCGTGACGTACGACGGCGACGAGGTGACGCGGCTCTCGTGGCTCGCGACCGAATGAGGAGGCAGGAGCACCGGCCTATGCAGCGCATGGCAGCGACAAACCCGATCCGCAACCGCCGCGGCCCCGCCCGCGAACGCGGCGCCGCGGCCGTGCTCGCGATGATGTTCCTCGTCATCTTCTCCTCGCTGGCGACGGCGATGGCGATCGTGTCGCAGGGCAACCTGCGGACCGCGGACTCCCACCTCCGCATGACCAGCGCGATGGCCGCCGCCGACTCCGGCTCGCGCTACGCGATGTTCCTCCTCGACGACATCATCCGCAACAACCCCGCCACCTTCGCGACGCCCACCGGCGAGATCAGCGGCAGCGACGCCGTCCCGCTCTGGCGGGACCTCACCGCCGAGCTGGCGGCCCGGCTGAGCACCACCGACATCGGCTACGAGAGCTTCGACAGCGGCGCGGGGTTCACCTTCGGCCCGGTCAAGGTCGGCCCCGAGGACCAGTCCTACTTCCTCGTCACCCTCTACCAGCACTGGATCCCGACGCCCGACGAGCAGTCGGGCGCGGCGTGGGAGCGGAACCTGCTGCGCGGGCACCGGTACCTGGACGCGGACGGCCGACCGACGCCGTTCTACAACCGCCAGCCCTACACCGCCGAGGCCCCCGTCGAGGATTGGGAGAAGGACCTGCGGCCGAAGACCGGGATGTACGAGCCGATCTCGGCGTCGAACGACCGGCTCGACCCGCGATACGTGCGGCTGGTCGTGCAGGGCATCTCGGGCGGCGTGGTCGACAGCGACAACGACGGCTACGCCGACGGGCCCGCCCCCAACGCCGTCTGCCGCACCCTCTCGATGGACCTTCGGATCACCAAACGGCTCCGCTCGGCGATCCTCTCCAAGAGCCGCGTGCAGATCGGCCGCAACGTCATGGTCCGCGGCAACATCGGCTCCGCCTTCACCGACGTCCACCTCGAGAACGGCCACCCGATCCAGATGGAGAGCGACTTCGGCGGGCTTCACCCCGACCTCGACGCGCTCCTCGACGGGTACTACGGCACGCTCCTGGCGGACCCGAAGATCGATGCCGACGGCGACAACCGCGTCAACCTCGCGTCCGACGGCCCGCACATGGCGCCCGAGGACCTGGAGTTCCTCAAACGCGTCGACGCCGCAGGCAACGGCGACGGGTTCGTCGACGACTTCGAGCTGTTCATGGACCACTTCGACAGCAACGGCGACCGGCGGGTCGACGTGGTCGAGATGATGAGCGGGATGAACCCCGCGTGGACCGAGGACGCCCGCCTCCGCCGCGCCGAGCAGCTCGTCGAGCTGATCGACACCTTCATCCCCGACTACCACGAAAACGACCGGGGCGTCATCGACTTCGGCGACGGCTACGCGAAGATCCGCGGCACCGTCACCTTCAGGACGACCCTGGAGGAGTGGGAGGACGGCGCCGCCGACGGGAACTACCGCAACGACTTCCAGGGCCCGGTCGCGCCCAAGCGCGGCGACGACGCGACCCGGTTCGGCGTCCAGGACTTTGGGTTCGTCGAGGATGAGGCGAACCCGTTCCAGCGGAACTTCGGGGTCGAGGACTACGCCGACATCGCGACGCAGGAACTGCCGGCGGCGACGAAGTCGACGGACGCGCCCGAGCCGGTGCCTTACGACTCCGCCTACCCGTACGACCACTACGACCGCCCGGTCTATGAGGACATGACGTTCACCAACGTCTTCATCCCGCTGGGGACCAACGCGCTCTTCAAGCGGTGCGTCTTCCGCGGCGTGACCTACGTCGAGACGTTCGCCGACAACGACCTCAGCCACCCGTACGACCCGGACGCCAACGCGTTCAACTACTCGGGGATGCAGGAACGCGACGGCTCGCCCAAGCACCCCGACCTGGACCAGCAGATCCGGACCGAAGTCCGCAACCGCGCCCCCAACGGCGCGACGGGCACGACGAAGGACCTGGGGAACAACATCCGGTTCGACAGTTGCCGGTTCGAAGGCCCCGTCGTGAGCGGCCCGAAGAGCGGATCGGCCGGGCAGCAGCCGCTGAAGTACTCCCACACCCGCAACAAGCTCACCTTCACGAGCGAGAACGGGCCGACGGAGTTCCCCAACGTCGACGACCTGCTCAAGGAGAACCGCATCTCCGCGGAGCAGTGGGACCTTTACCGCCGGGGCCGGATCATCACGCCGCACATGTCGGTGGAGATGGGCAGCTTCGACGGCGGCGCGGATGACCAGATCGACCTGTCGGGCGTGGTGGTCGCGGGCGTGCTCGACCTCCGCGGCCGGGTGAAGGTCAACGGCAGCATCATCACGACCTATGAACCCAAGGCCGGTGACGGCACGGTCATGGGTGACACCAGCCCGCAGTTCAACACGACCCTGGGCTACTTCGGCCGGGACAAGGGCGACCTCGAGACGGACCGGCCCGCCGACGACGACGGCTGGGGCATGATCCAGGTCCGCTACGACCCGACCCTGCCGATGCCCAACGGCATCCGCATGTCGATCAGTCTCGAGCGGCTGGAATCGACCTACTACGAAGGCGCGAAGTGATGATCGACCCCGGCCCCCGCCCGCCCGCCCGCCGACACGCGTCGCGCCGCCCGTCACGGGCCCGCGGCCTGTCGCTGGTGGAGATGCTGATCTCGCTGGCGATCACCGCCATGCTGCTGACCGCGACGATGGTGGCGATCGACACCAGCTTCAAGGCCTACGCCGCCGCCGCCGAGACCGCCAGCGCCCAGGCCTCGACGCGGATGGTGGTCAACCGGATGCTCACCCTCGTCCGGACGAGCATCGCGGTCGGCGGCGACGCCGACGCGAACGATCCCTACATCGACGTCCTTGCGCAGGCGGGTGATTTCCGCATCCAGTACGAGCCGGACGCGAAGACCATCTGGCTCATCGAGGACGGCGGGGCGGGCGATCGGTACCCGCTGCTGGATAACGTCGTGGCGTGCGAGTTCACGCTCGTGAGCGCCCCGGACGACGAGACGTTCATCCCCGAGGTCGTGCGGGCGACGATCTACCTCAAGGTCGGGTGGGACAACGACAACACGCTGGCGATCGAGGGGGACGAGGTGCAGCCGATCGTGGCGATGGCGTCCACCATGCCGCGCCGCCTCGAGTCGAACTGACGGGTCGGGTCGATCCGCCGCGGGCGCAGTCAAAGGCCGCGGCGTGCAGGAGGAGGACACGCCGCGGCCACAGATGGTCGTTTGGCTTATGGGATCTAGGCGGGGTTGCCGCCGGTCGATTCGTCGTCCCGATCATCCTTGCTGTCGCCGCCGCGGATCTCCTGTCTCGCGGTCTCCTGAGCGTGTTCGGCGATGTGCCGCGCCTTCTCCTTGACGGCGCCGACGGTCAGCCCGCTTTCCTTCGCCTCATCCCGGACGTCGTGGACGACGCGGGACGCGAAGTCGCGGACGCTGCCGCGGACGCCCGAGGCGCTGAGGCCCTGGCGTTCGGCCTCCTCGGTCACCGCGTGCACGGTCTCCCGGGCGGCGCGGCGGCCACGCTCGATCGCCTCCTGCCCCGCCTCGCGGGCCCGTTCACGCAGATGTCGCGCCTGCTCGCCCAGCACTTCCTCTTCCTTCCGTGTGCGGGGGAGGGTCAGGCCCAGGAGGAGGCCCACGCCGAGAGCCGCGGCGCCGACGGCCAGCGGGTAGTTCTCCACGGCGTACCAGGCCCGCTCGCGGCTGTAGTCGAGCCCGCTGCGGACCTGGTGGGCCGCGGAGCGGCTCGATTCCGACAGATAGTGGGCCGTGCTCGACGCGCTTTCGGAGAGCGTGTGGGCCGCGTGGCGCGCCCGTTCGCGGGCGGCATGAGCCGCGCGCTCGGCGGCGTGGCGGGCGCTCTCCGCGGCATGGCGGGCGCTGTCGCTGGCGTAGTGCGCGCCGCTGCGGGCGGCGTCGCCGGCGGTGTGGATCCCGCCGCGGACGGTGTCGCCCGCGCTGTGGATCCCCTCGCGGACCGAGCCCGCGGCCCCGGAGACGGTGTCCCGGGCGCGGTCGGTGATCCCGCGGTCGGATGCTCCGCTGGAGCCGGTGTCGGCCCCGCGGGACGGGGTGTAGCCGGGCGGGCAGGCGCCCGGATTGGTTTCATGGGATTCGTTTTGCATCGAGCGAGCCTCCTGCTGGTAGGTGCTGGGGTTGTAGGGTTGGCCGGTGCGGGCGTCCACGTAGGAGCCGCCGTGAGTCGGTTCGGGGGTTGGACGGGCGGTGGCGGCGGGGGCGTGTCGCCCGCGCGACTCCGAGCCGTAGGAAGCGCGGTACGGTTCGCCCGTGCGGGCATCGACGTACGAGCCGCCGTATTGCGGATCGGGGTTGTGGACCTTCCACCCCTTGGCGCGGGCCTTGTCGGCGAGGCCGCAACTGCTGTCGTAGAGCAGCCACGCGACGCCGGCGCCGATCATCGCGGTGGGCAGCGGGTGGCAGCGGGCGACCTGCCACGCGGCCGCGCCGGCCTTCTTCGCGCCGGCCTTGCCCGCGTCCTTGGCGCTGTCGCGGAAGCTGTGCAGCAGGTCGAAGGCCACGCTCTTGAGCACCGCGTTGACCGTGTCGTTCGGGGAGGGGGACCGCTGGGTTTCGTAGCCGGCCCAGCCCAGCGCCTCGTGGACGAGGTTGCGGGGTTGGAGCCGCTCGGTCAGCGCGTCGATGGTTTCATCCATCCGGCTGCGGGTGCGGTCGATGTCGCGCTTGATCGCGCCGGAGTCGCGGCCGTCGCTGTAGGCGCCCACCGATCCGGCCTGACGGTTCAGATCTTGCTCTGTGCCCATTGCTTGTTCTCCTGCATGGAATCGACCGTCTTGTGGGGGACGAATCGGTCGGTGTCTCGGAAGGTTGAAATCGCTTTCTGGATCAGGCCGTAGCCGATCGCGGTGACCACGACGCCCACGAGCAGGGGCCCGAGGACGTAGGCGGCATAGCGCGCGTCGCCATCCATGCCCATGGCGATGAGGGCCCAGGTCACCGCGAACGACGCGGTGACGAGGAGGAGCAGCGCGCCCGCGTAGGCGACCGCGCCGCCGACGATCAGGTACGCCACGTTGCGGCCGGCCATCGTGGCCTTCTCGCTGATCTCGGTCTTGGCGAGCGCCACTTCCTTGCGGACGAGTTCGGTCGCCTCGTCGCGCAACTCCTTGATGAGGTCGCCGAGGCTGCGTCCGTCGGCGGGCTGGCCTGCGGCGTAGCCCGGGGCGGCAGCGCGACGCAAGTCGTCGCGGTACGCCTGCCGGGGGTCGGTTTGGGTTCGGGCATCCATCTCTTGTCTCCGGTCGGGTTCGAGGGGTGCGGTCGGCGTCGCCTTACGGCTGGATCGACGGCGCGCCGGGGGTGCTCGGGCCGCTCGCCAGGTCGCTCGACGAGGTGATGTCGGCGTCGACGGCGGACGACGTGGTCGCCGGCCGCTCGACGTGCTCCAGGCCGCCGGCGAGCCCGGTGCTCGGGCCGCGGTAGCCCGAGTGGCTGCCGTATTCATCCCGCGCGCCGTAGGTGTCGCCGGCGAAGTTCCGGCCGCGGGGCATCGACACGCCGCGGTCGCGACCGCTGTCGGACGCGCCCACCTTCAGGAAGCGGGCGATCGCGATGCCCGCCACGAACATCCCGCCCAGCACCAGCTCCGGGCGCCGGCGGGCGAAGCCCTGCGCATCGTGGAACAGACCCATCAGGTCCCGGTCGCGGAGGTAGTTGGCGGCGCCGTCGAGCTGATCGGCGATCGTGTCCGCGTAGCGGGCGATGGTTTCGTCCTGCTCCTCGCGCAGCCGATCGGCGGCGCTGCGGATCGCGCTGCTGAGGTGACTCACCTCCTCGGCGGCGCGGCCCTTCTGGCCGTCGATCAGCGACTGCCCCCGGTCGCGGAGGTGGTGCGCCTGGCCCGACACCTGCTCGCGGGCCTGTTCCGCGAGCGAGCGGGCGTTGCTGGCGACGCGGTCCCGCAGGTCTCGCGCGTGTTCCTTCATGCCCGCGCCTTCGCCCTTGTCCGCGTCGGTGTCGCTGGCGGTCTCCCACGCCTGCTCGCGGGCCTCGTCTGCCGTGTCTTCCATCTGCCGGGTGGTGTCGCGTTCGTCCATGTCGTCGCCTCTCTTCAGGGTGCTTACCGCTGGCCCCGGCCTCCTCTGGCGCGGTGGCAGCCGATTCGTCTGAGAGCAGGGTAGCGCGCGACGATGAATCGCCCGTGAAGATGGGGTGAAGACGCTTTAATACGGGGGAGGCGGCGCCGAGGCGACTCCGCTCTCCCGGGGCTTGGCTTCGACGAGGATCGCGTACCGGACGAGATCCGCCAGGCTCCGCGCTTCCATCTTCTCCATGACATGGGCCCGGTGGACCTCCACCGTCTTGGTCGACAGGTTCAACTCGCTGGCGATCTGCTTGTTGAGGTTGCCCCGGACGACCATGCCCATGACCTGCTTCTCCCGCGGGGTCAGCCGGGCGAAGCGCCCGGCGAGTTCCCGGTGGAGGGTCTCGTCCCGTCGGCGGCGCTCGTCCCAGCCCATCGCTTCGCGGATGCGGGTCAGGAGCTGATCGTCGTTGAACGGCTTCTCGATGAAATCCACGGCGCCCGCCTTCATGGCGCGGACGGCGGCGGCGATGTCGCCGTGGCCGGTGATCACGATCGCGGGCAGCAGCAGGTTCCGACGGCGAAGCTCCTCCTGAAGCTCCAGCCCCGTGATCCCCGGCAGGCGGACATCGACGACCAGGCACCCCGGCAAGGGCTGGGCGGCGGAGTCGCACTCTGCGAGAAACTCGGTGGCGCTGGCGAAGGTGCGGACCCGCAGGTCGGCCGACTCGAGCAGGAACTGGAGCGAATCGCGGACAGCCTGGTCGTCATCAATCACGAAAACGGTCGGTTCGCCGATCATCACGGTCCCCCAGGTTCGGTCCGGGGCGCCGGGAACAGACGCGGGAACCCCGGTGCGGCCCGCGGGCCGCGGTGGAGTTTACGGAATCCTGTCACACTCTTTCTCAGCCTGGCCATAAGGGAAGACCCCTATCCCGGCGCGGGGTGGGCGAGCGGATCGACCGCCTCGGATGCTCCCGTGGCCGGGAGCGCGAGGGTGAAGACAAGCCCCCGCTCCGGGTTGGCGGCCGCCGAGAGCCGCCCGCCGTGGGCGTCGACGATGGTGCGGCTGATGGTCAGCCCCATGCCCATGCCGTGGGACTTGGTGGTGTAGAAAGGGTCGAAGATGCGGTCGAGTTCTTCGGGCGAGAGGCCGGCGCCCCGATCCCCGACCTCGATCGTCACGCCGCTGGGGGTCGCGCGGGTTCGGATGTCGATGCGGCGGTCACCGGGCGGGAGGTCGATCATGGCCTCGCTGCCGTTGCGGATGAGGTTGAGCAGGACCTGCTCGATCTGGATGGTGTCGACGAGGGCTTTGGGCTCGGTGGGGTCGAGGTCGAACGCGAGCTCGATCCACCGCCGCTCCAGCTCGGGCTCGATGAGGGTCACGGCCTCGCGGATGAGGTCGTTCACGCTGGACCAGGAGCGCTGCAGTTCCCGCTTGCGGACGAACTGGCGCAGCCGCTGGATGATCTGGCCGCTGCGTTCGGCCTGGGCGGCGATACGCTGGAGGGCGTCGCGGAGGGGGGCGTCGGCGAGGCCCTGGCCGTCCATCCGCCGCATCCCGCCGCGGGCGTAGTTCGCGATTGCCGCCAGCGGCTGGTTCAGCTCGTGCGCGAGTCCCGAGGCCATCTCGCCCATCATCGACAGGCGGGAGACGTGGGCGAGCTCGTCCTGGTGCTTCTGGTGGAGCTCGGCCTGGCGCTTCTGCTCCGTGATGTCCCGTTGGATCGCGATCCAGTTGATGACCGTGCCCGCGTCGTTGCGGATCGGCGCCATGTGCCACGCCAGCGTGTAGGCGGTGCCGTCCTTGCGGTAGTTGGTGATCTCCCCGTCGAACGCCTCGCCGCGGCGGAGGTGGTCGCGGACGCGGTTGAGCGTCGAGCGGTCGCTGCCCGGTCCCTGCAGGATTCGAGGGCTCTGGCCGACCGTCTCCTCCGGGGTGAAACCCGTCATCACCTCGAACGCGGGGTTGACGTAGATGATCCGCGGGCCCGGGGCGTCGAGGTCGGCGTCGGTGATGACCACCGCGTCGGTCACCTGCGCGATCGCGGAGTGGATCAGCCGCAGCTCCGCCTCCGCGGCGCGGCGGTCGGTGACGTCGCGGACCAGCCCCATCGCGACCCGCCGGTCCCCGTATCGCACCACCCGTGCCGTCAGCTCGATCGGGAAGGTCGTCCCGTCGGCGCGGCGGTGGTGGCTGTCGAGCCGGACCACCTCGCCGCGGCGGACGCGTTCCACCCGCTGCGCGATCTCCTGCTCGCACACGTCGTCCGCGCAGAGCGCGAGGAACGACCGGCCGACGAGCTCATCGGGGTGGCAGCCCTGCATCCGCGCGGCCGACTCGTTCGCCAGGACGATCCGCATCGTGTCGTCGATCTCGGTGACGTACAGCCCGTCGGGCATCTGTTCGAGCAGCGAACGGAACATCGCCTCGCTCTGACGCAGGGCCCGCAGCGCCTCGTCCAGCTCGCGCGTCCGCTCGGCGACGCGGGCCTCAAGGACCGTGTTGAGGTGGCGCAGCCCGCTCTCCGCCTGCTTGAGTTCCGAGACGTCGAACGACACCCCGATGACCCCGATGATCTCGCCCGTCGGCGCTCGCAGCGGCTCGACGCGGCAGCGGTAGTTGCGGCCGTCGAAGTCCAGGTCGTAGTCCACTCGCTGACCCGCCAGGGCGCGGCGGTGCGAGACCATCGACACGTGCTCCTCCGTGGCCTCGAGCACCTCGGCGACCGGGACCCCGATGAACCGCTCGGGCTCCATCGACACGCCGACGAGGACGGCCCCGGCGATCGACGTGAACCGGAGGCTGGTGTCGGTGGACCAGAGCAGGGCCGGGGCCTGCTCCATCAGCAGCCGCAGCCGGGCCTCGCTCGCCTGGAGCGCCACCTCGCTGGCGCGGCGGTCGGTGACGTCGCGGGCGACCGCCAGCACCGCGATCACCGCGCCGCCCGGGGACCGCTCGGGGACGAGGCGGATCTCGAACCACCGCCGGCCGGTGGGACCGTCGTGCGAGAAGGCGATCTCCCGCTGCTCCCCCGAGGCGAACACGCCGCGGATGACCTCGACCCACGGCCGGCCGACCTCGGGCCGGACGCTGCCGACCGCCTGGCCGATCAGCTCCTCGCGGGTGACGCCGAAGACCTCGAGGAAGCGGTTGTTGGCGTCGACATAGCGGAAGTCGGCGTCGACGCGGACGACCAGGTCGGGCAACTGGTCGATGAGGGTGCGATAGCGGCGTTCGACCGTGTCCTGCTCGCGGATCTGGGCTTCGAGGCGGCGGATGGTCTCCCACAGTTCGCGCGGGTTGACGTCGGGGAGCGGACTCGGGGCGGCGATGGTGCGATCCATGACGACTGTGACCTAACCGGAAAAGAAGTGTGAGGCCGCCCCCATGGTAGGAGATCGCGCGACGGAAGGCGACCTTTTTTCATGGGTTACCGTCTTTGCCGCGGGGGGGCGGGCCCGATATCTTCTGCCCATCGTGAGGCCGATGCACCACAACGGGACCGGGCGGAGCGGACGATGGGCCGCCGTGGGCGTGGCGCTGCTGCTGGTCCTGGGTGCGCCGGCCGGGGCGCAGGAGCGGTACGACCTCCGCGGGGGGGAGTGGCAGCCACAGCCGACCCACCCGCCCGATTCGGCGGAGGGGGAGCTGCAGGCGATCCGCAAGCTCCTCGCGCAGGGCGACGGCCGGGAGGCGGAGAAGCGCGCCGCGTCGTGGATCAAGCGTCGGCCGAACCACCCCGACCTCGTCGAGGCGCACCTGCTCCGGGGCGACGCCCGCAGCGCCCGGGGGCGGTACTACGAGGCGCTCTACGACTACGAGTTCGTCATCCGCTACTACCCGGCGACGGAGCAGTACCAGACCGCCCTGGAGCGGGAGTACGAGATCGCGCGGATCTTCACCGCCGGCCTCAACCGCCACTTCCTGGGATTCCGCCTGCTGCCCGCGGACGGGGAGGGCGAAGAACTGTTCATCCGGATCCAGGAGCGTGCGCCGGGCAGCCCGCTGGGCGAGAAGGCGAGCCTGGGGCTGGCGGACTACTACTTCGATCAGGGGCAGGTGGACCTTGCCGCCGAGGCGTACGACCTGTTCCTCGAGAACTACCCCCGCAGCGCGCAGCGGGAATGGGCGATGCTGCGGCTGATCCAGGCGAGCCTCGCGCGGTTCCGCGGGCCCGAGCACGACCCGACCGGCCTCTTCGAGGCGGGGCAGCGGCTGCGGATGTACCGCGAGGAGTTCCCGGCGTCGGCGGACCGGATCGGAGCCGACGCCCTCCTCGTGCGGATCAACGAGTCGCTCGCCGCCAAGGACTACACCAGCGCCCGGTGGTACGAACGGCGGAACCGGGACGTCAGCGCGGCGTTCCTCTATCGGCGGGTGGTCGAGGATTACCCCCAGACCGCGGCGGCGCAAAGCGCCCTGGCGCGCCTGGAAGCGCTGGAGGTTCCGGGGTACCGGGTCGCGATACCGCCCGCGGCGGAATGACGAATGCTCGAAGGCACGAATGCACGAATGAAGGACGAATGGCGAATGTCGAGTGCGGCAACGGCGCGACGCCTCTCGCGCGGGTTTCGTCATTCCGCCTTCGATGCTGGGCATTCCTTCGTGCATTCGAGCATCCGTGCATGCCTCGTTCTGATCCCCTTCCTCCTCGCCGGCTGCGGGTATTCGGCAAAGGAGCTGTACCCGGCGGAGTACGCGACGGTGGCGGTGCCGATGTTCGAGAACCGCACGTTTTACCGTGGCATCGAGATGGAGCTGTCGGAGGCGCTGGTGAAGGAGATCGAGCTCCGCACGCCGTACAAGGTGGTGAACCGGGGCGGTGCGGCGACGTCGCTGACGGGGACGGTGACGGGGGTGGAGCAGTCGCTGGTGAGCCGCCGCGCGAGCGGGGGGTTGCCGCAGGAAGTGGAAGTGATCGTGACGGTCGACTTCGCGTGGACCGACCTGCGGACGGGCGAGCCGATCCGCGACCGCAAGGGGTTCGAGGCGGTGGGGCGTTACGTGCCGGCCCGGCCGGTGGGCCAGCCGTTCGAGGTGGCGCAGCACGCCGCGGTCGAGCAACTGGCCGACGACATCGTTTCCACGATGCGGGCGGACTGGTGAACCGTCTCGGAGGCTACACGTAAAGAAGAGGCTGCCTCGCGCGGGGCGAAGCCGACGCCGGCCCGTGTCGGGCGGGGCGTGGGAGCGGGTCGCGCGGCGGATCGGGCCGGACCGACCGCCGCCTCGGGGTTGGCCTAGAATGGCGTTGCCCCGGCGTCTGCCTGCTCGAAGGTCCGGGGCTTCGGGGGTTCCTCTGATTGGAAAGATGGATGGCTGACCAGAACGACAAGAAGGGCGGACCCGAACGCGGACGCCGACGCGCCGAGAAGGGCGACAAGGGGATCAAGCCCGGGCCGGACTCCGGCGGTCCGGGCAACAACCCCAAGCAGCCCAACCTCATGTCGCGGGGCATGCTCGGGTGGATCCTGCTCATCGGGCTCGCGGTGGTGCTGCTGGTTCTCATGAACCACGCTCAGAACCGGGCCGAGGTCGTCACGCAGGACGAGTTCCTTCTGCAGGCGGAGAACGGCCGATTCAGCGAGGTCACGCTGGAGGAGACCCGGGCGGTCGGGAAGCTGCGGGAGGGGGTTGCCGGGCAGGCCGCCGCCACCGCGCAGACGCCGCAGTTCGTCGCCACCAAGGTGCACCACCAGACCCGCGCGAGCTTCTGGCTCCTGCTCCGGGACGCGGTGAAGGACCAGCCGGGGTTCGAGGGGATCCGGGAGGAGACGGGCAACAACTGGCTGTTCCAGATCCTCATCGCGTGGGGGCCGATCATCCTGATCGCGTTCCTCATCTACTTCTTCGTCTTCCGCTCGCTCCGCAACGCCGGGGGCGGGCCGGGGATGCTCGGGAACTTCGGCCGGTCGAAGCACAAGGTGCTGACCAAGGAGCACTCGAACATCACCCTCGACGACGTCGCAGGCGTGGACGAGGCGAAGGAGGAAGTCGGCGAGATCATCGAGTTCCTCAAGAACCCCAAGAAGTTCCAGCGTCTCGGCGGGCGGGTGCCCCGGGGCGTGCTGCTCATCGGCTCGCCCGGGTGCGGCAAGACGCTGCTCGCCAAGGCCGTCGCCGGTGAGGCCGAGGTGCCGTTCTTCTCGATCTCCGGCTCGGACTTCGTCGAGATGTTCGTCGGCGTGGGCGCGTCGCGCGTCCGCGACCTCTTCAAGCAGGCGAAGGAATCGTCGCCCTGCATCATCTTCCTCGACGAGATCGACGCGGTGGGCCGCAAGCGCGGCGCCGGGTTCTCGTCGGGTGGGCACGACGAGCGGGAGCAGACGCTCAACGCGATCCTCGTCGAGATGGACGGGTTCGACTCGTCGGATCAGGTGATCGTGATGGCGGCGACGAACCGGGCCGACGTGCTCGACCCGGCCCTGATCCGCCCGGGCCGGTTCGACCGGCAGATCAACGTCCCGCTGCCGGACATCCGCGGCCGGCTGGAGATCCTCAAGGTCCACAGCCGCAAGGTGAAGATGTCGCCCGACGTGGACCTCGAGAAGCTGGCGCGGGGGACGCCGATGTTCTCCGGCGCGGAGCTGGCGGCGATCGTGAACGAGGCGGCGATCGGCGCGACGCTCCGGGCGAAGGACTTCGTCGAGCAGGACGACCTCGAGGAGGCCCGCGACAAGGTCCGCTGGGGCCGGAGCCGCAAGAGCCACAAGATCGAAGAGGACGAGAAGCGGGTCATCGCCTACCACGAGGCGGGGCACGCGGTCGTGATGTACTACGACGAGTACTCCGAGCCGCTGCACAAGGTGACGATCATCCCCCGCGGGCCGACGATGGGGGCGACCTACATGCTCCCCGAGCGGGACCGGTACATCGCCAGCCGCAACCAACTGCTCGCCCGGATGCGGTCCGCGTTCGGCGGCCGGATCGCCGAGGAGATGTTCACCGGGGACAAGTACAACGGCACCGGCGGCGACATCCGCATGGTCATGAACATCGCGCGGGCGATGGTGACCGAGTACGGCATGAGCGACCGCGTCGGGTTCCGGTTCTTCGGCGACGACGAGCAGCGTCAACCCTGGGAGTCCGCCAACAACCACGGCGACGAGACCGCCCAGATCATCGATGAGGAGGTCAAGCGGATCATCGACGAGCAGTACGCGGTGGCGCTCAAGTTCATCGAGGACCACCGCAGGCAGGTCGACGACCTGGCGAAGGCGCTGCTGAAGCACGAGTCGCTGGCCTTCGACGAGGTCGACCGGATCATGAAGGGCGAGCCGCTGGACAAGGCGACGGTCGAAGACCTCATCGAAGCCGAAAAGGACAAGCCCAAGACCCACGACCGCGGCGTGACCATCCGCCCGGACAACCCCGGGCTGGACAACGACACCGGCCAGGCGATGCCCAGCCCGGCGTAACGCCCGCTCCCAACCCACCCCGACCCCCGGCGACCCCGCGACCCCTCGCGGGGTCGCTTTGTTTGCGGGTACAATCGTCTCGAGGGAGCAGCGACCATGACCCATGCGATCATCATCCGCGGACGTGTCACGGGTCCGAACAGCATCGTGACCGACGAGCCCATCCACGCCGAGGAGGTGGAGGTCATCGTCCGGCCGAAGCCGCGGACGAAGCTGGACATCGTCGCATTTCTCAAAAGCCTCCCGCCCGGCACGCGTACGAAAGAGGACATCGACCGTCAGATCCGGGACGAGCGGGACAGTTGGGGCGACAGCTGATGCGGATTGCGCTCGATGCTTCCGCAGTCATCTACGCGCTTGAGGGAGATCCCCTTCGCTGTGCCAGCGTGCTTCATCGCATCGAAACCGCGAGGGCCGCAGGCGGCGACTTCGTGGTGTCGGGCCTGGTCCGGATCGAGGTCCGGGTCCGACCGATCCGTGAGAACAACCGCGACCTGCTGGATCGCTACGACGCGTTCCTCGATACCGAGCCACTGATTGTCGCGCGGATCGACGACGCCGTCCTTGAGCGGGCGACCCAGCTGCGTGCCCGCCACCGCTTCAAGACGCCGGACGCGATCCACCTCGCCACCGCGATCGAGCACCGCGCGGATGTCTTCCTCACCGGCGATCGCCAACTGCAGCGGTGCCCCGGGGTGCGGGTCGAGGTAGTCGAGGCCGGGGAAGCCACCGCATGAAAATGGCTGAGGGCGGACGCGTGGCGGCGCGGGTCGCGGTTTTGGCGTGATTCGACCGCTCCTTCACCGCTCCGTCGTCGCACGAACGGGTCAGGGCGCAAGGTCGGCCGGCTGCAGCAGGTCGTTGGCGCGGACAGGCCGGGCGAGGCGCCGCCCCAGCACCCGCGTCCACGCCTGGGCGGGGAGGCCCGTGCCGGGGCGTTTGACGGTGAGGTCGGCGGCGGCGAGGGCGTGCCCGGCGGGGAGGTCGCGGGTGGCGCAGAGGCTCTGGCGGGAGACCTTCCAGACGTCCGCCTCGACGGGGAGCACCCGCTTGGCGATCGGGCCGAGCATCGCCGCGGCCCGCCGCGCGGCCCGGGTGTAGGCGGCGAAGTCGTCGGGGCCGAGGCTGGCCGCATGATCCGGACCCGGTGCCGTGGGGTCGTGCGTCAGGTGCTTCTCGAGGATGACGGCCCCGGCGGCGACGGCGAGTGCGCCGGTGTCGAGGCCGGTCGTGTGGTCGGAATACCCGGTGGGGAGCCCGAACCGCTCCCGCAGCGCCGCGATGCCGCCCAGTGCCGCGTCGTCGTCGGGCGTCGGGTAGCTCGACACGCACTGCAGCAGCGCGCCGCCCGGCGGGTGCGCCCGCAGCAGCGCGGCAAGGGGCTCGAGTTCGTCCGCTTCGCAGGTGCCGGTGGAGACGATCATCGGCAGGCCCAGCTCGGCCGCGGCCGTGAGCAGCGCCGGGTTGACCGCGTCGGGCGACGCGATCTTCACCGCGTCGAGCGGCAGCATCCGAGCGTCGTCGGCGTCATCCGGGCTGAAGGGGGTGACGATGAAGCCAACCCCCGCCTCCCGGCTCGCCTGCCCCAGTTCCCGCACCGCATCGAGGGGCAGCACGAGCTTCGCCAGGAGGTCGTAGGCGTCGCTGGCGACCCGCGTCTGGTAGCCCGCGAGCAGCGCCTGGTTCGACAGCAGCCGCTCCGGCCGGAAGAGCTGCAGCTTGACCGCGTCCGCCCCCGCCTGCGCGGCATCCCGCACCAGCCGGTGGGCCTTCGCGACGTCGCCGTCGTGGTTCACGCCGAGCTCGGCGACGACGAGCACGCGTGCGGGCCCGTCGGCCGTGGCGTGGGCAAAGTCCAGAGGGGCAGGGGGCATGCGGCGATGCTACCGGGACGGAGCCGGCCGTACCAAGGTGGGGTACTCGAAGCGGGCGAGGCGCCGGGTCAAGCGGCGCGTGGACGGGCGTGGGCGAAGAAAATCGTTCCCAGGAGCTTCCTTGGCCGCCGCCAATGAGTTATAACACTAGGTAGGTCGCCTTCGGCTGCGGGAACCCGTCTGAGCGGATGGGCCACCCGCCGGTCCGGTGAGAGCTGTGCATGAACGTCTACCTTTTCATGGTCAACGGGATGATTCAGCGGTGTTTCAGCCCCCGCGACCTGAACGCGCTGCGGAGCCGATGCCGGTTGACCGTTCCCGATGCGGATACCCCCGCCGAGCTGGCCGCCGCCTGGCCGCGGTACGCGTGCGACGCGGACGTCGTGATCACGAGCTGGCACACCCCGCCGCTGACGGGGGCGATGCTGGATCAGGCGCCGCGGCTGAAGCTCATCCTGCACGCGGCGGGGTCGGTGCGGCACCTGCTGCCGCCGGACTTCTGGGGGCGGGGGATCCGGCTCGCGACGTCGAACGACGCGTTGGCGATCGGGGTCGCGGAGTCGACGCTGGGCATGATCATCGCGGGGATGAAGGGGTTCTTCGCCGCGAACGCGTTCACGCACGCGGGGGGCTGGAAGACCGACGACTTCGGCGCCGCCGGCGTCAGCATGCGCGACCTGTACGGCAGCACGGTCGGCATCATCGGCGCCAGCAAGGTCGGCCGGCACGTGATCCGGCTGATCCACGCGGCGCTGGACGACGTGGAGATCCTGCTGACGGACCCGCACGTCGACGCGGCGGAAGCGGCCGCGCTGGGGGTGGAGGCCGTGCCGCTCGATGAACTCATGCGGCGGAGCGACGTCGTGAGCCTGCACGCCCCGGCGCTGCCGAGCACCCGCGGGATGCTCGGCCGGGAGCAGTTCCGATCGATGCGCGACCGCGCGATCTTCATCAACACGGCCCGGGGCTCGATCGTCGACGAGGCGGCGCTGGCGGACGAGTTGCGCACCGGGCGGATCTGGGCGTTCATCGACGTGACGCAGGACGAGCCGCCCCCGCTCGATCACCCCTTCCGGACACTGCCGAACGTCGTGCTCACGCCGCACATCGCCGGCGCGGTGGCGAACGGCGTGCGTCGGCTGGGGCGCAGCGCGGTGGAGCAGTACGTCGCCTACACCGCGGGCGAGGCGCTGGTGGGCGAGCTGGTGGAAAGTCGCGCGGCGATCGTGGCCTGAGCGGGCCGCTCGGGGGATTCAGGAGGTCGTCCTTGAGCACGCAGAGCGAGGCCGCACCCGCAGAGGCGGGCGCGCCCGGCGCGAATCCGGACCCGCGGGGCCTGTCGCGGTTCGACCTGTCCGGGCGGGTCGCGTGGGTCGCCGGCGGCGCGGGGCTTCTCGGAACCGCCGTCTGCCGCGCGCTTGCGGAGCACGGGGCGCACGTGGTGATCGCGGACGTCCGCCAGGATCGCGCGGAGGGCTGCGCCGCGGCGGTGCGGCAGGAGGGGCTGTCGGCGGAGGGCGTGGCGCTCGACGTGGCGGACGAGCAGGGGGTGATTCGGTGCGCGGAAAGCATCCTCTCGCGTCACGGCCGGCTCGACGTCCTCGTGAACATGGCTTTCTATTACACCAAGACGCCCATGTCGCGGATGACCGCCGCCGAGTGGGAGGCGGGGATGCGTGTGTCGCTGACGGGGGCGTTCGTGATCGCGCGGGAAGCGGGGCGGGTCATGGCGGAGCGGGGCGGGGGGAGCATCGTGCAGTTCAGCAGCATGTACGGGCTCGTGAGCCCGGACCCGCGGATGTACCCGCCGCCTCACGAGGTGAACCCGGTGGACTACGGGGTGGCGAAGGCGGGCGTCCTCCAACTCGTGCGGTACCAGGCGGTGCAGCTCGCGCCGCGGGGGGTGCGGGTCAACGCGATCGTCCCGGGGCCGTTCCCCGCGCCGCAGGGCCAGGGCGCCGATGCGACGTTCATGCGCCGGCTGGCGGACAAGGTGCCGCTCGGGCGCGTCGGTCGGCCCGAAGAGATCGCGGGGGCCGTGGTGTTCCTGGCGTCCGACGCCGCCAGCTATGTCACCGGCACGCGGATCGTCGTCGACGGCGGGTGGACCGCCTGGTAGCCGCGCGTCGCTGCTGATTCCTGTCGCTCCATCTGGTTCGAGGCAAGTGAGGTTCTTCGCATGATCCATACCGACCCGGTCCCCGTCCTTCTTCGCACACGATGGTTGCTGGTCGCTCTGCTGGCGATGGCGCTGACCGCCGCCCTCGTCCACCGCGCGGCCGGTTCGGTTGACTTCAAGTTGGGCGACGACCTCCTGAGCGACGCGCCCGTGACCCGCGTCTCCGGGCAGGGCGTGCCCGAGGGCTGGACGCTCTCCGGGCCCGTCGTCGGCGCCCGGGTGGACCCGCGCGGCGGGCGGGACGGCAGCGCGTGCCTGCACCTGCGGGTCCGCGACGCGGGGGCGGTGGTCCTGGCACGCGAGGTCGCGGCAAAACCCCATGAGGAATACCTGCTGACGCTCGGGGTCCGCTCGGCGGGCCGCGTCGTGGTGCAGGCGAATCGGCTCTTCATGTCGTACCACGAGCAGGGCGAGTGGCAGAAGGTGTCCGGGCTCGTGCGCACGGGGGGAGACGGCAAGGTCGTCTTGTCGGTGCGCATGTCGAGCCTGGACGGGAAGGCGGTGGACGTACGGATTCAGGAGCTGTCGCTGCGACCGGTGACCCGGCCGAGCGACGTCCCGGTCCGTCCACGCCGGGGAGCGACCACGCTCGTGCAGGGTGGCGAGCCGCAGGCGTACATCGTGTACCCCTCGTCGGTCGAAGGCGGCGGCGACCTTGCGCGGCGGATCCAGGAGGCGGTGTCGCAGCGGACCGGCGCCACGCTGCCGGTCGTCTCCGACGCGGAGGCCACGGAGCGCGACCGGCCGGTGCTGCTGCCCGCGTATCGCGACAGCCACCTGGTGCTCATCGGCCGGCTCGGGACCAACCGGGCGATCTGGCCCGCGTACAACCGGTTCCTCGCGGCCGTCGACGGCTACTACCCCGGCGAGGCGGGGCACGTGGTCCGCACCGCGGCGAACGTGCTGCGGAACGGGAAGAACCACCTGATCGTCGGCAGCAGCAGCGACGCGGGCCTCGAACGCGCGGTGACGCGGTTCACGGAGTCGGTGGCGTCTGCGGGAGCCGAAGCGGGCACGCTCACCCTGCCGTGGCTGCTCGACGTCGAGATGAGCGGCGAAGCGCTCGACGCGATGAAGGCACGCGACGAACTCTGGAGCACCGCGCCCCGGGACGCGATGCTCCCGCCGGTCGAGCCCGGCTACGGGACGGTCCGCCGGTGGTACGAGAACGCGATGGGGTACTACTGGTCCGGATGGGACAGCTACCGGGAGCGGGCGATCGAGACGCTCGACGCGGTGGTGGCCGACCGCGCCTACACGCACCATTACATCGCCGAGTTCCTCGTCCGCTCCTACGACATGGTGGACGACGCGGACCTTTACACAGACGGGCAGCGGGCCGCGATGGATCGGCTGGTGCTGGAGAACTTCACCGACTTCATGCTCGGGTCGGACCTGGGGTGGATGACCACCTTCTCGCCGCCGTACGAGAACATCCAACTGTCGAACCGGCACCAGATCGCGCCGTGGATGGCGGACCGGGAGATGGCGCAGTTCCTGTCCGATTATCTCGATCTGGCGGGCGAGCTGGCGGACCTCGTGGCGTTCCGCCGGGGCGAGAAGCACCGGTTCATGGAGCACCTGGTGAGCGAGCGGTGGGGGGGGAGCCTCCCGCCGGTGGGCTACGCCGCCAGCGTCGAGGAGATCGTCGCGTCGCTCTTCCGCTTCGCGCTGCACCACGAGCAGTACCAGTTCTTCGAGCAGGAGCACGCGCGGAAGGCGCTGCACCTGGACCGGATCAACCACCTCACGGGCCGATTCATCAAGCCGCCGGGCGAGGTGGATCATCACCTGGTGCTGGGGATCCTGGCGAACTATTACGGGGACGGGCGGTACCGGTGGCTGCTCGAGCACCTGCCGCTGAACGAGCACCCGACCGGGCCGTTCCAGAGCCGGTACGTCGCGGGCATCCGGCGGTACTCGCCGGGCGTGGAAGTGGTCGCGGCCGAGCCGCTGGCGTGGGGCGGCGTGCGGACGCCGCCGATGATGCCGCACGATCAGAAGCACCTGGGCAGCCTGGGCTCGGGCCTGTGGCGACGGACGCAGACGCCGCCGGACGGGGCGATGGACCTGATCACGTTCCGCAGCGGGATGACGCCGGCCGACGACTACGTCGCGATCAACGGGACGCACGGGCCCTATCCCCCCGGGATCTTCATCGACTTCACGTCGCGCGGGCAGTCCTGGTTCGGGCTCGGATCTCCGGGGGGCTTTTCGCCGACCACCGACAGCTACTTCGACCACAACGCCGTCAGCGTCGTCCGCACCGACAAGTGGCTCGGCGAGGAGGCGCCTTACCCGGCGACGGCGGCGCTGCGGTGGCTCGGCAGCCTCGGCGACGCGGGCGGCGCGGGCTTCGCGATGGAACCGTTCATGGACACCCGCTGGGAGCGGGAGGTCCTCTGGGTCCAGCCGGGTCTCTACGTCGTCCGCGACACCGTCACGGCGTTGGAAGATGGCGCGTACCAGGTGACCGTCAACTGGCGGCCCGCGGGCAGCGGCTCGTGGGACGGGCGGACGTGGACGAGCGTGACCGGCAGCAAGCGGCTGCGCATCACGCCGCTCAGCGATGCCTTCAAGGTCCGGGAGAACGTCGAGGCGTATCGCAACGGAGAGGCGGATCAACTGTACTTCCGGCACGTGGCGGCGGCGTCGCTGCGGCGCGGCGAGTCGGTGACCGCGACGGCGGTCATCCAGGCGATCAGCTCGCCGGACGATCCGGCCTACGACGCGAGCCTGCTGGACGGGGGCGACCTGGTGCTCGCCGCCGAGACCGCGGCCGCGCCCCTGACGGTGCGGTGGGGTGGCGTCACGGAGGGGCCGGTTCGGACGGACGCGCGGGTGGTCGTCGCGTCGCCGCAGCGGTGGATGCTGCTGGAAGGGCGGGAGCTGAGCCTGGACGGGGCCCCGCTGATCGCGGCGAAAACACCGGTGCACGTGGCGTGGGACGCGGGGGCGGAGCGGGTGCGCGTCGCCACGGGCGCCGACCCGGCCACGACCTACGAGCTCCCGGCGGGGGCGAAGCCGAAGCTCTCCGACGCGCACCGCGAGGCGCTGGACGAGTCGGTGTTCGACTCGGGCAGGGCGGGTCGGCTGGCGGCAGCGATGGCGGAACCGGCGGCGCGGACGAGCGCGAGCGGCAGGCCCGCCGTGCGTGACGCCGCGATGCCGATCGTGGATGCGAGCGACCGCTGGCGAATCGAGTGGACCTACACGGGGCTTCAGCGGCCCGGGCGCGTGACGGCGACGCGGCGTGCGGGCACGGACGTGGTGGACCTGGGGCGCGAGGTCCGGCTCGCGGAGGTTCAGCCGCGGAGCCTGTGGTCGGGCCCGTGGCAGCCGACGCCGCTGCCCGACGGGCTCTGGGCCGCGGCGGCGCTTCCGAACGGGCAGGCGCCCCCGCCGGAGAGCGACCTTTGGAAGCCGCTCCCGGCGCCGCAGTGGCGGCCGGGGTTCGAGGGCGGCAACTACGGGCGGGCGGTGCCGACCGATCGGTCGCATCAGGTGATCCGGCTGGATGAGCCGGTGGCGGCCCGGTACGTCCGGGGCGAGAACGCGCACCTCTGGCACTACTTCGATGCCGCGAGCCCGGAGTCGCGCGAGCCGCTGCGGCTGGAGATCGACGACGTGGATGGCGACGGCGGCCCGGACGTGCTGGTGGCGAGCGACGTCTCGCGCGACTGGCCCCGCCCGGTGCTCGGGGAGGATGCGTCGCTGGCGATCCTGAACGCGGACGGGACGGAGCGGTTCCAGTACGACGTGCCGGTCAACCTCCAGTCGCTGCGGCTGCTGGATCAGCAGGGCAACGGGCGCAAGCAGGTCTTCGTGACCACTTGGGACGCGCAGATCCGGGTGTTCGAGCCCGATGGCAGCCTTGCGCGGCACCTGAACCTCTTCGAGATGCACGAGACGTTCCAAGCCACCCGCGGCCGGCCGAACACCCGCCACCCCGCGGGCGGCTACACGACGCCCTACGACATCGGCCTCTGGCGGCCGGACGCCGGCGGCGCCCGGAAGATCGTCGTGGCGCGCTACGGGCGGTTCAGCTTCCTCGACGCCGAGGGGGAGTTCGAGGGGGTGCTCAATAGCGTGGGCTACGCGATGCGGGCGCTCCTGCCGGAGGGGGTCGACTTCAACGGCGACGGGGTCGAGGAGCAGATCGCGCTCGAGCGGTTCCGCCTGATCCACCTCGACGGCTCGCCCGAGCCGCGCGTGGAGGACCCGACGGGCGAGGCGTTCTACCCGCAGGTGTACGCGTCGCAGCCGATCAAACAGCCGGATTCCCCCTCGGGGCTGGCGGGCGCCCCCGTGCTGGTGTTCGAGACGCTGCCTTGGGGCGCGGACGGCCGGCCGCGGTACGTGCTGGTCATCCGCGAGACGTTCCTGGGCATCTACGACGCGCTGGAGCGGAAGTGGGCGTTCAACTGGGTCCCCCTCACGTCGCTGAGGGGGGCCAGCGTCGGGCGGGCAGGGGCCGAGTCACTCGAGGTGCACGCGGTGACGGACGACGGGCTGCTCTGGAGCCTGACATGGCGGGACGATCTGTCGAAGCTGGCCGACTTCGAGGCACGGGCGCTGCCGATCCCGGTGTCCAGGATGCGTCCTTCGGGCGACGGCGGGGTGCTGCTGTCGGGGCTCGAGGGCCTGTACCAGTTGAAGGGCGACGGCTCGCTGCTGCGGCTGTCGGACGAACGCTTCCACGATGCGCAGGCCCTGCCCGTGGCGTCCGGCGGCCAACCGGCCGTCGTTGCAACGACCCGGGACGGGCGCGTGGTTCGGCTCGACGCCTCCCCCGGCGGGCCAGGCGAGCGGGCCGTGCAGGCGGAGAGACGGTGAGGCGGACAGGAATCGCAGAAAGAATGCTTTCAAGAGGCATCCAGTTAGTGTTATAATCAGATCGGCGGTCCAGCCGCCCACTCACCTCGTCTGAGAGGAGTCCTTTCATGTCCACCCCATCGAGCGCACGGCGTCTGACGGCTTTTACCCTGATCGAACTGCTCGTCGTGATCAGCATCATCGCGCTGCTGATCAGCATCCTCCTCCCCGCGCTCGGGGCGGCACGGGAGATCGGGCGGGCGGCGGCGTGCATGTCGAACCTCCGCCAGGTCGGCATCGCCGATGCCTCGTACCAAGCGGACCACGACGGGTACATCACGCCGGCGGTTTCGTCCGCGGGGACGTTCGAAGACGTCCTCGTGCCCTACCTCGGCCGGATGCGGAGCGAGCCCGGCCCGCCGATGCGGAGCGCGGGGCAGGATGTTCTCTATTGCCCGACGCAGATCATGAACGGGAACCCGCCGGAGCTGGGCTACTGGCGCTGGGGCAACCAGTGGTACAAGGGCTGGTCGGGCCACTTCTACGGATACATGAACAACACCATGGTCCACGGCTTCAGCACCCCCGACTATCCGGTGCAGGACATCGGGCAGGCGAAGAGTCCGTCGAAGCTGCTGTCGCTCGCGGAACTCCCCGCGGGGCGCACGGAGACCTCGGGGCCCCCGACGACCTCTTGGGGTAAGGCGTCGACGTCGAACTACCTCAACCCCAATCATCCGAACTTCGCGATGGGCCTGGTCCACAAGAAGGCGGGCAACTACCTCCTGATGGACGGCCACGTCGCGACCTTCAACGGCGAGGGGCGGCTGCCGGTGACGATCCGGCTGGACGAGAGATGAGCCGCGCCCGGCGACGGTTCCCGCGCCGCGACGATTGAGAGCCACAGGACCGCCCGACCATGGACGAACGAACGATCGCCGCGATCGCGCTGAGCAACCGCGACTACCCGGATCTGCGGGCCAAGCTCGACGAGGCGGTCGCATGGATCGAGCTCGCGGCCGCGCAGGGGTGCCAGCTTGCCGTGCTGCCCGAGGCGGTGAACAAGTATCGCGGCGATGGGGCCGGGAACCCTCACCGACTCACGTACGGGGAGATAGCGCTCGACGACTGGCGGCGGCAGACCGCGCCGCTCATCGATGCCGCCGCGCGATGCGAGATCGCGGTGGTCATCCCCGTCATCACCCGCGAGCCGCAGGGGCTGACCAACTCGTTCTTCTTCATCGACCGCAGGGGCCGGTGCCTCGGCCGGTACCAGAAACAGTTCCCCACGCCCGAGGAACTCGATGCCGGTATCGTGCCCGGTCCCGCCACCCTCATCGAGTGGGAGGGGCTCCACGTCGCGGGCGGCATCTGCTTCGACACCTGCTTCCCCGAGGCGTTCGACCGCCCGGCGAGCCTGGGGGCGGACCTGTTCGTCATCCCGAGCCTCTGGCCGGGCGGGTCGCAGCTCAACCACGCCGCCCGGACCTACGCGACACCCGTGGTCCTGGCGTACCCCGCCTGGAGTCGGATCATCGACAGCGGCGGTCGGGACGTCGCGGCGGGGGGGTACCGCAACGAGACGCTGCGCTTCGGGTTCGGGTCGCCGATCGTCGCCGCGACGCTGAACTTCGACCGGGTCTCGCTGTACGGCAATCACAATCAGCAGAAGATGCTCGACGTGCAGCGGCGGTACGGGGCCGCGGTGCGGATCGAGTTCGATCAGGCGAACTGCCTGTTCCTGCTGGAGTCCCGGTCGCCGGACCTGACGGTGAAGGAGGTCGTGGCGGAGTTCGGCCTCATCGACCAGCGAACGTACTTCGAGTATTGCCGCCGACGCGTGGCCGACGCCGTGGCACAGGCGGGCGAAAGGGCGCCCGAACGGGCGTCCGAACAGGCGTCCGAACAGAGAGAGGTTGAACGTGCCCGATAGCGTGTTGAGTGAGTCCCCCCCGAGCCCGGCCGATGCCGCCTCGCCGCCCGAAGCAGTGGCCGACGGGCCCGCCGCGGCGTCACCGGTCCTCGACGTGCGACGCCTGATCGCGGACGGCCGGCACAACGCGTTCACGGACCTGTTCCGCTGGCGCGGCACGCTGTACCTCACGCACCGGCGATCTTCCGGACACGGCGCGACCGACGGCGACATCGTCCTCCTCCGCTCGGAGGACGGCGAGCGATGGGAGCAGACGCCCACCGGGTTGCGGTCGTCGCACAACTTCTACGAGGGCCACCTGGCCCAGCTCGGGGACCGGCTCTTCATGTTCGGCGGCGCGTTCCGCCGCGGCGGCAAGCTCGACAAGTCGACCCAGCAGCAGTTCGTGAGCTGGACGGACGACGGCGTCCACTGGTCTTCGCCCACCCCCATCTATCAGCCGCGCTGGCGATTCTGGCGGCCCATCCGCGTCGGCGATGCGCTCTTCGCCGCGGCGTATCACGTGGACCTCTCCGACCTCGGGCCCGACGGGCGGATCCCACCGTCGGCCTGGACCGTCCGGCTCGTCCGGTCGGACGACGGCGTGACGTGGCGCGACGTGTCGGTGTTGTCGCAGGGGCAGGGGGCGAACGAGTCGGCCCTGTTCGCCGAGCCGGACGGCCGGCTGACCGCGTGGTGCCGCTGCGACGCCGGGCCGTGCCACATGATCCAGTACGTCGCCGAGCCGCCGTACGACACCTGGCAGGGGCCCATCGACGCGGGTCAGGACGTGAAGGGACAGTTTGTCGGCGAGGTCAACGGCCGGCGGTTTCTCATCGGCAGGCACATCCCCTGCCACTCGCGGCACGGGACGATCTTCTGCCGGCGGGACTGGATCCGCACCCGCATCTGGGTCTGGGATCGCGGCTACTGGGTGGAGTACGCGACGCTGCCCAGCGGGGGCGACTGCAGCTACGCCGCGGCGGTTCCGATCGGGGACGACCGCATGCTCGTCAGCTACTACTCCCAGCACGCCTACGTGAATCAGCCGGGGTTCGAGGACATGGGCGGCGCGTCGGACATCTACCTCGCCACCGTGCGCACGGATGCCCCGGCCGAGTGGGGCTCCCTCGCCGCGGGCGGGCAGCGGGCGCTGCTGGAGATGGATTGACGCCGGCCGGGTGGTTCGGGAGTCGCCACGGACGCCGGGCGGACCTCGCAAGGGAGCAGACGACACCGTGAAGATTTCGGCGATGACGACGTTCACCGACTGGACCCACGTCGGCGGCGCGTGGGGTCGGGCGGGTGTGGTGCGGGTGTTCGACCAGCTCGCGGCGGTCGGGATCCGCGACGTCTACTGGCGGGTGTTCAACGGCGGCCTCGCGATGTACCCCAGCCGCGCGGCACAGCCGCAGGACGACCGGCCGTATCAGCGGAAGAAGACGGGCGGCGCCCTCCCCGTCGGCGGGATCGAGTACATCCGCGAGACCGACTTCCGCCACTACGACCCGCTGCCCGACGCGATCGGAGTCGGCCGGGAGTTCGGGATCCGCGTCCACTTCTGGTACACCATCTACGAGGAGGCGCACGGCCTGCCGTTCTTCAGCCCGTTCGCCGAGGCGCACCCCGGGTTCTGGCAGATGGACCGCGAGGGCCGGAGCTACCCGGGGACGATCGAGTTCGGCTTCGAGGAGGTCCGGCAGTACAAGCTGCGGATCATCGACGAGTTGCTGTCGTACCGGCCGGACGGGTTGCTGCTCGACTTCGCCCGGCACAACGCCACCCCCTCGGCCGGCCGTGACGGGGTCCATCGCTTCGGCTTCAACCCCGCGATCCGGGAGGCGTACCGCGCGGCGCACGGCGTGGACCCGATCGACCTGCCCGCGAGCGACGGCAACTGGCTCGCGTTCCGCCGCGAGCCGCTGACACGGCTCGTCCGCGAGATCCGGCGTCGAACGACGGCGTCGCTCGGCGAGGCGCCGATCGGGGTGCTCACGTGGGCCGTGGACAACCCGACCTGGACCTGCCTCGACCTGCCGACGCTCACGGCCGAGGGCTCGGTGGGGTTCGTCGGGGGGGCAAGCATGGCGTACGCGTTCGACGCCGGGGAGCCGGTTGCGCAGTTCGAGGCGCTCCGCCGGCAGGTCGCGGAGGGGACGCCGGTCCGGCCGTCGATCAGCGCTTATGGCCGGATCACCGACGGGCACGTCGCCGCGATGGCCCGCGCCGCCGACGCCGCCGGCATCGAGGAACTCATCCTGCACGAGGCCGACGCACTGGCCCGCGAGCGGGTCCGCTTGAGCATCCGGTCGATCAACAGCGGGGCGATCCCCGCCGAGAAAGTGATCGTTGCCCCGCCTTCGGAGCAGGATGATCCGTTGCGCGTCGACTGGGCGCAAGCGGGCGCGGCGGCGGACTTCGTGTCGGCGCGGGACGGGCTGCCCGAGGCGGCGTCGGCAACGCGGGTCCGCGTCGTCCACACGCCGCGGGGCCTGCTCGTGCGGCTCTCGCTGACGGGCGACCTGCCGCCGGACGAACCGGCCGATCCGGACTACCAGCAGGCCTACAAGGATGCGCTGGGGGTGCGGTCCGCGGCCCATTTCCAGCATCGCCTCGGCGTCTTCATCAGCGTCGGCCGGGCGTGCGGCGACTACCTGATGTTCGCCGTCACCGCGCACAACCGCCGCTCGGCCGCCCGCTACGACGGGGGCGCGTGGTCGCCCGGGTGGAGCAGCACGATCGATCCCGCGGGGGAGGGCGAGCACCTGCTGACGCTGGACCTGCCTTACGAAGCCCTCGGCACCTCGCGGCCCCGGGCGGGTGAGACGTGGGGGATCACCGTCGTCCGCGGCTTCGGGCCCGAGCGGCCGATGCTGGTGTGGTCGCCGACGATGGCGCCGTTGCCGACGCCCGAGGAGCTGGGCGTCGTGCGCTTCGGCTGAGCTTCGAGTCGACGGGGCGGAGGGGAAGGCGTCGCTCCGCCGTCAAGCGGAGCGACGCGGGTGCGACGCGTTGAAGCGGCTCACCGCCGGCGGTACCCCGCGAGCGCGACGCCGAGGCCCATGAGCGCGAGCGCCCCGGGTTCGGGCACCGCGGTCACGTCGAGCGAGAAGTAGGAGTCGTAGCGGAAGTCTGTGCTGTCATCGGTCCCGAGGCTCGTCGGGCCGTTGGCGCCCCAGACGCCGATGACGGTGTGCGAGGCTGTCCCCTGGTAGTCCAGGTCGAAGAGCGCGCCGGCCGCCGACTCGGTGCGCGAGGTGAGGAAGCTGTAGGTGTTGCTCGCGCTCGAGCCGGTGGATTCCGCGGCGATCAGATACTTCCCGCCGGCATCGAGGATCGGCCGGTCCTCCCCGGTGAAAGCGAGGGTGAAGAAGTCACGCTCCCCGGCCGCGAGGTCGCCCGCCTCGACGATCGTGCCGCTGGCGAGGATGCTGAGGCTCGCCGGGTTCGCCGCGTCGATCAGGTGCAGGCGGACGTCCCCGGCGGTGGCGGTGTTGCTGTTGCGGGTGATGTTCACGGTCATCGAGTTGACGTAACTGTCGTCCGCACCGTCGAACGTGAACGTCTGGCCACGGTAGACGGTGGCGCCGAGATTCCTCCCGATGTTGGAGGTGTACGGCTGGCCGAGGGCGTCGCCCGTTTCCGAGTTGGAGACGCCCCAGGTCGTGGCGCGGCCGCTGAGGCTGTACTCCGTCCAGGAGCCGCCGCTGTTGCTGGAGTACATCTGCGCGGCCTGAGGGTCGAGCATGCCACTGTGGGTATGGACGTCCGTTTTGGAGTTCAGGATCACGCGGGTCCCTGCGGACCCACTGGGGCTCTGGGCGAGCAGGTGGTACACCTGCCCGGCGACGAGCGACGTGCTCGACACGCCCACCTGGTTCCAGCCCGCGGCGGGAGTGAATGTGCCGCTCGCCAGATTGGTGCCCAAGGGATTGCCCGAACCGTCATCGGCCCGGAGCAGGAGCGTGGCGGTGCCGGACCCGTTGTTCAGGTTCACGTGGAGCGTGTCGATCGTCATGTCCCGATCCGCGGTGAAACGCGTCCCGACAAGGTTGCTCCCCGACGCGTTCGACGTCGTCGCGTTGCCCAGGTAGAACTCGAAACCGACCGTCGCGGCGGCAGCCGGGCTGGTGGACGCGAGGCCGATGCCCGTCGCGGCGAGGCAAGCGATGGGAGCGAAACGGCTGAGATGCTTCATGATTCCTCCTGGGGTTGAGCGGATAGGGAAGGTCAACGGAACGTGGGGTCACGCGCGATGCGGAAGGGGCTGCGCCGCCCGCCCCGGCGCCGGGCCGAGGGTGGAACCGTCGAGCGTGAGGGTTTCGACGCGGCGCACCCGGGACGCGGGGGCGCCGCCGGTGAGGCGGGCGAGGATCGAGCGGATGGCGCGGGCGACGATGTCGCCGATGGGGACCACCTCGCCCGCGAACTGGGTCGGCCCGGGCGGGACGCCGAGGAAGACGACGGAGATGTCCTGCGGGATGGACCAGCCGAGGCTGCGGATCACGCCCGCCGCCTCGAGGGCGGCCTCGTAGCCGTAGCAGAGGTAGGCGGTGGGGTGGCTCTTGCTGGCGAGCTGCTCGGTGACCAGACGCGAGACGTCGCCGGGGTGGAAGTAGCGGTAGGTGTGGAACGTCCAGTCGGCGCCGCTGACTTCCGGGGCCTCGGCGGTGGAGAGGGCCACGCCTTCGACCAGCGACTGCGGGAACACGCCCCGCAGCACGGCCACCCGTTCGTGGCCTTCGCCGAGGACCCGCTCGCCCAGCCGCCGCGTCGCGGTCGCGACGCCCGAGACGACGCAGTCGATGCGCGGGTCTTCGTAAAGGAAGTTCGCGGCGCTGACCGGGATGCCGGTGGCCAGCAGCGGCTCGAGCCACGGCAGGGGCAGCGGGCTCATCAGCAGCAGGCCCTGCACCTGATGACGCCGGACCAGCGCCAGGAGCGCCTCGCCCGGGTCGGGGCTGTGGGTGACGTTGCCGAACTGCAGGAGCGCCGGCTCGAACGGCTCCTCCAGAAGGGCCTCGTTCACGCCACGCAGCGCGTTGGCGGCGAAGGTGTCGGTGAGGTTCAGCAGGTCGTGATAGAGGATGCCGATCTGCCGCGTGCCTTGGGCCGCGAGTTCGGTGACGAACGTCCCCTTGCCTTGGACGCGGCGAACCAGGCCCTCCCGCGCGAGTTCGTCGAGGCACCGGCGAGCGGTGGTCGACGAGACGCGAAACTCGGCAATGAGCGCCGACTCAGAGATCGCCGGTCCCCCCGGCCGAAGTTCGCCCTGGTGGATCCGCTCACGCAGCACGCCCACCATTTGCTGGTAGAGCGGCTGCTTACGCCCC
>CAZKRE010000019.1:0-28575 GCA_964555075.1 uncultured Phycisphaeraceae bacterium
CGAGGCGACACCCTCGAAGGCAAGACCTGCCTCGTCTCCGGATCGGGCAACGTCGCCATCTACGCCATCGAGAAGCTCCAGCAGCTCGGCGCCAAGCCCGTCGCCTGTTCCGACTCCAACGGCGTCATCCACGACCCCGACGGCCTCGACCTCGACCTCCTCAAGCAGATCAAGGAGGTCCAACGCAAGCGCATCAGCGAATACGCCCGGCAGAAGAAGTCCGCCACCTACCTCAAAGAAGGCAACATCTGGTCCATCCCCTGCCAGGTCGCCCTCCCCTGCGCGACGCAGAACGAGCTCACCGGCAAGGACGCCCGGTCCCTGATCAAGCAGGGCTGCATCGCCGTCGCCGAGGGCGCCAACATGCCCACCACCCCCGAGGGGGTGAAGGCTTTTGTCGAGGCGGGCATCGCCTACGGCCCGGGCAAGGCCGCCAACGCCGGCGGCGTCGCGACCAGCGCGCTGGAGATGCAGCAGAACGCCTCCCGCGACTTCTGGACCTTCGAGCACACCGAGGATCGCCTCCACCAGATCATGGTCGCCATCCACCGCGACTGCCACCAGGCCGCCGAGGAGTTCGGCGCCCCGGGCAACTACGTCATCGGCGCCAACGTCACCGGCTTCCTCAAGGTCGCCAAGGCGATGGTCGCCCTCGGGCTCGTCTGACCGCCGCCACGCCCAACCCCGCTCAACCTCACGCCGGGCGCCCGCCGCGCCCGGCGTGGCCGCGCGCAGCCCGCCACCCCTGCCGCGTATGATCCCGCACCATGACTTTCCTGCTCGTCTACCTGTTCGTCGCGCTGGGCATCTCGTTCCTCTGCTCGCTGCTCGAGGCGTCCCTCCTGAGCGTCCCACGGTCCCACGTCGCCGTCATGGTCGAACGCGGCAGCCGCGCCGGCGAGCGGCTGCAGCGGATGAAGGACGACGTCGATCGCCCGCTCGCCGCGATCCTCACCCTCAACACCTTCGCCCACACCCTCGGCGCCGCCGGCGTCGGCGCCCAGGCCGCCATCCTCTGGGGCGAAGTCTGGGTCGGCGTCGTCAGCTTCGTCGTCACCATCCTCATCCTCATCCTCTCCGAGATCATCCCCAAGACCCTCGGCGCCGTGCACGCCAAGCGACTCGCCGGCTTCACCGCCTGGACCGTCCAGGGCATGATCTGGGTCCTCTACCCCGTCGTCGTCGTCTGCGACTGGATCTCCAAGCTCCTCTCCGGCAGCCACCACGCCGCGCCCCTGATCAGCCGCGACGAGGTCCGAAGCCTCGCCCGCCTCGCCCAGGAGGAAGGAGCCATCGACCAGAACGAGGCCCGCGTCATGCGCAACCTCATCGCCCTCCGCGACGCCACCGTCCAGCAGGTCATGACCCCCCGAACCGTCATGGCCACCTTCCGCGCCGACCAGACCGTCCGCGAGGTCACCGACGGCGAGCCGCCCCGCTTCGCCCGCGTCCCCGTCATCGGCGAGTCGCTCGACGACATCAAGGGCCTCGTCCACCGCCACGACCTCTTCAAAGCCCGCGGCGACGGCCGCGGAGACGTCACCCTCGGCGAACTCGCCCGGCCGTTCCACATCGTCCCCGCCGTCGCCAAGCTCCCCGCCATCCTCGACGGCTTCATCCGCCGACGCGAACACCTGTTCCTCGTCGTCGACGAGTACGGCGGGACCGCCGGCATCGTCACGCTCGAGGACGTCGTCGAGACGCTGCTGGGCGTCGAGATCATGGACGAAACCGACGCCGTCGAAGACATGCAGAAACTCGCCCGCAAGCTCGCCCTCCGCCGCCAGTCCTTCCAGGCCGTCTAACCCTCCCGCTCCCGCAAACCCGCCCGAACCGCGTCGGATCTCCGACAACGTCTTAGACGTGTGTGAGGAGGGGCGCGTGCCTTGACCCGCGTCGTCCGGGGGCGGGCAAGCCTGCGGGCGTCCAATGACGTTCGGCACGGCTTGGTCTCGTTGCACTCGACTCAAGCCGTGGCACCCCCGGGCCCCGCAACTGGCTTCTGAGGTTGATCAAAAACAGTTGAACTTGTGGGGCGGGATGGCTATCATGGTGAAACCGGAGGGCGCCCCATGATGAGTGACGTGCTGGACCCGGACCGCCGGGCGGCGGTGGTCGAGGAACTGGTCGCCGAGCGGCTGAGCCCGCGCGAGCTCCGCATGCGGCACGGGCTCGGGCCCGACGAGCTCCGCCGGGTCCTGCGCGACGCCCGCGAGCAGGTGGGCGTGCTCCTGGAGTTCGAGGACACGCTGCTCTACCGGGCCGCGGTGCGGCACCGGCGGGACGCGCTCGCCCGCCTCGCCGCGCTGCTCCACGACCCGGCCGCCTCCCCCGAGACCGCCCGCAAGGCGGCGGGCGCGCTCCTGCGGCTGAACCCGCGCCCGCACCACCTCACGCTCGACCCGGCCGAACTCGACGAGCGCGCGGCCGAGGAAGACGAGGCCTGCTCGCTGCGGGCGCTGCAAGCCGCGCACACGCCCGACGCGGCGATCGACAGCCCACACGCCCCGCACGTCTCGCGCAGCCACGACCCGGCCCGGGACACGCCGAGCGTCTCGCCCGCGGAGAACCCGCCTCCCGATGACTCAGCCCCCGTGGTCCCGCAGCGCGGCCGCGGCGATCTGAACCCGGTCGCCCGCGTCGCCCATCAGGTAGAAGATCAGGTCCCCCTCGCGCCAGAGGAGCATCGGGTGGGCCTGGCTGGTGTCGGCCGCGAGGTAGACCCGGCCGGGCTCCAGCACGGGCGAGCGGGCGTCAACCGGGCGGATCCAAAGCGACAGCTTGTCAGCCCGCCCCGACTCGGGCGTCGCCCGGTAGAGCACGTGGACCGCCCCCTGGCCCGGGAGCGTACACACGCCCGCCACGTCGTACCGGTACCCGATGCCCGACAGGTCGAGCGGGCCGTCGACGCGGCGGCCCAGGTGCTCGGAGACCGACGCGGGCAGCGCCCGGACCTCGCGGGGGAACTCCTCCTGGCGGAAGAGCTGGGCCAGCGAGTTGGCGCACCGCACGTGCCGCTGGGTGAACGCCGCCACCCGCTCGGGGGGCAGGATGCTCGCGCCCGCGGGGGCGACGGCGTAGCCGCCGTTCTCGAAGGCGCCCGTCCCGCCCGGAACGCCGCCCCGGCCGCCCTCCATGAGCAGCACGGTCGTCCCGAGCGTCAGCACCGCCGCGACCGCCAGCGGCGCCCACCGGCCGATCCGGCCGGCGATCGCGGGCTCCCGGCTGGCGGCGGGGGGGACGGGGGGGACGGGGGCGGCGGGCTCGGCTTCCGCGGCGAGCGCGTCGACCAGCTTCGCCCGCACCGCGTCCGGGCAATCGCACGGCTCCGCCAGGCAACGCGCGACCGCCTTGCGGAGCTGCTGCTGGTGGATCACCCGACCGGTCGTCGCGGGGTCCATCGCCAACTGCTCGAGCACCTTGAGGTTCTGCTCGACGTCCAGCTCCCCGTCTGCGAAGGCGGAGAGGTACTTTCGGATCTCGGGTTGGTTCAGGCTGTCACTCATGGCCAAACCGGGGTTCGCGGGCTTACAGGGACTATCGGCCGGGCGACCCGGTTATTCCCGCTTCTGCGAGGTTGCGGCTTTTCCCGGATCGATGCCGTGCTCCATCGCCAGCTCCGCGAGCTTCTCGGACAGGATGCCCCGGGCCCGGTAGAGGCGGCTCATGACCGTCCCGAGCGGGACCTCCAGCACGTCGGCGATCTCGCGGTACTTCATCCCCTCGACGCTCCAGAGCAGCAGCGGCGCCCGGTAGTGGACGGGCAGGTCGAAGATCGCCGCCTTGAGCCGGTCATCCACCTGCTCCCAGTCGAGGCTCGCCAGGTCCCACGCCGGGGCGGGATTGTCCAGTTCGCTGGGAGCCGCCTGATGGGCGAGGTCGTCGCCGAGGGTGGGTTCGCGCTTCTGCTTCTGGACCCGGGTGTAGAACGCGTTGTGGAGGATCTTGAACAGCCACGGCCGGGCGCCCTTGTCCCGGTCGCGGAGCTCGAAGGTTTTCTGAGCCCGCAGCGCGCGGAGGTAGGCCTCCTGCACGAGATCGGCCGCCTCGTCGGGGTGCCGGGTGAGGTGCATGGCCATGCGGTACACCGAGTCGAGCTCGGCGAGCAGCAGACTGCGGAAGTCGTCGGTGGCGAGCAACGCGGTATCCCAGCTCCGGCCCCCGCGGAAGGCGACCCGGCGGATCGTCGCGGTGGGTCCGAGTCGATTGTACGGCCGAGCGGGGAGCAGGGTTCCGAGGCCGGGAACGATCCGCGGCCCACGGGGAGTAGAATGGACGGATGGTCCACATCCTCGACATCCCGGCCCACGTGGAAGCGGCGCTGCGGGCGCAGGCTGATGCGGAAGGCAAGACTCTGGACGAGATCGTGCTGGAGGCGATCGCGAGGGGCGTCGGCGTTGCCCCGGAGCCGCCGGATGTGCCGGAGCCGCCGGCGGAGCCGCAGCGCGACCTGTCGTTCATGCGGATGGACCCGGAGGACATCCGGGCGATCGAAGAAGCCGAGGCGTGCTTCGAGCAGATTGACGAGGACCTGTGGCGTTGAGGCTGCTGCTCGACACCAACCGCTATGCGGATCTCGGGCGGCAGTTGCCGGAGGTCGTCGAGCGCATCGCGCACGCCGACGCGGTGGTCGTACCCTTCGTGGTGCTGGCGGAACTGAGAGCCGGCTTTCGCAAGGGGGGGCGTCAGGAGAAAAACGAGCGGCAACTTGCCGCGTTTCTCGACCTGCCTCATGTGGGCGTGCTGTATGCGTCGCCACGGACCGTCGACACGGTGGTGGACGTATTGGACCACCTGCGGCGCCGTGGGACGCCGATACCGGCACACGATGTGTGGATCGCCGCCCTCGCGCTGCAGCACGACCTGACGCTCTACTCGCGCGATGCACACTTCGAGAACCTGCCGCAAGTCCGGCGGATCTGACACACGCCCCGCTATCATTCTGGACTATGGCTGACACAACGCATCGGGAGCCCCGGATCGGCATCATCGGCGGCTCGGGGCTCGGCGAGGCGCTCGGCCTCGAGGAGGGCGAGACGCACGACGTCGAGACGCCGTTCGGCAAGACCTCCTCCCCCATCGTCCGCACCCGGTGGGAGGGCGTCGAGATCGCGCTGCTGCGGCGGCACGGACCCGGCCACCTCCTCAACCCCACCCAGGTGCCGTACCGCGCCAACATCTACGCCCTCAAGAAGCTGGGCGTCACCCACCTGCTCGCCAGCGGCGCCACCGGCAGCCTCCGCGAGGAGATCGCGCCGGGCGACCTCGTGATCCCCGACCAGGTCATCGACAAGACCAGCCGGCGGGCGAACACCTTCTTCGAGCGCGTCGCCGTCCACGTCGAGATGGCCGAGCCGTTCTGCCCCGTCATGCGCCGCTGGCTCCTCGACGCGGCGGCGCAGCTCGGCGGCCGCGGCGACGCCGACCCGCGCCCCTTCCGCATCCACGAGCGGGGCACCTACGTCTGCATGGAAGGGCCCGCGTTCTCCACCCGCGCCGAGAGCGAGATGCACCGCGTCTGGGGCGGCGACCTGATCGGCATGACCGCCATGCCCGAGGCACGCCTCGCCCGCGAGGCGGAGATCGCCTACGCCCTGATCGCGATGCCCACCGACTACGACAGTTGGCGGCCGCACGACCCCGACCGCCCGCAGCAGGCGCTGCTCCAGGAGATCATCGGCAACCTCCAGCGCGCCACCGCCAACAGCATCGCGCTCATGAAGCACGCCCTCCGCGACCTGACACCCCTCCGCGAGCGGGAGAGCCCGGCCCACTCGGCCCTGAAGCTCGCGATCTGGTCCCGCAAGAACGACATCCCCGAGGACGAGCTCGAGCGGCTGCACCCGATCTGGGGCAACTACTTCGTGAGCGGGTGATCGCCCGCGCGCGGCGTCCGCGAAGTGGGGGATCAACCCGACCTTCGGTCGAGCCGATTCGTAGGATTGACGCGTGCCACTGACCCCGCTGCAACGAGTCCGGATCCTGTCGACCATCGCGCTGGCGCTGGCGGGCGTGTGGCTGTGGGTCGTGCGGGGCGTGACGCCTGCGACGGTGCTCGCGCAGACGACGGAGGCGACGCAGCGGCTGCACGAGGCCGCCGAGCCGCCGCTGGCGACGAAGATCGGCATCCTGCGGGCGCACCAGCGGCTGGGCCGGGGCGTGCCGATCGGCCGGGGGGTCGTGATCGGTCACGTCGAGGGCGGCCCGGGCGAGTACACGCCCAACCGGTCGGACGCGGCCTTCCGCGGGGTGGAGTTCGTGCTGCGGTCGGGCGAGTCGCAGCCGTTCGGTCACGCGCAGGGCGTCGCGAAGCTGCTCTACGGCCGCGAGGGGCTGGCGCCGGGCGTGACCGAGGTGCACAGCTTCACCTCCGCCGGCTGGATGATGGAGGACTACCTCCGCGCGAACACCGCCGAGCCGCCGGTCGAGGGCGGGCCGCGCCTGTTCAACCACTCGTGGATCAGCGACACGTTCCCGGGGGTCGAGCAGGTGCTGCGGCGGATCGACTACCAGGTGGACGAGCGGGACGTGGTGATGGTGGTGGGGGTGAACAACAACCGGGACACGAAGGTGCCGGCGCTGCTGGCGTCGGCGTACAACGTGATCGCGGTGGGGCTGACGAGCGGCAACAGCAGCGGCGGGTGGACGCGGGTGGAGGGGGAGGGGCGAAGCAAGCCAGACATCGTCGCGCCGCACGGCCTGACGAGCTTCGCGACGCCGGCGGTCGCGGCGTGCGTCGCGCGGCTGCAAGAGGCGGCGGGGGAACTCGAGAGCCACGCCACCGAGGCCGGCCGGGCCGAGGTGATCAAGGCGGTGCTGATGGCGGGGGCGACGAAGCCCGACGGGTGGGCGCCGCCCTTCGGCAAGCCGCTGGACGAGCACCTGGGCGTCGGGCAGGTCAACCTCGACCACGCGCTGCGGGTGCTGCAGACGGGGATGCACGAGCCGGGGCCACTGCGTCGGCGATGGGGCTGGGACTTCCGCCCGCTCGACCCCGGCGGGTCGTCGACCTACCGGTTCACGATCACGCGGCCGCTCGGCGAGGCGTCGCTCGTGCTGGCGTGGCACCGGCGGATCGAGGGGCGGATGCTGCGGTTGCCCGAGGGGCAGACGGTCTGGGCGCCGGTCCCGCGGCTGGCGGACTTCGACCTGCGGCTCATCCGCGTCGAGAACGAAGGTGAGTCGCTGCGGACGGTGGCGTTCAGCTCGTCGGCCGTCGACAACGTCGAGCACGTCTACCTGCCCGCGCTCGAGCCGGGGGAGTACGTGGTCGAGGTGCGGCGGCAGCCGGACGGGCACGCGGAGGCGTGGGACTACGCGCTGGCGTGGCGGTTCGAGACGCCGTAGCGGGTCGTCAGCGGCGCGCGGGGGTCGGGTCACTGCAACAGGCGGGGGGCGAGCTCGTGGACGCGATGCAGCAGGGCCGTGGGGCGGACGGGGGTGGTGAGGATGGAGACGCCCGGCGAGAGGCCCGCGAGGCGGGAGCCGGCGTCGGCCGCGCGGTCCGCCAGGACCAGGCGCGGGCCGGGGAACGCGGCGACGGCGGGGGAGCGGAGCACGCGGGCCGTCGCGGCGAGCGGCGCATCCAGCCCGTCGATCACGAGGACGTGGGGTTCTCCGCCCGCCGAGGCGCGATCCGCGGGGACGAGCCGGGCGCCGGCGCGGGCGAGCGGAGCGGCCGCGGGCGACCACGTTGCAGTGGACGACGCGAGCAGCCCGACGGCGATGCCGGCGAGCGGCGTGTGGGCGGGCGTCGGCGGCGGGACAGTCGGGAGCCAGTGCCGGGCCATGGTGTCGTCGACCCCGGCGAGCACCTCCGCGACCCCCGCGGGGGCGAGCGCGGCGTACTCGGGCGGGACCGGGCCGAGCGCGTCGGCCTCGCACCCGCCGTAGCCGTGCGACCGCGCGAGGGTGTCGCAGAGCTGGATGAACGACCCGAGGGCGGCGGGGGCGATTGCGAGGCGTCGGCGCTGCGCGGATCGCCAGTCGTGGGTGCGTGCGACCTCCGCGACCAGTTCGGGCGTCCCGAAGCGGCGGGCGTATTCGTAGCCGGCCTGGGCGTGGGTGAGGCCGAGCAGGGCGTGCTCGAGGTAGGGCAGGTGGGTCGCCGCGTCGCGTGCGCCGGCGTAGAGGGCGGCGACGCGTCCGCCGATCGGGCCGGCGAGGAGCGCGAGCCGGCCGACGTCGTGGAGGAGGCCCGCGGCGGCGGCGGTGTCGGGATCGAGCCCCGCCGCGGGGGCGAGGTGCGCGGCCAGGCGCGCGGTCGCCAGCGCGTGGCGCAGGCCCATCGCCAGCGCGGCGCCGTCGCCCGTGGGCGACACGGGTTCACGACGGGCGAGCGAGGCGGCGACCGCGCCGATGCCGACCTCGCCGAGCGCGTCGATCAGCGAGGCGAGGTCGACGCTCGGCGCGAGATCGCGACGGCGGGCTTCGGCGTAGACGGCGAGGAGGGCCGCGGGCTCGTCGAGGATGGTCGCGGCGACGGAGGCGGGGTCGCGGGCGGCGGACGTACTTTCGAGTCGGCGGGCGAGGGTCGGGGAGGCGAGGGGGAGCTTGGCGGCGCAGACGGATCGCCGGGTGGTTTCCGCATCGATCGTGGGCGGGCCGGTGTCGCCGGACTGGCCGAGGCTTTTATCGAGCGCGGCTGTGGCTGGCATGACCGGTCCCCCTTGGTCCGTGATGGAATGATCGGCCGGAGGGGCGGGTGGCTTGAGGGCGGTGCGGAAGTCGGCCGCCGTTACAACCGATAGGAACGTTGGGTGCGGTCGAGTGGGCGCGGGCTCGCAGGAGGCTTCAGTGGCGTCTCCCGAGGGAAGTATGGAAAGCATCGATGCCGACTGGGTGCGGATGCACCTGGAGCGGAACCTGAACCGGGTGTTGAACCCGGCGGTGTGTTACGAGGTCCTCGAGGCGCTGAGGCGGCCGGACTCGGACTTCTCGCAGATCGCGGCGACGCTCGGGGGCGACCCGTTCATCGCGGCGAAGGTGGTGGGGCTGGCGAACCTGCAGCGTCGCGCGGGCGACCCGACGGTGTCGAACATCCACCGGGCGGTGGCGGTGCTGGGGACGCGGCACGTGCAGACGCTGGTGCTGGCGGTGATGCTCACCGGGCCGCTCGTGAGCGCGGACGGGGACGTGCCACGGCGGCGGGACCTGTGGCGGTGGGTGTTCGGCTGCGCGGCGGCGGGAGACTTCCTGAGCAGCCGGCTCGAGCCGGGGGCGGACCAGCCGGGCGGTTTCCGCCAGCACCTGATCGGGGGTCTGCTGCTGGGGCTCGGGCCGCTGATCCTCTTCGCGGGGCTTGGCCGCCGGTACGAATCATTGATGGGTACGACGCTGCGGCCGATGGCGCTGGCGGACCGGGAGCGGGCGGCGCTGGGCGCGACGCACCGGGACGTGACGGTGTGGGCGCTGTCGGCGATGCGGTGCCCGGCGGATTTGGGGAAGGAAGCGCGGGCGCTGCGGGACGGGGGCGACGAGGAGGCGTACCTCTGGGCGCGGGCGATCGAGGTGCTGGGTGCGCGGGCGGCGGGGCTGGAGACGGCTCGGGCCGAGGCGTGGCTGGCGGATGCGCTGCCGCGGCTGGGCGTGCCGGCGGAGCAGCTCGTGACGGAGGCGCTGCCGGCGTTGCGGTCGCGGGTGCGTGAGCTGACGCGGGTGTACGACGTGGACCTGGGCGACTGGCCGGTGCAGCAGGAGACGCGGCAGCGGGCGATGCTGCTGGCGGGGAGCCGGCTGGAGGAGATGCTGCACGACGCGTTCGCGGTGGAGGCGGACGACACGCCGATGGCGGACGCGGCGGCGCGGCCCCCGGGCGTGCCGGTCGAGACGGACCGGGTGACGGGGCTGCTGACGCGGCGGTCGTGGCAGGCGCAGCTCCGGTCGCTGGACGTGTCGGGTTACGACGCGCTGGGGCTGGTGCTGCTGAGCATGGACGGGTTCGCGCGCTTCAGTGACCGCTTCGGGCGCAAGGAGTCGGACCGGGCGCTGGCGACGGTGGCGACGGTGCTGCGGAGCACGACGCGGGAGCCGGTGCTGCTGGGTCGGTTCGGGAGCGACGAGTTCATCGGGCTCTACGACCTGAGCCGGGCGGGCGACCTGCCGGGCCTGGCGTCGCAGGTCCGCGAGTTGCTCGCGGCGCCGGAGGCGACGGTGGCGGACACGAACCTGACGGCGTGCATCGGCGGGGTGACGGTGCCGCGCGCGACGGAGCAGCCGGAGTGGCGGCGGCACCTGACGCGGGTGATGGATGCGCTGCGGCGTGCCCGGCAGCAGGGGCGGGCGGGCGTTCATGTCGACGTGAGCGGCTGAGCCGGCGGGGGCGGGGGGAAGGAAATGTGAGCGGGGGGTGAAGGTTGGTGTGCGGTGGCGCCGATTATGAGGGGGAGAGGGCCGCCACGTGAAGGCGGCCGATCACCAACAGAAGTTCCGACCATGAATGACATGATGCCCCTTCCGCCGTCCCGCGCGGCCGTGCTCCTGCGGCCGTTCATGCGTTTCTTCCAGATGGAGGCCGCGGGCGGCATCGTGCTGCTGGCGTGCGCGGCGGTCGCGCTGGTGTGGGCGAACTCGCCATGGAGCGAGAGCTACCACGAGCTCTGGAGCCAGTACGTCCGGATCGGCCCGCTGAACATGTCGCTGGGCCACTGGATCAACGACGGTCTGATGGTGGTGTTCTTCCTGCTGGTGGGGCTGGAGATCAAGCAGGAGGTGGTGCTGGGCGAGCTGTCGTCGCTGCGGAAGGCGGCGTTGCCGCTGGCGGCGGCGGTGGGGGGGATGGTGGTGCCGGCGGGGATCTACGCGGCGATCAACTGGGGCGGGGACGGGATCTGCGGCTGGGGCGTGCCGATGGCGACGGACATCGCGTTCGCGGTGGGCGTGCTGGCGCTGGCGGGCCGGCGTGCGCCGCTGTCGCTGAAGGTGTTCCTGCTGGCGCTGGCGATCGTGGACGACCTGGGCGCGGTGCTGGTGATCGCGCTCTTCTACACGTCGGAGGTGTCGATGGTGGCGCTGGCGGTGGCGGGGGGCTTCCTCGCGGCGCTGGTGGCGCTGAACCGGCTGAGCGTTCACCGGCCGCTGCCCTACGTGCTGCTGGGTATCGGGCTGTGGGTCGCGACGCTGATGTCGGGGGTCCACGCGACGGTCGCGGGCGTGCTGCTGGCGGCGACGATCCCGGCGTGGCAGCGGATCGACGAGCGGAGCTTTGCGGAGCGGTCGAAGGCGCTTTTGAGCCGGTTCACCGAGGACCTCGATGCGGGGCGGGAGGACGAGTTCACGGAGAAGCAGACGGCGGTGGTGCAGGCGCTGGAGCAGACGTGTCAGGCGGTGCAGACGCCGCTGTCGCGGCTGGAGCACACGCTGCTGTGGCCGGTGGGGTTCATCATCGTCCCGCTGTTCGCGCTGGCGAACTCGGGCGTGACGATCGGGGGGGACGCCGCGGCGGGGATGACGGACGCCGTGATGGTCGGCGCTTTCTTCGGGTTGGTGATCGGCAAGCCGGTGGGCGTGACGCTCTTCGCGTACCTGGCGGTGAAGCTGGGGATCGCGGCGATGCCGGTGGCGGCGACGTGGCGGCAGCTCGCGGCGGTGTCGTGCATCTGCGGCATCGGGTTCACGATGTCCCTGTTCATCGCGATCCTCGCGTTCCCCGAGCGGGCGGACCTGCTCAACGAGGCGAAGATCGGCGTGCTCGCGGCGTCGCTGGTGATGGGGACGGTCGGGCTGGCGGCGCTGTTCCTGCAGCCGGCGCCGGTGGCGGACCCGCAGTCGGAGACGGTGTGACCGCGCGCCCCGTCGCGGGCGTCTACTGCGCGAGGTAGCGGAGGACCGCGCACGCGCAGGCGGCGGCCGCTTCGACGCGGAGGACGTTCGGGCCCAGCGTCCAGGGGCGGAAGCCGGCGGCGGTCGCCGCGGCGAGCTCCTCTTCGGTCCAGTCGCCCTCGGGGCCGACGAGGACGAGGACGCGCCCGGCGGCGCGGAGGTCGGCGACGAGGTCATCGAGGCGGTAGTCGCCGATGGCGGCGATGAGCTTGAGGTCCGCGGGTTCGTGGACGACGGAATCGAAGGGGCGCATCGCGGGCTCGACCTCGAGGAGGTAGGGCCGGCCGGACTGCTTGCCGGCCTCGACCGCGGCCCTGGCGAAGCGGTCGAGCTTGGCGTCGCGGGGCTCGACGACGGAGCGTGCGGTCTTGAGGGGGATGAGCCGATCGAGGCCGAGCTGGCTGAGGTGGTTGACCATGTCGTCGGCGCGGCCGCCCTTGGGGATGGCGGTGGCGAGGGTGAGGTGGGGGCGTGGGGGTGGGACTTCGCGCCAGTCGTGGACGCGGCAGACGGCGAGGCCTTCGAGGTAGGCGTCGAGGGTGGCGGTCGCCATCGCGCCCCGGCCGTCGAAGAGCTCGACGGGCTGACCGGGCTGGAGGCGGAGGACCTTGCGGGCGTGGCGGGTCTGGTCTTCGTCGAGGGGGGCGAGGCGCTCCGATAACCGGGGGTGGGGGAGGCTGGGGCAATAGAAGCGGGGGACGGCCATGGGGGGCTCAGGTCGCGCGGTTGGGGGGTCGATAGAGGCGTTATAGCGGCCGGGCGATGCCCGGGCGACGGGTCGTGAGGAAGGGATGCGTGCCAGACGTCGATCGTAACGAGGGTATGGCCTTGACCGGCTCGGCCGACGATGGACGGGAGGGTCTGCTTGCGCCGACCGGGGCGGAGGGCGCCGCGGGGGCGACGGGCGACGGCGGGACCACCGCAGCGATCGAGGGGGTCGCTGCGGTGGGATCGTCGGGTGATGTGCCGGGAGCGGGCGTCGGTGGCGAGGGCGTGACGGCCGAGACGGATGCATCCGCTGCGGCTGAGGCGGCGGGGGATGGTTCGTTCGATGCGTCGCTCGTGGCGGACTTGCACGACCTGCTCGCGCTTTCGGCGGGGCAGGGCCCAGCCCCCCCGGAAGCGCCTCCGGACATGCCCGCGGACGTGCCCTCGGAAGCCGCGCCTGAGGCGGGCGGGCACGCGGCGGGTGTGGCGGGAGGGGCGTCGCCGATCGCGGCGATCGATGCGGAGCTGGCGGCGGGCGCGGACGACGCGGTGGCGGGGGCGTTCGAGACGGTGGACGACGTGCTGGGGGAGGACGCGTCGGACGTGCTGTCGGGCGCTGCGGAGGCTCGCGCGGGTTCGGCGGCGGGGGGCGCGGGGGCGCGGCCGCACGACGAAGAGCGGATGGAGGTGGGCGACGACCTGGAGCTGGCGGGCGACTTCACGAGCCCGGATGAGCTGCTCGCGGAGCCGGCGGTTCACCTGCGGCTGCCGACGGAAGCGCCCGATGTGCCGGACCCGGACGCGGACGGGGCGGAGGAAGGGAAAGGCGGGGCGGCCGGATTGCCGGGGTTGCTGTGGCCGGTGGTGGGGCCGCTGCGGGAGATGGTGTGGGCGCTGCGTCGGCCGACGCTGCGGGCGCTGGCGATGGTTAATCGGCCGGTGGAGCTGCTGCCGTCGGAGTTTCGCTCGGCGGTGGGTTATGCGGCGGTGCTGACGGTGTTCAACGCGATGTGTCTGCTGGTGTACGGGCTGCTGGGGTAGGGGGCGAGGGCCCGGCCGTTCGTCGCGGGCTCCTCAGGGCCGGCGTGGGTGGGGGGGACGGGTGGCCAGGTAGGCGCGGAGGATGGCGGCGGCGGCGAGGGCGTCGCGGCGGCGCTTCTTGCCTTTGTGGGTCAGGCCGGTGCGGGCCATCTGCTCGTCGGCGGCGACGGAGGAGAGGCGTTCGTCGGCGAAGTGGACGGGCAGGCCGAACCGCTGTTGCAGTTGTCCGGCGAAGGCGCGGGCGGCCCTGGCGGCCGGGCCCTCGGAGCCATCCATGTTGAGGGGCAGGCCCAGGACGAGGGCGTCGGGGCCCTGGTCGTCGATCGCGCGGGCGATGAAGCGGAGGCGTTCGGCCTCGGCGGCGGTGACGATCACGTCCAGCGGGGACGCGATGCCGGTGGCGTCGTCGCCGACGGCGAGGCCGGTGCGTTTGGCGCCGAGGTCGATGGCGAGGTAGCGCATGAGGTTGCAGTGAGCGGGTGGCCCGGCCCTTCGGCGCTGCGCTTCTCAGGGCCGGCGTGAGGGGGTTAGAGGAGGTCGGGGCCGAGTTGGGCGGCGACCTGGGCGTGGAGCTGTTTGATCTTTTCGGCGTCTTCGGCGCGGCAGACGAGGGTGGCTTTGGGGGTGTGGATGATGATGAGGTCGTCGACGCCGAGGGTGGCGATGGTGTGGCCGGGGTCGCTGCTGGCGACGAGGGTGTTGGTGGTTTCGAGGGCGACGTGGGTGCAGCCGGCGGCGGCGTTGCCGTGGGGGTCGGTGTCGCAGGTCTTCATGAAGGAGGGCCAGCTGCCGACGTCGAGCCACTGCAACGGCATGGGGACGGCGACGACGGCGAAGGCGGGGTCGGTGGAGGCGGGCTCCATGACGGCGTAGTCGATGCTGATTTTGCCGAGGGTGGGGTAGACGTCGCGGAGGGCCTCGTCGCGGCCGGGGCTGTCCCACTGGGCGCCGATCTTGGCGATGCCGGCGTAGTGTTCGGGGTGGTACTTCTGGATGGCCTGCATGAGGGTGCGGTGTCGCCAGACGAACATGCCCGAGTTCCAGAGGTAGCGGGAGGGTCCGGCGGCGAGGTAGTCGGCGGCGGTGTGGGCGTCGGGCTTTTCCTGGAAGCGGTTGACGCGGGACGCGCCGCCGCCGCCGAAGGTGTCGCCGAGCTCGAGGTAGCCGTAACCGGTGGCGGGGTGGGTGGGCGTGATGCCGAAGGTGACGAGGACGGGGTCGTGTGCCTCGGCGACCTGGTAGCCCTTTTCGACGACGCGTTGGAACTGGTCGACGGGCTGGATGACGTGGTCGGCGGTGAAGACGGCGACGACGGCGTCGGTGTCGGCGACGCGGCCGATGACGTGGGTGCCGAGGGCGACGGCGTTGAGGGTGTCGCGGCCGACGGGCTCGCCGATGAAGCGTTGGGGGTCGAAGCCGGGGAGTGCGGCGAGGATGGCGTCGCGGTGGTCGAGTCCTGCGCAGAGGTAGACGTGGTCGTCGGGGACGAGGCCACGGAGGCGTTCGACGGCGAGTTGGAGGAGGCTCTTGCCGTGGATGAAGGGGATGAGCTGCTTGGGCTGGGCGTGGGTGGACATGGGCCAGAGGCGTGTCCCGGACCCGCCGGCGAGGATGAGGGCGTATCGCTGCATGCGCGAAGTGTGAGGTCTGGGGGCCGCGGCATCAAGTGAGCGTGGGCGGGGGCGCACGAAAAAGCGGCGGGTTGCGTCACCCCGACGTCACGACAACCCACCGCCGATGACCTGAGTTGTGGGAACGGCCTCCCCTGCGCCGTCAGAAGATAATATACTCTGATGAATCGCGTGGCGTCAAGGCCTACGATCGGGCGATTCGGTGAACCTTTTGGAGAGCGAAAGACCATGGCGGACAAGAAGCTGAGGAGCGAGACGGGACTGGATGAGGCGGGCCGGCAGCGGGTCCTGGAGCTGCTGGTGAAGGGTTACGCGATGGAGATCGAGACGGTGGCGAACTACGTCGCCAACTCGATCCACCTCGACGGGATGCTGGCGATGGAGGTGAAGGAGAGCCTGGAGGAGGATGTTGCGGAAGAGCTGGAGCACGCGCAGCGTCTGGCGCTGCGGATCAAGATCCTGGGGGGCAAGATCCCCGGCTCGCTGTCGCTGAAGTTTTCACAGAAGGGGATGCAGCCGCCGGAGAGCACGATCGACATCGAGTCGGTGATCCGTGGGGTCATCGAAGCGGAGGAGGGGGCGATCGCGAACTATCAGGCGATCATCGAGGCGACCGGGGACGACAAGGACCCGGTGACGCAGGACCTGGCGGTCGAGCTCAAGGGGGACGAGGAGGAGCACCGGCGGGAGTTCGTGGGATTCCTGCGGGAGTATGAGGCGATGAAGAAGATGTTCTCGAAGTAGGTCGGCCAGCGCCAGGCGCGGGTCCGTTGCGCCCGCGGGGAGGCGCGACGAGTCGCGGCGCGACACGTTCCACTCAGGGGGCGGGGGGGACGTGGAGCTGGTCGACAGGGGGGGCGGCGGCGAGGAGTTCGTCGCGGGCCTGGTTCCAGCGGGAGTGGAACGGCTCCTGCAGCGTGGGCGACTGGGTGTACATCCGCTCGAGCGCATCGACGGTGGCGAGGGTGAGCTCGACGCGCAGGGTTTGAGTGCCTCGGATGACGGTGAGCGCGATCGGTTCGCCCGCCTCGCGGCCGGTGGCTTGGCCGTCGACTTCGCGGGTCTGGAGGCGCTGGCGGAAGAGGGCGTTGTCGAGGTCGGGGGGGAGCGGCTGGTCGTCGACCTCGATGATCAGGTCCCCGGTGCGGAGGTGGGCGAAGCCGGGGAAGCCCGGGAGGGTGGAGACGACGTAGACGACGGAGGCCTCGCGGCCGTCGGGCAGGAGTCGGGCCTGCCGGCGGATGTCGTGGGAGAAGCCGATGGCGGGGTCGCCGTCGGGTGGGAAGAGCGTTTCGCGGAGCTGGGTGAGGGTGTGGTGCTGGATGACGTTGAGCAGGCGCCACCGCTGCTCGGGGAGGGGCGCGGCGAGGAAGAGTTCGCGGAGCGCCTCGGAGTCGGGGTGGGGGTCGAGGAGGAGTTCGGAGGTGGCGGCCTCGCGCTGGGCGTAGTCGGGGTGGCCGAGCCGTTCGAGGAGGGGGGCGTTCGCGGGGGTTTGGGCGGGGGCGGGGGCGGCGAGGAGGCAGGCGAGGAGCAGGGCGGGGAGGAAGCGGAGTCGCGTGGTCTTCGCCGGGGCGGCGCGAGAGTCCGCGGGAGTCGTTCGCGTGCGGTGCCGGGTGCCGATGCCGCCTGGCACCGGCGGTCCCACAGGGGAAGGGGGATGCGTTTCTTTCAGCATCATCTACGCGTCCACGGCCTCGATGAGGGTTTTGGCGTTTTTCTGGAGCCAGCGGACCTTTCGGCGGACCATCTGGAGGAAGGTGACGCCCTCCATGCGGGCGAAGGAGCCGGTGGCGGCGATGGGGATGACGCTCTCGGCGATGAGGGCCTCGATCATGAGCCAGGGGACGACCTCGATCTCGGCGGAGGAGAGGACGGCGTCGGGGACGCTGTCGTAGCCGCGGAGGAAGCGTTTGAACCGGCCGAGGTCGATCTCTTCGGGCCAGGTGGAGGGGTCTTCGCCGCCGCCGAGGATGGAGAACTGGAGGGCTCCGTTGGCGACGTCGAGGACGCGTTGCTGGATGCGTGCGGCGTCGTAGTCGATGACGGCGACGACGCGGGATCCGCGGAAGAGCATGTTGCCGGGGTGCCAGTCGGAGTGGACGATCTGGGCGGGCCAGTCCTTGAGGCCTGCGGCCTCGACGCGTTTGGCGGCGTCGCGGTAGCTGTGGTGGAGGAACTGGACGAGGTGGCCGACGGACTCCTGGTTGGCGGCGGCGGCGGCGGGGTCGATGCGGCGGAGGGTGATCGGGACCTGCTGCATCGAGGTGTCGACGCTGCGGGCGGCGTGGTAGCTGCCCTGGGGGGGCTGGTACTTGCTCTTGAAGCCGCGGAGCAGCTTGTGGAAGAGGGCCAGGATCTTGCCCGAGTCGGTGGTGGCCTCGAGGGAGCTGTCGTAGCTGGAGCCCTTGATGTACTCGAAGAGCTCGTAGATGCCGCCCTTCCACTGGAGCATGGAGTTGTTGGTCTTCTTCGTCCCGATGAGGTGGGGCAGGGGGAACTGCTGCTCGGAGAGGTAGAGCTGGATGGCGTGGCAGAAGGCGACCTTGAAGGCGTCGTCCTTGCCGCGGGCGCGGCGCTTGAGGAGGTACATCCCCTTGTCGGAGCGGATGAGGAGCTTGGGCGCCTTGCGGGAGCCGCGGGGGAACTCCTGGACCTGGTCGAGCGTGCCGAGGTCGTAGTGAGAGAGGACGACGGCGAGCTCATCGGCGGCGAAGCGGCTGCGGCCGCCGCCGCCCGCGAGGGAGAGGCCGGCGGAGGAGGTGACGGATCGGCCGGCGAGGGCGGACCCGACGCCCGAGCCGGGCGACTCTTCGGTGCCGGGGGCGGAGCTGGTCTTGCGTTCACTCATGCGGGGCGGTTTCGCGAATGACGGGTGACGAATGGAGCGTAGGAGGGGCACCTGCGGTGCACCCGCTCAACACATTCGTCATCAGGCACTCGTCATCAGGCATCCTTCATTTTACTCTACGTTCTGGACCTGTTCCTTGATGCGGTCGATGGCGCTCTTGAGTTCGACGACGGCGCGGCTGATGGTGGCGTCGTTGCTCTTGCTGCCCATGGTGTTGGCCTCGCGGAGCATCTCCTGGGCCATGAAGTCGAGGGTGCGGCCGGCGGGTTCGTTGGTGCGGCTGGCGATGATCTGCTCGAACTGCCCGACGTGGCCGGTGAGTCGCTGGATCTCCTCGCTGATGTCGGAGCGGTCGGCGTAGATGGCGACCTCGCGGACGAGGTCGTCCTCGTTGAGCCTGAGTTCGGCCTTGGCCATGAGCTGGTCGATGCGGGTGCGGAGCCGCTGGTGGTATTCGTCGATGACGTGGCCGACGCGGCTGCGGACGCGGGTGAGGCGGTCGTGGATGACGTCCCGCTGGCGGAGCAGGTCCTCGGCGAGGAGTTCGCCCTCGCGTTGCCGCATGGCGTCGAGGCGTTGGAAGGCCTCGTGGAGCAGGCGCATGACGACGGGTCGGCTGCGGTCGAGCAGGGCCTCGTCGTCGTCGCTGGGCTGGAGCACGCCGGGCATGGCCAGGAGTGCGGTGAGGTCGATGTGGACGGCGCGGTCGTCGCCCATCCTGGCGTGGATGGTTTCGAGGTGGTTGAGGTAGTCGAGGAGTGCGGCGTCGTTGACCTTGGAGGCGGCGTGGGCGTCGCTCTGCTTGATCTTGACGGTGACGGTGAACGAGCCGCGGTGGACGAGCTTGCGGAGGGCGGCTTCGATCTCGGCCTCGAGGCCGGCGATGGGCTCGGGCAGCCGGATGGTGGCCTTGAAGTACTTGTTGTTGAGGCTTCGGAGTTCGACGTGGTAATGGGTCGCGTCGTCCTGGGTCGCCGCGTCGCCGAAGCCGGTCATGGAACGGATCATGGGGGGTCCGAAGTGGGGTGATTCCCGGGCGGGGGAGTATAGCGGAAGGCGGGGGTGGGCTTCGGGGGAGGAGGCCGGGCGATCCCGTGCGGCGGCATCCGCTATGATTGTCTCCTGTGAGCTTGCGCATGGAACAGACAACCCCGGCGCCGGGCGCGGCCCTGCTGGGCCCGACGCAGAACGTGAACGTGGCGGGGACGACGCCGCTGGTGTCGCCGAGCCAGCTCGAGCGGGAGATGCCGCTGAGCGAGGCGTCGCACCGCGCGGTGGTGGAGGGTCGGGAGACGATCCAGGCGATCCTCGCGGGCCGGGACCCGCGGATGCTGGTGGTGATCGGCCCGTGCTCGATCCACGAGGTGTCGGCGGCGATGGAGTACGCGGGGCGGCTGGCGGAGCTCAAGCGGCGGGTCGAGGACCGCATCTGCATCGTCATGCGGACGTATTTTGAGAAGCCGCGGACGACGGTGGGGTGGAAGGGGCTGATCAACGATCCGCACCTGGACGGGACCTTCGACATGAGCGAGGGGCTGCGTCTGGCCCGCCAGTTGCTGATCGACGTGACGTCGCTGGGGCTGCCGACGGGGACGGAGATGCTCGACCCGTACACGCCGCAGTACATCGACGACCTGGTGTCGTGGGCGTCGATCGGGGCGCGGACGACGGAGAGCCAGACGCACCGGCAGATGGCGTCGGGGCTGTCGATGCCGGTGGGGTTCAAGAACGCGACGAACGGGGACGTGCAGGTCGCGGTGGACGCGATGAAGAGCGCCCGATCGGGCCACCACTTCCTGGGGATCGACGAGGAGGGGCGGACCTGCATCGTGGCGACGCGGGGCAACGCGCACGGGCACCTGATCCTGCGGGGCGGCTCGGGCAAGCCGAACTACGACCCCGCGAACGTCGCGGCCGCGGCGCAGCAGTTGCGGGACGCGGGCCTGCCGCCCGAGGTGATGGTCGACTGCTCCCACGCCAACTCGGGCAAGAAGCACACGCGGCAGCAGGTCGTGTGGCGGAGCCTGGTGGAGCAGCGGAAGCAGGCGGCCCGGGAGGGTCGGCCGCAGACGATCATCGGCGCGATGATCGAGAGCAACCTCTTCGAGGGCGCGCAGAAGGTCGGCGACCTCTCGCAACTCCGCTACGGGGTGTCCATCACGGACGAGTGCATCGGCTGGGAGACGACCGAGCGGCTGCTGCTCGAGGGGTACGAGGGGCTCGCCTGATTCGGGCGGGGCGGCGTGGCGGGCGACGGAGTCCCGGCCCGGCGGATGAGCGCTTCTTTAGGCATCAGGGTTCCACCGGTCTACGGTCAGGCGACTTCGGCGGGCCTAGGATCGCGCTGCTCATCGGCGGTGAGCGGTCCGCGTGGGACACCCGTCGGTGCGGCCGAGTTTCGAAAGGAAAGCCCATGATGCGCCCCGTCACGACGTTCGGATGCACCCTCGCCCTGACCCTCGGCACCGCGGGGTTCCTCGGCTGCGAGGAGCAGGGGATCGACCAAGCCACGTACGAGAGCGAGCGATACGAGAACCTCGACACGACCTCACCCAACCGGGACGGCACGGGCGTCGGGCTGGACACGGACCCGATGATGCAGGACCGGGGCACGGCTCCGACGCCGCCGGCGACGGGCGACATGCAGACGCAGCCGCGCACGCCCGCCATCCCCGACCCGCAGGACGACCTGGGTGACACCCAGCCGCTCCCGCAGTCCCCGACCACCCCGCCCGACGCGACGGGGATGGACGGCAACACCGGCACCGGCGGTGCGGGCGCTGGCGGTGCGGGCGCCGGCGGCACCGGAACGGGTGGCACGGGTACGGACACCGGCACCGGCGGCACCGGCGGCGGCATGTAACGCCGCGATCGAACGACGCTCTCCCCCTCAGGCGCCCCCCGCGGGGCGCCTTTTTCGTGCGCCCCGTGCCGGGGGCGGGGCGGGGCGAGGGCTGGCGGCCGGGTTCGGGTTCGGCGATCATGAGGGCGGGAAGAACCACGAGCGGGAGGTGAGCCGGTGACGATGACTGCGACGCGGGAAGAGGTGATCAAGGGGGGACGGATCGAGCCGGGCATGCGGTTTCAGGAGCGGGTGTGGGCGGCGTGCGCGCGGATCCCGGCGGGGAAGGTCGCGACGTACGGCGACCTGGCGCGGGAGGTCGGTTCGCCGCGGGCATTCCGGGCGGTGGGCCACGCGATGAACCGCAACCCCTTCGCCCCGGCCGTGCCGTGCCACCGCGTGGTGGGCAGCGACGGTTCGCTCACCGGATTCGCACACGGCGTGGAGGAGAAGCGGCGGATGCTGACGGAGGAGGGGGTGTGTTTCCGGGGGGAGAGGGTGGACCTGGCGGCCTGCCGGTGGGTGCCGCGGGGGGATTGAGTGCGGGGTTTCGCGCGTTTGTGCGGGTCGGGGGTAAAGCCGGGGCGGGCGCTTCCCGATACCACGGGTATGCGGCTGCCCAGCGATTTCATGATGAACCCGACCGTCGAGATCCGCTCCGATCGTCGTCGGGCGGGGCGTCTGCGGACGGAAGACCTTCGCAGCACCCTCGGGCAGGTCTATGACCTGTCGAGCACCGGCATCGGTGTCGTCCGCCGCGGGCGGAGGATCGGCGGCGTCGGCGACGGGGTGATGATCCGCCTCCACTACGGCGACCACGACCTGGTCGTCTCCTGCCGCATCATGCGGATCGAGCGGCTGGGGTTCCGTCGGCACCGGTACGGGTTGCAGTTCGTCGACGTCACGCCCGAGCAGCAGGTGACGATCGGCCGCCTCGCCCGCGACTGCTCGGACAAGAAGCTGTTCGAGCCGGTGAAGATGTAGCCCCGGGAGCGCGGCGCGTCACAGGGACACGAAACTCACGAAGGCAGGAAAGGATCCAAGCGATCCATTCCTGCCTGTTTTCGTTGGCCCGGCCCTTCGCCGGGACTCGGGGCCGGCGTAGGGGCTCAGGGCGGGCGTGGGGGAAGTCGCCCGTGCAACCGCTACCGCTTCACCTCACGCGGCGGTGCAACCGCTCGCGGCACTCACCTCGCGACCCGGGGGGGTCGATGCAGAGAGAGCCCGACGGAATCGGGCGACGAAGAGGAGATTTGTGTTGGCCCAAACCATCCGTATTGGCGAGATCCTGGTCGAGCGCGGCATCCTGACCGAGCAGCAGGTCTTCGAGATCGTGCAGGCTCAGAAGCGGGAGAAGGTGCCGTTTGGCGTGCTCGCCGAGCGGATGTTCGAGGTGACGGTGGAGACGATCGAGGGGGCGTGGATCGAGCAGTACCACCGGTTCACGGGGACGATCGACCTGGAGCAGGAGCGGTTCGACGCGCAGGCGTTGCAGTTGATCAACCGCCGTCAGGCGTGGCAGTTCGAGATCGTGCCGATCCGGGCGGAGCCGACGGGCGAGCTGCTGATGGCGGCGTCGCGGCAGCGGCTGGCGCGGGCGGTGACGTTCGCGGCGGCGTCGCTCGAGCCGGTGGTCTACTTCCGCGTCGCGGAGTCGCGGCAACTGCGGTCGTTCCTCCGGCGGTTCTACCCGATGCCCGAGGTATCGAACGCGATGATCGAGCAGGCGAAGCGGTACGCGCGGAGCGCGTGAGCCCGCACGGGGGGGGAATTGCATCCGTGTTAGCCGCGGCTAACTTTGCGCCGCGCGGGGCCTCGGGGTCATTCGGGCGCCCGCGCGGCACAAGTGCCGCGGCTAACTTTGCGCCGCGGGTGCGGGGTCGGGGTCGCGGAACATGACCGCGAAGAGCACGGCGGCGAGGGCGGCGACGACGGCGGCGGCGGCGAAGACGCCCAGCAGGGACGCTTCCGCGGCGTAGCCCGAGAGGGCGTTGCCGAGGATGCGCCCGGTGCCGACGACCGCCATCGCGTAGAGGCCCTGGATGGAGTTGCGGAACGGGCCCTGCGCCTGGGCGTTGAGGTAGATCGGCGGCGCGACGTGGACGACGAGGACGAGCATCCCGTGGAGCACCTGCGTGCCGACGGCGACGTAGATGTTGGGGAACAGGGCGAGGAGGAGGAAGCGGGCCGCGATGCCCGCCGCGCCCAGGGCCATGAGCCACCGCAGGCCGAACCATCGGAGGAGGAAGCCGAACCCGAGCATGAAGACGACCTCGATGAGGACGCCGAGGTTGGAGATGAGGCCCGCCCACTTGGGTTCGATGCCGAGCATGTCCTTGAGGTAGATGGGGTAGAAGGCGTAATAGGCGGCAACCGCGATGTTGGCGAGCCAGGTGGCGAGGGCGAAGACGAGGACGGGGCCGCGGGTCATCGCGCGGAGGGCGGCGAGGGTGGGGAGGGGCGCAGCGCGGGGGAAAAGCCCGAGGACGCGGCGAGGGGGGCGTGCCGCGGGGAGGGGCGCTGATCCGCCGGATTCGCGGGCGGCCGGGAGCCAGCGGGTGTTGATGAGGGCGAGGGCGCTGAAGGCGATGGCGACGACGAGGCAGAGGCTGACGCGGTTGTCGTAGGTGAGCCAGACCCAGAGCACGAGGGAAGGGACGAGGAAGCCGAGCGTGCCCCAGACGCGGATGCGGTGGTAGGGGACTTCGGGCAGGCCGCGTTGCTGTCGCTGTGCCTGGACGGCGAAGTTGAGCCCGTCCTGGAGGGGCATGACGGGGAAGACGGAGACGGCGTAGACGAGGTGGGCGAGGAGGATGGGCCAGAAGGCGTGGCTGCCGAGGAGGCCGACGAGCCCGAGGATGCTGAGGCCGAAGGTGCCCGCGAGGAGGGTGCGGCTCTCGAGGCGGAGGTCGGCGAGCATGGTGAGGAGGACGGGGGTGAGCAGGACGGCGACGCCGGTGGTGGCGATGACCCAGCCGATCTGGACTTCGGTCAGGCCGCGTTCGTCGAGGAAGAGGGGCAGGTAGGGGAGGACCGCGCCCATGACGCCGAACGCGAGGAAGTATTCGACCTTGAGGGATCGCATGTCGTGATCCGGGGGACCCGGCCCTTCGTCGCGGGCTCCTCAGGGCCGGCGCGTGCGGGCTCCTCAGGACCGGCGTTAATGGGGCTCGGGGGGGGCGGTGGCGTTGAGGGCGGCGAGGAGTTCGGTGTAGGTCGCCGCGGACGCGATGGCGGAGCGGGCCTCCTCGGTTTGCGTCGCGCGGGCGATGATGCCCAGCGCCTCGACCTGGGCGGTGGCGTCGGTGGTGGGGCTGACGAGGAGGAAGATCAGGCGCGCGGGCCGTCCGTCGGGGCTGTTGAAGTCGACGCCTCGCTCGCTGCGGCCGAGGACGACGGTGACGTGGGGGACGTCCATCCGGGCGTGGGGCACGGCGAGGCCGCCGGGCAGCGCGGTGCCCATGATGCTCTCCCGTTCCATGACGCGGCGGTGGATCTCGTCGGCGTCGTGCTTGGTGACGGCAGCGGCGCGTTGGGCGAGTTCGCGGATGACCTCTTTGACGGTCGTGCCCTGGAGTTGGGGGACGAACTGCTTGTCGTTGAGCAGGTCGCTGAGCTTCGGGGGGCGGCGGCGCTGGAGCAGCCGCTCCATGACCGGGCCGGCGATGAGGCTGGTGACCAGGGCCATGGTGACGATGGCGACGAACAGCCGCTCGTTGATGAGGCCCATGGCGAGGGCGACCTGGCCGAGGATGATCTCCATCGCGCCGCGGGCGGACATGCCGAAGCCGACGGCGAGGCTCTCCCGCTGGGAGAGTCCGGCGAGGCGTGCGCCGAGGGAGCATCCGGCGACCTTGACGACGATCGCGATGGTCAGGACGACGAGGACGAGGACGGGATCGAAGGCGGAGAGGAAGTCGACCTGGAGGCCGAGGGAGGCGAAGAAGACGGGGGCGACGATGGCGGTGATGAACTGGTGGAGGGTGTCGCGGGTGCGTTCGCGGAGGTGGGAGGAGTCGCCGACGGCGATGCCGGTGATGAAGGCGCCGAAGATGGCGTGGATGCCGAGCCACTCGGTGAAGGCGGCGGCGGCGAGGGCCATGGTGAGGACGGCGCCGAGGACGCCGCCGGGCCAGGCGGTGTGGGCCTGGAGGAAGGGCAGGGAGCGGTGGATGGTCCATCGGCCGACGGAGAGCATGAAGGCGACGAAGAGGAAGGTGCCGCCGATGGTGTAGGCGACGCCGGTGGCGGGGTTGGGGTGCCCCTCGCCGCCGACCATCAGGGCGAGGACGGTGGCGAAGCCCATCCACCCGATGAGGTCGTCGATCATCGCGGAGGACATGACGAGCACGCCGATGTCGCTCTTGGACATGTTCAGGTCGATGAGGATCTTGGCGATGACCGGCAGGGCGGTGATCGCCATGGCGATGCCGAAGAAGAGGGTGAAGGGCAGGCCGTTGGTGACGGCGGGATCGCGGCCGAGGGCGACGGGGGCGAAGTGGGCGAGCGCGGCGCCGACGGTGAAGGAGGTGGTCAGCCCGCAGGCGCTGACGGCCAGGGCGGTTCGGCCCTGCCGGAAGACGGTGGAGAGGTCGACCTCGAGGCCGGCGACGAGGAGCAGCAGCGTGACGGCGAGGGTGGTAAAGCCGGCGAGCGCGATGCTGGCCGCGCCCTCGGCGGGGAAGAGGGTGCCGAAGAGTTCGGGGGAGATCTTTCCGAGGACGGTCTGCCCGAGGAGGACGCCCGCGAGGATCTCGCCGAGCACGGCGGGCTGGCGGAACCGCCGCGCGATCTCGCCGAACAGCCGCGCCACGCCGAGGAGCACGGCGATCGACGCGAGGAACGTGGTGATGGCCTGGACATCCCAGGCGCCGACGGCGGCGAGAGTCAACATGCGGCGGCGATTCTAGTGGGCGAGCGGGGGGCGTGCGATCAGGGGACGCCGCGAGGCCGGTCGACCGGGTCGTCATCCGGCCGATCGTCGCGGTCGGGGGGCGACGCGGGGCTGGGGCCCGGCTCCGGCCGGGGGTCCTCCTGGAGCTCGAACGCGGGCTCGGCGGCCGGGTCGCCCGCCGGTTCGGCGACGAGGGGAGCGGCGGCGGCCGGGGGCGTTTCCGCCGCGAGGCGCGGCTCCGCGGCGGGTTCCGCGGCGGGCTCGTCGGCGTCGTCTTCGGGCTGGATCAGGGTGCGTTTGACCCGCACGGCATGCTCGTCCGGCTCGATGCTCGATCCGCGCCGCTCCGCCAGCACCTCGGTGATCTCGGCCCCGAGGAAGAGGATCAGGCCCGAGTAGTAGACCCAGACGAGCAGGGCGACGAGCGACCCCGCGGCGCCGTACGCCGAGCCGACGGCGCTGTTCCCCAGGTACTCCGCGATGGCGTACTTGCCGAGGGAGAAGAGGACGGCCGTCACTGCCGCGCCCGACCAGACGTCGCGCCAGGTGATCTTCACGTCGGGCAGGTACTTGTAGATGAGGGCGAAGAGGAAGGTGAAGGCCGCGAGGGACACGACCTGGTTGAAGACCTGCATGATGATGCTGGTCGGTCCGGCGTCGCGTTGGCCGATCCATCCGGCGAGGATGGCGGTGGCCATGAGCGAGACGAGGATGACGAACGCGAACGCGAGGAGCATCCCGAACGAGAGGACGCGTTTGCGGACCCAGGCCCAGATCCCGCCGCCGGGCTTGGCCCGGACGTTCCAGATCTGGTTGAGTGCGGCCTGGAGCTGCGCGAAGACGCCGCTGGCGGAGAAGAGCAGCATGCCGACGCTGATGAGGCCGGCGGTGGTGCGGACGCTGGGCTGGGCGCGGGAGGCGTCGAGGATGGCGTCGATGGTCGTGGCGGCCTTGTCGCCCATCTGCTCCTGGAGGAAGCTGAGCAGGCGGGCCTGCATCTCGCTGCCCATCTGGCTGGCGAGGGTGAGCATGAGGATGATCAGCGGCGCGAAGGAGAGGGCGGTGTAGTACGCCAGCGCCGCCGACAGCGTCAGCGCCCCGTCCTCGATGAACTTGGTCACGACGTCCTTCGTCGCGCCCCAGGCGCCACGGATGAATCGCTTCGCGTTCTGCATGCCGGAAGTTTACGCCGCCTCGTTTGCCGCCGCCTCCGGCGGCTCCGCGGGGTCAGTCCGGTGCGGGGACGGTCTTCTTCACGACACGGACGGCGTGTTCATTGGGCATGACGGCGTGGCCGCTGCGTCGCGCGTAGATCTGCGTCGCTTCGGCGCCGATGAACACGATGATCGCCGAGTAGTACACCCAGACGAGCATGGCGACGAACGAGCCCACCGCCGCGCCGTAGCTCGAGCCGTAGTCGCTGCGGCCGAGGTAGATGCTCAGCCCGAACTTGCCGACGACGAACAGGACCGCCGTGATCGCCGCCCCCACCCAGACGTCGTTCCAGCGGACCGTCGCGTCGGGGATGTACTTGAACAGCAGCGCGAACAGCGGGACGAACACGATCAGCGACACCACCATGTTCACGATCTGTGCCCACGCCCCGGTCCCGTCCGAGGGCAGGATCCCGTGGATCACGGCACCGAGGATGCCCGAGACGAGCAGCAGAAACAGCAGCACCAGGAGCATGCCGAACGACAGCAGCCGCTTGCGGACGAAGCCCATGACCCCGGCGGTGGGTTTCTGCTCGACGGACCACATGCGGTTGAGCGCCGTCTGCAACTGCACGAGCACGCCCGTCGCGGAGAAGAGCAGGATGCCGAGGCTGATGATCCCGGCGAGGGTCATGCCCTGATTCGCCTGCTCGCTCGCGGGGTCGATGAGCTCGCGGATCGACTCCGCCGCCTCCGGGCCCATGATCTGCTCGAAGCCCATCACGATCCGGTCCGTGCCGCCGTCGCCCATGACGCCGCGCGTGATCCAGACGGCGAGGGTCAGCAGCGGCGCGATCGCCAGCCCGGTATAGAAGGACAGCGCCGCCGCCTGCGACATGGCGTCGTCTTCGCTGAACCCGTTGTAGACTTCCTTCAGCGCGCCCCAGAGGCCGGGGTTGGTGTTGTCGGCGTTCATCGTGAGTCGGCTCCTCGGTTCGAGCAACGGTAAGCACGCGCCGGGTCACGATCAGCCGGGGGATCCGCTCGGATTTGGCCTCAGGTTCCGCCCGAGCAGGGGGCATCGCCCGCGCGCGCGGCAGCGGGAGGATCGTGCGCGATCCTCCCGCCTCCGCGGGTCGGGCGGGGTCAGTGCGTGTGGTGCTCGGTCAGCTTCACGAAACACGCGAGGGCCACCAGCGTGGGCGGCCATTGACCGACGAAGATGGCCTGGTCGTCGCGGCCGGCGAGCTTCAACGCCAGCGAAGCCACCACCGATGCGCCAGCCGCGATGAGCAGCATGTCGCTCGTCGAACTCGGCGACATGGGTGCCGCGTGCAGCGCCCGGTCCGAATATCCCTCGCTGCGGTCGCCGACGTGCATCCCTTCCAGGCTCTCCATGCTTTCCATTCGACTCGTCATGGCTTGCTCCTTCTCGTGTCGGGACGGCGCGAGACGATAGCGCGGCCGGACGGGCGCGACAAGATCGGCCGCCGAAGATGAGGCGGTCCCGGAGGGCTCGAAGGGGGAGCTTCCCGGAATGGAGACGGCTCCGCGTTGCCGCGGAGCCGTCGGGGGAATCGGTAAGGGTGGAGGCGTTGCCTACTCTTCGACGCGCTCGATGAGCCAATACTCGAGTT
>CAZKRE010000020.1:0-22598 GCA_964555075.1 uncultured Phycisphaeraceae bacterium
AGCGACGCCGACGCTCGACGAACAGAGCCCGCCCGACGTGGCGGAGGCGGCGATGCAGGCGGATGACGACGCCGCGGAGCCGCAAGCGGCCCCCGGAACAGCCCCCGGAACAGCCCCCGGAACGGCCCCCGGGTCGACGCGGGAGCTGACCCTCGAAGAGCTGGCACAGCTGGAGTCGAAGGTGGAGGCGGCGCTGCTGACCAGCGACCGGGCGTTGCCCGCAGCGAAGCTGGCGGAGGCGCTCGACGTGCCCGCAAAGGCGGTCACGACCGCGATCGCGTCGTTGAACGAGGTGTACGACCGCACCGGGCGCAGCTTCCGGATCGAGCAGATCGCCGGCGGCTGGCAGGTGCTGACGCTGCCCGAGTACGCCGACGTCCTGTCCGCGCTCAACCGCAGGAAGCAGGACACGCGGCTGAGCCCGGCGGCGCTGGAGACGCTGGCGATCGTCGCCTACAAGCAGCCGATCATCCGGGCCGAGATCGAGAACATCCGCGGCGTCGCGTGCGGCGAGGTCCTCAAGAGCCTCATGGAGCGGCACCTCGTGAAGATCGTCGGACGGGCGGACGAGATCGGCCGGCCCATGCTCTACGGCACGACGAAGCAGTTCCTCGAAGTGTTCGGCCTCGGCACGCTCAAGGACCTGCCGAAGGTCGAAGAACTCAAGCAGCCAAAGGGAGAAACGCGTGCTTCCTGACGTGTTAGCCGCGGGCCTCGGCCCGCGCGGGCTCAAGAACGTCGTTGCGGGGCGCGCGGCCCAAGGGCCCCGGCTGACGGGGCTGCTGGTGTGCCTCCTCCTGATGACCGCCTGCTCCGGGTACCAGTTGCGGGGGAAGGTGGTTGAAGGGTCCTACTCCGCGGTGACCCTCGTGGATGCCGACGACCCCCGGCTGGCGCAACCGGGCCTGAGCGGGGCCACGGTCACGTCGATCCTCGACCCGCGGGAGATGGGCCAGAAGCGGCTGCCCACGGCCACGACGACCGGCGGGGGCGAGTTCACGGTCCCCGTGGGCGAGCCGGGCGCCGGGTTGTTGCAGTACACGGTGCAGGTGGTCGGCCGGAAGGGCGGCTACCAGAGCGCCGAGGAGACCTTTGCGCTGCCGGGGCGGGGCAAGCGGGTGCTGATCACGCTCCAGCAGGGGCGGGACACGTACACGCCGCAGCCGGGCGAGGTGCTCGAGGAAACGATCCGGATGGGTCAGCCGTACATGCGGGAGTAGCGTCTCCCCTTTTCGTCCGGTCGATGGGGTCGTTTTCACATGCGTCGATCGCAGGGACACAAGGCGGTTTCACGGATGCGCCTCGGCCCGGGGGGGATGATCTATCTCGTCGTGACGGGGCTGATCGTGGGCGCGGCGACCTACACGCAGGCGAACCTGCTGTTCTGGGCGTTCGGGCTGATGATCGGGGGGTTCGCCGTCTCGCTCCTGCTCGCGTGGCAGAGCCTGCGGGCGATCGAGGTGCAGCGGCTGCTCCCGAGCCACGGCGTCTGCGGGGAGCCGCTGGTCGTGCGGTATCACCTGAAGAACCGCTCGTGGCTGCCGGTGTTCAGCCTGATGGTGCAGGAGACCTGGGGCCGGGGCGGCCGGGGCTGGCGGAGGGTCGGCCCGGTGGCGGAGCAGCCCGCGCGGCTGCGCGGCCGGCCCCTGGGCTGGGTGCTCCACCTCGGCCCGCACCAGGCGATCCAGGCGGAGGCGACCTGCTGGCCCCTCCGCCGCGGCCCGCTCGCGTTCGAACGGGTCGTCATCAGCACCTCCTTCCCCTTCGGGATCATCCGCAAGTCCATCGACTTCCACCAGCCGTCGGACGTGCTGATCTACCCGCACCTGTTCCGGCTCAACCGCCGATTCCTCTTCTCGCTCTCGAGCCTCGACCCTTCCGGCAAGAAGCAGGTCGACCGGGGCGGGGGCACCGAGGACTTCTTCGGCATCCGCCCGTACCGGCGCGGCGACAGCCTCAAGCTCATCGACTGGAAGCGGACCGCGCACACCGGCGAGCTCGTCGCACGGGAGCTGACCCATCCCAGCCCGCCCCGGATGATGGTCCTGCTGGACCTCGCGTCGGCGGGGGGGACGAAGCGCCGGGCGGCCGCGGGCGACGACGCGGCCGGGCTCCTGGAAGGGGTGCTCGTCAAGCCGCCGCCCGCCGCGCCGGCGGGTGTCGAGATCGGGGAGCTGTCCGACGAGGAGAAGGCGATCGCGCTGACCGCGTCGCTCGTGGTCGACGCCCACCTGCACGGGTACCAGATCGGCCTCGCGGTGGCGGGGGTCGACTGCGCGTACTTCCCCGTCCACCACAGCCTGCCTCACCGGACGAAGATGCTCGAGGCGCTGGCGAGCCTGGACCTGAGCAGGCGGATCGCCCGGCCGCTCAACCCGGCGGAGCGGCCGAGCGTGATCGTCTGGCCCGGCTCGGGCGAGGGGGCGCCCGCGCGCGGGGCTTCGGTCGCGGGCCGGGCGGTGGTGATCGGCGCCGCGGACCTGGAGGACTACGTCGCCGGTTCCGGTGGGGGCAGCGACGTGCTCCGCCGCCGGGTGCGGCCGGTGTCGAAGCGGGAGGAGATCGAGGAACAGGAGCTGGCTCGGCAGGAGCCGGCCGCACTCGCGAGGCCGTGACCCGATGCGTCTGAACCAGCGATTCCGCCGGCTCGTGTTCACCCAGGTGTTGCTGGGCATCGTCGCGTTCTGCATCGCGGAGCGGAACCCGGGGATGCTGCTGATCGCCGGGGCGCTGGCGGTCCTGTCGTGGTACCTGACGGAGGGCCCGGCGGGGCGGGCGCTGCCGCGGTGGGTGATCAACCTGCTGAGCCTCGCCGCGGTCGGGTGGCTGCTCTACGACCTCTTCGGGCGCACCGGGCAGGTCGTCATCGCGATGGGCCACTTCACCATGTGGCTCCAGGTGCTGCTGCTCTACACCGACAAGAGCAACCGCGAGTACGGCCAGCTTCTGGTGCTGTCGCTGATGACGATGATCGGCGCGAGCATCCTGAGCGTTTCGATGGTCTACGGCCTGCTGCTCGCGGCGTACTGCGTGCTGGCGCTGGTGACGCTGCTGCACTTCCACTTCAAGGCGACGTGGGACCACGTGACGAAGGCGATGAAGGACGCCGCGCCCCGGGGCACGGTGGTCACGCCCCCCAGGCCGACGATCGGCCGGGGCTACGCCTGGCACTTCCGCGTCGCCGCGGCCTGCGTCGGGTTCGTCTGCGCCGCGGTGGCGGTCGCGGTGTTCGTCGCCACGCCCCGGTCGGAGGAGCGGCAGCCGCAGTTGTCCGTCCCCACCCCGCTGGCCCAGACGCGCACCGGCTTCAGCGACACGGTCAACCTCGCCACCGGCGCGCCCGGCGCCGGGAGCAAGGAGCCCGTGCTGAACATGGCGGTCCGGTTGCACGGCGAGGCCATCAGCGACCCGATGGTCTTCCTGCTCCGCGGGGCGTCGCTGGACCGGTACGACCCGCAGACGAAGACCTGGAGCCGCAGCTTCGAGTCCAGCGCGCTGGACCGTTCCCACACGCTGCCGCAGGGCGGCTGGCGCCCGTTGGGTCCGCCCACGGACGAGACGGCCGAGTACGAGGCGCGGATCACGCTGAGGCAGGGGGGCTTCAGGGTGCTGTTCTCGCACCTGCCGACGACCTACATCGCGAGCGAGAACTTCACGAGCGTGGAGTACAACGCGATGGACGGGCAGTTGGCGGCGGCGGAGGTGGTACCGGGGGCGGTGATCTACACGCTCCGCTGGCCGCTGCAGCCCGGGGCGGTGTCGGTGCCCGAGGCGCCGCTCCTCGACGACCTCGTCCCGGTCGAGGAGGCGGACACCGAGCGGGAGCGGCTGCGGCTCGAGCAGCGGGTTCAGCGGAGCCAGCAGATCGCCGAGAACTACGCCCGCGGCTGGCCGGAGGGGGACCGGCAACGGATCGCGGCCATGGTGAACAACCTCCTGGCGCCGCACCGGCAGCGGCTCCCCGCCGGCCGCGACCTCTCCCCGCCGGCCGTCGTCCGCATCCTCGAGGACTACCTCAGCACCCGGTTCACCTACGCGCTGGACAACCCCGTGGTCCCCGCCGGGGCCGACCCGGTCACCGACTTCCTCTTCAACCAGCGCAAGGGCCACTGCGAGCTCTTCGCGTCGGGCCTGGCGGCGATGGTGCGCTCCATCGGCATGCAGGCGCGGGTCGTGACCGGGTTCCGCGCCAGCGAATACAACCCCCTCGGCGGCTACTACGTCGTCCGCCAGGATGACGCCCACGCCTGGACCGAGGTCTACCTCGGCCCGGACCACGGCGGGTGGCGGACCTTCGACTCCACGCCCCCGGACGCCGTCCGTGCCGAGCACGCCGTCGACTCGGGCTGGCTCTTCACGATCCGGCAGGTGTACGAGGCGATCGAGTACGAGTGGATCCGCTCGATCGTCGCCTACGACCAGCGGACCCGGACCGCGGTGATGTCGGAGATCAGGTCCTCCGTGGGCAGCCCGGAGGATCGGGACTCCTGGCTCGGGCGCACGTGGGAGGTCGTCAGCAACCTCCGCGACCTGTGGGTCGATCAGAAGCTCAACTACACCCTGATCTTCGTGATCCTCATCATGATCACCATCGGGGTGGCGAGCCTCGCGCGGACGCTCGTGGTCCGCCGCCGGCGGCTGGTGGCGCTGCAGCTCACCGCCATCCCCCGTGCCAAGCGCCGCGGCCTGGCCAGCAAGCTCCGCTTCTACCTCACCATGCTCGACATGCTCGAGCGCAACGGGTACGTCCGGCCGAGCTGGCAGAGCCCGTTCGGATTCGCCCAGGAGCTTGCCGAGGCCAACCCGATGCGGTTCGACCCGGTCGTGTCGCTCACCGAGATCTTCTACGAGATCCGCTTCGGGCACCGGGACGTCGACGACGACCGCAAGGGGCGCATCAAGGCGCATCTCAAGCAGCTCGAGGCCGCGCTCGCGTCGTCTTGATGGGCCGTCACCGGCGTGCCCCGCTCCGGGGCCGCACGCGTGGCACCTGGTCACCCGCCCCGGATCAGTTGCCCCACCCGCAGCAGCTCGGCGACGCCGCACGCCTGCGCGGGGGCCCCGACGTGGCGGTGGCCGCCGGTGGGGCCGGTCGGGTCATCCGACGGCTCGGGCTCGAACGCCTCGGGCAGTTGCCCCAGCACGCCCGGCCGGTCGGCGTCTTCCAGCATCGCCCGCAGCGGCGCCAGCGCCTCCGCCGCTTCGTCCCGGCCCCGCTGGGTGAACCGGCTCACCCGCAGCACCGCCTCCGCGTACGGCCCCAGGAGCCAGGGGAAGATGGAGCCGTTGTGGACCGCCTCGGCTCGCTCCACAAGGCTCCCCGCGTTGCGGCCGCGGTACCCCGGGTGGGTGCTCACCAGCGTCCGGAGCCCCAGCGGGGTGAGCAGGCGCTGCTTCACCACGGCGAGCACCTGCTTCTGCCGCGGCGGTGAGAGGGGGGAGTACGGCAGGGCGACCGCGAAGAGCTGGTTCGGGCGGATCGCGGGGTCGCCGTGCCACCGGCCGTCGATGCCGAGCTCGAGCCGGTCGTGCAGGCAGCCCGCGAGCGGGTTCCAGAACGCCCGGGCGAAGCTCTTGCCGACGCGGGCGGCCAGCTTGTCGCAGGACGCGGCGGCATCGGCGAACCGCTCCGCGTGGTCGCCGCCCAGGTCCCGGTCGGCGAGAAGTTCCACGATCCCGCGCAGCGCGTGGTACCAGAGGGCGTTCACCTCGACGGGCTTGCCGAAGCGGGGGGTGACGGCGGTCTCCCCGTGGCGGGCGTCCATCCAGGTGAGCGCGGTGGCGGGGTCGCCGGCGGTGATGAGGCCGTCGGTGTCCATCACGATGCCGTGAGCCGTGCCGACGATGTAGGCGTCGACGATGCGGAGACAGGCGGCGGCGAGCCACTGCCGCCAGGACTCCGCGTCCCCGCTGGCGTGCATGTACGCGAGGGCGGCGCGGATGTACCAGAGGCTCGTGTCGGCGGCGGCGTAGCTCGCGGCCGCGTCGTCGGCTTCGTCGAACGCGTGGGGCACCAACCCCTCGTGGATCGCGTCGGCGAAGCCCCGCAGCGCCGACCGCGCCTCGTCCAGCCGACCCGTCGCCAGCAGCAGGCCCGGCAGGGCGATGAACGTCTGCCGGCCCCAGTCGGTGAACCATGGGTAGCCGGCGACGGTGCTGGCGCAGGCTTCCGAGCCGATCGCGCGGTCCACGACGAAGTCGTCCGCCGCGATCGCCAGCGCGTGCGCCGTCGCCCGGGACGCCTCGTCGTCACGATCCTGCCAGACGGACACGACCCGGGGCTGCAGGTGGTGCGCCCGGTCGAGCGTGTCGCTGTGCGGGTCGACCGGGGTGTCTCCGAGGGCGGCGGTCACCTCGACGACCGCCGCGTCGCCGACCGGCGTCTCCAGCCGGCAGGGCACGAACAGGTCTTCGGTGTCCTCCTGCCCGCGGGCCTGCTCACCGGGGTAGAAGACGTTCTGCCACCAGTGGGGGTTGGGCTCGAAGTCGCCGTGGGACGAGAGGAACGTCACGGAGGCGAGGGGGTTGGCGGGGTCGGAGACGGTGAAGTATTCGCGGCGGTGTTCGTCGAGCTGGAACCGGGGGTCGGCCCAGTGTCGCCGCAGGCCGTGGAACCCGCGGAGGGTGAGCATCGGCTGGAGGCGCAGGCGGGCCTGCATGCGGGCGTCGTCGAGGCCGGTGACGCGGTAGCGGAGCGTGCAGGCTGGCTCTTTCCAGTGGAGGATCAGCTCGCGTTCGAAGCCGATCGCGCCCCAGCGGTAGGTCCAGCGGACGGAGAGGCCCCGCTCGAATGCGGTGAGCAGCGCGACGCCGCGGGGGGCGAAGGTGTGGCCGGCGTCGTGCAGGTTCCGGAAGACGAGGGTGGAGAAATCCAGCGTCTGCTCCGCCACGCCCGGGAGCCCCGCGGGCGAGAGGATCAACTGCTCCCACATCTGGGAGAGCACCATCAGCCGGGCGACGGGCGGTCGGGTCGCGGCGACGAGGAGCCCGTGGTACCGGCTGGTGTTGCAGCCGGCGGCGGTGCCCATGGCGTACCCGCCGGTCCCGTTGGTCAGCAGCCACTCGCGCAGCAACAGCGTGTCGGCGTGGGCGGCGGCGTCCCCGGCGTCGGTGCGGATTCGGTGCGTGGTCCAGCGCTCATCCATGCGGCGGCGCGCCGATCATAGCGGAGTCGGCGCGGCCCGGTGCCGCGACCCCGGCGTCATGCCGGCACGGGCACCGGGTGGGAGGCGACGCTCTTCGCCAGCCGCCAGTAGTCCTGGGACCCGTTGCACTCGGAGGCGTAGTCGAACACCGCCTTGCCGAAGCTCGGGGCCTCCGCCAGCTTGATGTTCCGGCGGATCGGCGGCTGGTAGAGCACCGCGTGCTTCCACGGCACGTCCTCGCCCCGGCCGGCCTCGAAGAACCGCTTCAGGTCGTTCACCACCTCGCCCGCCAGGATCGTGTTGCTCTCGTGCATGCAGAGCACCACGCCCGCCACGACCAGCTTCTGGTTGATCCCCTGCCGCACCATCCGCACCGTCTCGAGCAGCTTCGACAGCCCCTGCAACGCCAGGAAGTGGGCCTGCATCGGCACGATCACCTCCTTCGCCATCGTCAGCGCGTTGATCGTCAGCAGCCCCAGGCTCGGCGGGCAGTCGATCAGGACGTAGTCGAAGTGGGAAGCCAGCTCGCCGACCTTCTTGCGGAGGATGCTCTGGGCCTCCCCCGTGACGACCTTGTCCGCCAGTTCCGCTTCGACGCCCGCGAGGTTCACCTCCGCGGGCAGGACGCCCAGGTTGTCCGCGACCTCGTGCACGATGGAGATCGCCGTCGTCTCCTCGTTCGTGAGCAGGTCGTACATGCTGCAGTCGAGTTCCTCGGAGTTGATCCCCAGGTGCAGCGTGAGGTGGGCCTGCGGGTCGAGGTCGATGAGCAGGACCTGGTAGCCCCGGCGGGCGAGGCCGGCGCCGAGGTTGACCGTCGTCGTCGTCTTCCCGACGCCGCCCTTCTGGTTCATCATGGCGATGATGCGCGTGGTCCGCGGCCGCTTCTCCCGCGCGGCCGCGGGCTTGGGCTCGGGCGGCGGTGGGGCGGCCGGGGCGGCGGCGAACTCGGCCTGCGGGGCCTCCGGCTGGGGGGGCTCGGCGGGCCCGCGGGGAACATCGTGTTCGCGGTCCTGTTCGCGGTCGGCGTCCGCGACGACGGCCGATGAGCCGGCCACGCCGTGCGCCGAATCGTCGCGGCTTTTCTGAAAGTCATTCAAGGGGACGCCTCCGTGCGTCTGAAGGTGGAGGGGGAGTCGGAGTATAACACGCGGCGGACCCACCCCGAATCGGCGCCCGGCCCACCGCCGGCGCGGGCTCGCGATCAAGGTGAACACTGATCGTCTCCCGGCCCCGGCAAGGATTCGACCCGCGATTGCCGATGGCTAAGGGTGCGTGCCTCTGGGAACCCCGGTGTGACTGCATTGATGGACGAGACAAGAACGCGACCCAGCCCCGACGACGCCGTGGCGGCCGCCCCGCCCGATGCGCCCCCGGAGTTCTCCGTCGTGGTGCCGTGCTACAACGAGGAGGGGGCGGTCCTCGACACCGTGGCGTCTTTGACGCGGCACCTCGCCGATGCCGGGCCGTACGAGCTCATCTTCGTGGACGACGGCTCTCAGGATCGCACCGGGGAGCTGCTGGAAGACGCGGTGCGGGATCACCCGTCGCTGCGGGTGGTTCGGTTGAAGCGCAACGCCGGTTACGGCGCCGCGATCAAGTCCGGCATCCGCCGGGCGCGGAGCGGGCTGATCGCGATCACGGACGCCGACGGCACCTACCCGCTCGACCGGCTGGTCGAGCTCGTCGACGTCTGCCGCAAGGACGGGGCCGACATGGCCGTCGGCTCGCGGACGGGCGAGAACGTGCAGTACTCCAAGCTCCGCAAGGTTCCGAAGATCTTCCTGCGGCGGTACGCCCAGTGGATCGCGGGCCAGCCCATCCCCGACATGAACTCGGGCATGCGGGTTTTCCGCAAGGACATCGCGGAGCAATACCTGAAGATCCTCCCGGATGGGTTCAGCCTGACGACGACCATCACGCTCGCGATGATGCGCGGCCGGTTCGACGTGCGGTTCGTGCCGATCTCCTACACCACGCGCGTCGGCCAGAGCAAGATCCGCCCGATCCACGACACGCTCAAGTTCTTCCAGCTCATCCTCCGCACCGGGGTCTACTTCTCCCCGCTGCGGGTGTTCGCTCCGGTCATCCTCGTGATGGGCGCGGCGTTCCTCGCCTCGCTCGCGTACGACGTGTTCTATCTCGTCGACCTGACGGAGAAGACGCTGATCCTGCTGCTGTTCACGCTGAACTTCGGCATCTTCGCGCTCCTCGCCGACATGGTGGATAAACGCAGCGCCTGACGGACCGCCATGACCAGCCTCCGCCGCCATCTTCGATCGCTTGCGCAGACCCGGTTCGTCCGCTGGTGCCTGCTCACCGGGTTCAGCTTTACCCTCAACCTGGGGCTCACGACGGGGCTGCACGAGGTGCTGGGCGTGTCGGAAGAGGTCTCCTTCCTGGTCGCGCTGATGACGGTCTTCGTGACCAGCTTTGTGATCATGCGCTACTACGTGTTCAGCGACGCGGCGGGGCACGGCGGCCGGCAGCTCGCGACCTACGTCGCCTCCTCGGTCGCGTTCCGCGGCGGCGAGTACGCCGCGTTCCTCGCCATCCACTCGTGGCTCGGGTTCCACTACCTGCCTACGCTTCTCGGCGTGCTGTTCGCGTCGTTCATCCTGAAGTACTTTTACTACGGCCTGGTCGTCTTCGGTCGACGCTCGACGGCCCCGGCGTCCGACGTCGCACCCGCCTCGGGAGCGTGAGCCACGGCATGGCAGAGCCCGCCTCATCGTCCGACCGCGACCGGGACCCCGAGCTCGCCGAGCGCGACCGGCAGCTCTTCGACACCATCGCCCGCGACTACTGCCGCAAGGACCTGCACCCCGCGTCGATCGCCGCCCGTCGTCAGCGGCTGCGGCGGACGCTCGCGGATGTCCCCGTCGGGGACACGGCACGCATCCTCGAGGTGGGCTGCGGGGCCGGCTTCAGCGCCCGATACCTCGCCGGCCACTTCCGCGAGTTCGTCGGGATCGACTACTCGCAGAGCCTGATCGACTACGCCCGCCGGTACAACGCCGGCACGGCCGTCCGCTTCGACGCCGTCAGCGTCTTCGACTTCAAGGACAACGAGCCCTTCGACCTGATCGTGATGATCGGGGTGATCCACCACATCGACCGCATGGAAGAGGCGCTGCGACACATGGTGGGCCTGCTGCGCCCGGGCGGGTGGCTCGCGGCCAACGAGCCGCAACCGGGCAACCCGCTCATCCGGGCCGCTCGCGCCGAGCGGAAACGCATCGACCCGACCTACTCCAACGAGCAGGCGCAGCTCTCGGCGAGGCAGCTCCGCGAACTCTTCGTCGCGGCGGGCATGGTGAACGTCCGGGTCCGCCCGCAGGGCCTGTTCTCCACGCCCTTTGCCGAGGTCGTTCTGCCGACGCAAGTGGTTGCGACGGGGCTGGCGCGGCTGTCGTGCTGGGCGGACACGGCGGTGGAAACCGTCGCGTCGCCGCTCCTGAGCCGGCTCTCGTGGAACCTCGTCGCGGTGGGCCAGCGGCCCGAGCGGTAGCCCGCCGCACGCCGCGCCGCTACCGGGCCGCGCCCTCGGACCACGCTTCCGCCAGCCGCTCGGCATCGACGAGGCGCCAGGTCTCGTCTTCGTAAACCACCGTCTCGAGGGGCACGTCCGCCAGCACCAGATCGTGGAGTTCGACCCCTTCGAGCGCCTCGTCCGTCACCCGGTTCAGCGGCTCGAAGAGCCCGGCGAAGTCGGCGAAGTCTTCCCGGTACCGCCGCTTGTGGATCAGGATGTGCGAGACGTCGTGCGCCTCGATATAGGCCACGACGTCGCCGCGGCGGGTGGCGTACATCGCCCGGAGGGTGTCGGCCGCGACCTCCACCCGCGCCGGCCAGGTCGGGTACATCCACGGGATCAGCGTCTCGCGGGAGACGACCGTCGCCCGCGCCGCCCAGTAGGGCAGGTCGTTGCCGTCGTGCGGGTGGGACGCGATGCGGGCGTCCAGCGGGAGCGACTCGACGAAGTCGTAGAGCGGCGCGTCCCGCTTGCGGTCGAGCCGCAGCGCGTTGTCGGGGTCGGTGCCCGTGCCGCTGAAGAACAGCGTCACGAGCATGACGGCGATCGCGGCCGCCCAGCGCGCGACGCGGCGGCGGCCATCGTCGGATCCCACGCCGAGGAGCCCGTAAACGCCCACGAGCAGCCCGATGGTGGCGACGGGCATCCCGAACTCGTAGTAGCGGGCGGGGATGTAGAGCCTGAAGGCCATCAGCTGTGCCGCGGCGGTGAGGACCAGGCTCGCCGCGAAGAGTGACAGCCCCGCCACGGGGAGCGGCGACCGCCGGGTCGCCACGAGCGCCGCGCCCCCGATCGCGAGCAGCCCCAGCCCGAGCATCGCCCACCGGTGATTCATCAGGAAGGGGAACCGCGGCTCGACGTGAAACTCGGCGTAGTGGTCCGGCAGCACGACCGCGCTCATGCTGGTGACCACGCCCCGCACCGGGTTGGGGAAGGGCAACTGCTTCGTCCGCCCCTCGGGTCCGAACGCGGGATCGGCGGCGGCCTGGGCGTAGGTGGGCGGCTTGCCCCGGTCCCCTTTCTCGAACTGGTAAGGCATGACCGCCGCGAAGCAGAGCGCGATCATGAGGACGTACCGGAGCCAGTTGGCGCGGATGTCGCGCCGCCGCACGTCGACCCCGCCCGCGAGGCGGAGGAAGCCCTCGCCGCCGAGGATCAGCAGCATCGCGAAGGGGTAGACCGCGCCGCCGACGATGCCGGCTGCCCATCGGGTCCGCTCGCTGCGCGCGATGGCGCCCGCCAGCCACAGGCCGATCAGCGGGTAGGCGAACCCGCGCGGCATGCCGCCGACCATGCGGTTGGCGATCTCCGGGGTGTGGAGCATGAAGAAGAGAAACAGGCACGCCGCGGCCCAGCCCCCCCGCTCCGCGCGCCCGAGCACCCACGCCCCCACGAGCACGATCGCCCACGTCGCCCCCTGCACCAGTTTCGACGCCGCGAACAGGCCCGTCACCGGCACGAGCACGCGGTAGACGGCTCGCACGGCCGGGGGCGAGTACAGCCGGGCGTCTTCGGTCACCGGGTCACCCGCGAGCGCGCCGTCGCCGCGGTGCGTGTGGTAGTGGAAGAGGTGCTGGCGGGCGTCGTCGTTCTGCCGGTCCAGATCGATCAGCATCGCGCGGTGCTCGTAGCACCAGTAGGCGACATAGCCGAGCGTGAGGATGAGCAGAGCCGCGAGAACCGCCGCCTGCACCGGGCCGCCCGGTCGCAGCGCCGACAGCGGCGCCCGCGGCGCGCGGGGCGGGACGAGATCCGAGAGCGCAAACGCGCGGCGGTCCGGGGGGGCGGCTTCATCGGTCATGCCGTCAGTATCGGCGAGGCGGGCGGACGGCGTCGAGTGGGCGGCGGCACCGCCCGGGGCGGACGGCCCCGTTCCAGTCGCGGATTTCGGCTGCATCGGCGGGGCCGGGAGGCTAGACTCGTCTGTCGGAGAGGGAGAAACCTTGCGCATGCATCGCGGGGACGCCGCATGAATCAGTGGGATGCCGCCGCACTTGCCCATCGCCTGATCGAAGAGCACGGCCTGCGCGGCTGGGGCTTCGCGTTCAACCGCCGCAAGCGGATCATGGGCCTCTGCTGTTACGGCCCGAAGCGGATCGAGCTCTCGATCCACTACGTCGTGAACAACACCGAGTCGTCGGTGACGGACACGATCCTCCACGAGATCGCGCACGCGCTGTGCGGGCCCGACGCGGGTCACGGCAAGCGGTGGCAGCGGAAGTGCGTCGAGCTCGGCGCGGTGCCCAAGCGGTGCGGCGAGGCGGTGATGCCGCGGGGGTCGTGGCGCGCAACGTGCCCCTGCTGCGGGCTGGAGCACCACCGCCACCGCAAACCGATGAAGGACCGCACCTACTTCTGCCGACCCTGCGGCCCCGCGAAGGGGAAGCTCGCCTTCCGGCGCGCCGCGGCCGTCGGCGCGCTGCTCAGTTGACCGCGGGCGGCGGGGCGAGCCGCTGGCGAAGCACGGGGCGCTCGCGTCGGCGGGTCTGTGCCCGGCACCGACGTCGCGGTGACGATCTGGGGCGCGGCAGGACGACCCCCGCGCAAAACGAAGCCCCCGAGCACGGATCACCGCACTCGGGGGACGTCGATTCGGATCACCGCAGGCCGGTTCATTCGTCGGCAGCGAAGCTCGAGAACCGCGGCGTCCGGCTTGTTTGCCTGCTGCCGACCGGGCGCCGTTTTGGTGACGGCGCGGCGGCCGGCGGGTACCGTTGGGCCCGGCCTAGACGGCGCGCCGCGTAAAGTTCAGGATCAGCGAGATCACGAACAGCACGAGGAACACGACGAAGAGGATCCAGGCGATGTTGGACGCCACACCGGCTACACCCGAGAAGCCCAGGAGCGCCGCCACGAGCGCAATGATCAGAAACGCGACTGCCCAGTACAGCATGACCTACCTCACTTTCATCCCATAATGGCGGGCGGGTCAGCCGGTCACCCGGCTCCTGAACCCTCCCGCTTGTCTGACACCAAGGTAGGGTTCGATCGTTAGCGCCCCATAAAAGGGGCTTAAAAAACGTCTCATTCCCACGCGGGGCCGACATGACCTACCCCAACGCCGCAAGTCCTGGAAAGAAAGCCTGTTGCACGCCGGGCAAGGCCGCCGTGAGCAGCCCCACCCTCGCCCCCCGCGAGAGGTGCGCCGAACTTTCTCCGGTTGCCGCCGTGCCCACCGCCGAGCCGATCACGCGGGCCGACACCGGCTCGACCGACGGGATGATCGAGCTGCCGGGCGGCCCGTTCCTCATGGGCACCGACAGCCCCGAGGCCTGGGCCGCCGACGGCGAGGGCCCGGTCCGCGAGGTCCGCGTGAACCCTTTCCTGATCGATCGCACAGCCGTCACGAACGAGGCGTTCGGGCACTTCGTTCGGGCCACGGGCTACACGACCGACGCCGAGCGGTTCGGGTGGTCGTTCGTGTTCCACACGCACCTGCCCAGGAAGTACGCCCAGCGGCTGAAGGAGACGAACGCGGTGCGGGGGCTGACGTGGTGGCTCGCGGTGCCGGGCGCCTGCTGGAAGCGGCCGGAGGGGGAGCGGTCGAGCGTGAAGGGTCGGGAGAATCACCCGGCGACGCACATCTCGTGGAACGACGCGATCGCCTATGGCCGCTGGGCGGGCAAGCGGCTGCCGACCGAGGCGGAGTGGGAATACGCGGCGCGCGGGGGGCTGGTGCAGAAGATCTACCCGTGGGGCGATGAGCTCGAGCCCCGCGGCCGGCACCGCTGCAACATCTGGCAGGGCCGGTTCCCCGACGTCGACACCGGCGCCGACGGGTTCGTCGGCACCTGCCCCGCCGACGCGTACGAGCCGAACGGCTACGGGCTCTACTGCGTCAGCGGGAACGTGTGGGAGTGGTGCACGGAGTGGTTCTCGCCGACCTGGCACACCGGCGCGGGCGCCGCGGCACGGGACAACCCGCGCGGCCCCGCCACCGGCACGCACAAGCCGCAGCGGGGCGGCTCGTTCCTCTGCCACCGGTCCTACTGCAACCGGTACCGTGTCGCCGCCCGCACCGGCAACACCCCCGACTCGTCCACCGCGAACTGCGGCTTCCGCTGCGTCCGGGACGTCTGACCCGCGAATCCTGGCGAGCCGACGGGCGCTCAGCCGGCCTATGCTCGCTCGTGGCCGACGAACCCCGCGAACAGGTGCCCCCCGGCTGGGACTACAACCCCTCGGCGTGGGGCCAGCGGGTCCCGATCGTCGCGATGGCGATCCTCGGGTTCGCCGCGGCGACCTACCTCGCCCTCTGGCAGTACGGCGTCATCGCGCGGGCGTGGGACCCGTTCTTCAGCGGCGGCGAAGACGCCCGCAACGGGACCGAAGCGATCCTCAGCTCCCACCTCTCCTGGCCGTTCGAAAACCTCTTCGGGCTGAACCTGCCGATCCGCGTCTCGGATGCGGCGCTCGGCGCGTTCGGCTACGTGCTCGACGCGATCACGGGCATCATCGGCGGGCGGACCCGCTGGCGGCGGATGCCCTGGATGGTCCTGGTCTTCGCGCTCTTCGTCGGGCCGCTGGGCGCCATCAGCATCGCGCTCGTCGTCGCCCAGCCCGTGGTCGAGGGCTACTGGTGTACGCTCTGCCTCGTCACCGCGGGGATCTCCGTCGTCATGATCGGCCCGGCGATGGACGAGGCGCTCGCGAGCCTGCAATACCTCAAGCGCGTCCACGCCGAGGGCAGCCGGTCGGTCTGGCGGGTCTTCTGGGGCCTCGGCGACCGGGAGCGGGTCATCCCGGCGGAGCAGTCGCCCGAGCCCCACCCCCGCCGCAAGCGGTACCTCGGCAACACCAACATCCCCCTGCAGCAGATGGGCGTCTGGGCCCAGGGGCTGGCGACGGCGGTGGGCGTCTGGATCATCGCGGCGCCGGGCGTGCTGGGGTACGGCGGAGACCCCGGGTCGGGGGCGTACAACGACTGGATCGTCGGGCCCGTGGCCGGGGCGATCGCCTGCATCGCCATGTGGGAGGCGACGCGGGCGCTGCGGTGGTGGTACCTGCCGCTGGGGATCTGGATGATCATCGCGGCGGCGGTGCTGGACTACCCGGCGGCGGGGCGGGTCTCCGCGGCGGGGGCGGGGGCGGCGCTGGTCGGGCTCGCCTTCATCCGCGGGTCGATGCACCACCGCTTCGCCGGGGGATGGAAGGTGCTGCTGGCAAGCGACCCCTACCGCGTGCGCCCCGACGCCGGGCAGCCCCCTAGAGTCCCGCCGGAGTCGTGACCCAAGCCCCGAGGTTCATCGTGCTGCCCGAACACCGCGACCAGCCCCGCGTCGTCCTCACCGGGAGTTCCGGGCTCATCGGCTCGGCCGTGCTCGAGGCGATGCGGCGCCAGTACCAGCTCATCGGCTTCGACCGCGACGGCCAGCCGCAGCCGCCCAAGGAGGTCGAGTGCATCTGCGTCGACGTCACCGACGAAGCCAGCGTCCGGCTCGGCTTCGAGCGCGTCGCCTACGCCTACGGCAAGCAGCTCGCCGCCTTCATCCACCTGGCCGCCTACTACAGCTTCACCGGCGAGGACAGCCCGCTCTATGAGAAGGTCACCGTCGAGGGCACCCGCCGCCTCCTCGACGAGATGCACCGGCAGGGGTTCACCTGCGAGCGGTTCATCTTCGCCAGCACGATGCTCGTCCACGCTTCGACCGAGCCGGGCGTGAAGATCACCGAGGACTCGCCGCTGGAAGGCAAGTGGGCCTACCCGCGCTCGAAGATCGAGACCGAGCGCGTCATCCGCGAGCACCCGTCGGGCATCCCCGCCACGATCCTCCGCGTCGCGGGCGTCTACACCGACGACGGCCGGGCGCCGATGATCGCCCAGCAGATCGCGCGGATCCACCAGCGGTCGCTCGAGAGCCACGTCTACCCGGGCGACACCGCCCGCGGCCAGTCCTACGTCCACCTCGACGACACCGTCGAAGCGATCCGCCTCGCCGTCGAGCACCGCGGCGACCTCGACCGCTTCGAACCCTTCCTCATCGGCGAGCCGGAAACCTGCGGCTACGGCCAACTGCAACGGGCGTTCGGCGAACTCATCCACGGCGAGGAGGACTGGCGCACCGGGCGCGTCCCCAAGGCCCTCGCCAAGGCGGGCGCCTGGGTGCAGGACAAGGCGGCGGCCCTCCCCGGCGTGGACGAGCCGTTCATCAAGCCGTTCATGGTCGACATGGCCGAGGACCACTACGAGGTCGACATCTCCAAGGCGCGGCAGCGGCTGGGCTGGTCGCCGAAGCGGCGGCTGATCGACACCGCGCCCGCGATGGTGGCAAGCCTCAAGCGGGACCCGGCGGGCTGGTATCGCTCGCACGGCATCGACGCGCCGCGCCACGTCGGCCCGACGAAGCCCGAGGAAAAGACCGGCTCGGCGTTCTGACCCGCACGCCTCGTCCCGAAGTCTTTACGGGGTCTGGAACAGCTCATCGGGCACGTCGCGCAGCTTGGTCGCGACGACGGCGACGTAGTGCAGCGGCTCGCCGCTGATCGACAGCCGGTGGCAGTACCGGCGGTAGGCGTCCAGCCGGAGGACGCCCAGGCCCTTGAGCCGTTCGATGAGCGCCGCGAAGCCCGTGGAATCCGCCGCGTCGACGAACTGCTCCTTGATGTTGAACGCCACGAGGCCGGGCGTCTCGATCAGGTCCAGGGCCCGCAGGAACGCGGCGTCGGGGATGTCCCCGAACCCCAGCGCCGCAACCGTGGCGACGCAGTTGGCGCCGAAGCGGCGGATCTCTTCCTCGGCCTTCTCGTCCAGGTCGGTGAGGTCGGCGACGTGGTAGGCGTCGTACGCCCACGGCCGGTCCCGCTCGGTCGCGTCCCGGGCCTCGGGGATGATGTCGATCCCCGCCACGTGTGCGACGCCGATGTCCTGCAGCGCGGCGCCCACCATGCCGTTGCCCGCCCCCACGTCCAGCACCCGCAGGTCCTGAGGCGCCTGGTCCGCGTCACGCAGCACGTCGTCGAGCAGCGACGCCACCCGGGTCGGCGAGGAGCATCGCAGCGTTCGGTAGAAGAGGCTCTCATAGAGCCCGGGGACGGAGAAGATCTCGTGGTAGTCGTGGAAACGGACCCGCTTCCACGCGCCATCGAGTTTCACTTCGCACCATTCCTCGTCCTGCCCGAGCGTCGCCACATCGGGGAAACGCAGTTCGAAACGGTGCTGTCGGCCTAGTTCGGATTCAGGTCGTTCAAGATCAAGCGTGGTCATTATTCTCCAGGGGAGGATCGGTCGCGAACACGGTCGCACCTTACCCGAATCGGCCGGGCCCGGTGCGGATGCGGGCGGGGGCGGGTAACGTGACGCGTCGGGTCCTGCTGTTGGGGGAGACGACATGGTCGATCGAGTTGCGTGGATCGTGCTGCTGGCCGGGTGTCTCGCGGCTCGGGTGGCGGCGGATGAGCCGGCGGCCACGTTCGAGGCGCGCGACAGCCTGGCTCTCGAACTGCGGTCTCCGGAGCACCGCGAGGTGCTCCGGCCGATGGGCTGGGAGCCCGGGCCGTTCACCGTGGAGCGGAGGCGGCCCGAGCCAGGTGAAAGCGACGCCGACTGGCTCCTGAGCTTCCCCTCGCCCCTCCCGCGCGGGGTCGACGCGGTGTCGGACGTGGTGTGGGTGGAGTGGTACGTGGCGGCGGACGTTCACGCCGGGGCCGACGCCCCACCGGCGGCGGTGCTGATCATCCCGGAGACGGACCGTCGGCGGCACGCGTCGAAGGCGATCGCCCGCGTCCTGCGGAACAGCGGGGTCCACGGGCTGGTGCTGCAGCCGCCGGGGTACGGCCGGCGGCGCATCCCCGGCGCCGATCGCGACGCCGCGCAGCTCGTGCCCACCGTCCGCCAAACCGCTGCCGACGCCCGCCGGACCCGCGACGCGCTCGCGGCGCTCGATGAACTGAGAGGTGGCTCGATCCACCTGGCGGGGTTGAGCCTCGGCGGGTTCATCGCCTCCCTGTCCGCCGCGCTCGACGGGGGGTTCGACGGCACGTTCATCCTGCTCGCGGGGGGCGACCTGAACCTGGTGCTGTCCCGCGGCCAGCGCGACGCCGCCAAGGTCCGCGAGCGGCTGGTCGGCGCGGGGTTCGACGGCGAGCGGCTGCGCGAGCTGCTCTGGCAGGTCGAGCCGCTGCGCGTGGCGGACCGTCTCGTGCCCGAGCGGACGTGGCTCTACTCCGGCCGGTTCGACACGGTGATCCCGCTGGAGTCCGCCACGCGACTCGCGGAGGCGGTCCCGCTCCCGGCGGGGCATCACGTCGTCTACGCCATCGACCACTACTCGGGCGTCCTGATCCTCCCGGTCATCGTGGGGCACATGGCGGAGCAGGTCCGCGGCGTCGCGCGCGACGAGGCCGCCGCGACCCCCTGACCCGTTCCCGCGGGCCGGGGCGGCTGGTCATGCGGGCGTCTGGTTATGGGTTGGGCTCAACCGTCGGCTCCCACACGCCCACCACGGGCAGGCCGAAGCCGCCCTCCGTGAGCCGGCGGAGCTGGTCGGGGCTGCAGAGCAGTTCGGCGCGGCGCCAGAGCCAGCCCGCGAGGTCCTCGTGCCGCGTCGCCCGGGCGGCCGTCGCGAGCATGGCGTGCATCGCGCCGCACTGCGGCCCGGGCATGAGCTCGGCGAGCCCGATCTTCCGATCCGCCGCGTGCATCGCGGCGGCGTGGTGCCCGACGACGACCTCGTAGCGGGTCTGCAGCGCCATCCGCTGCAGCGCCTCGACGAGGCTCAGCCGCGTCGCGTACAGCTCGAGCAGCACGGGCCAGGCGCCCTCCGGGTCGGACAACTGCAGCCGCGACTCGGCGAGCATCAGCAGCAGGTGGGCCCGTGCCGACTCCCCCGGCCCGAGCGGGTGCCGCAGGACCGCCGCGCAGATCGCGGCGGTCTCCTCGTACCGCCGCTGGCGGTGGCGGAGCACCGCGAGGCGGTGGTAGACCATCAGCCGGACCCAGCGGAGCAGGCCCCTGCGGCGGAGCGCCTGCGTGATCATCGCCTCCGCCTGGTCCGGGCCGGTTTCGGTGAGCGCCGCGACCTGCGGCAGCCGCCGCGACACGCTCGCGCTCACCGCCCCCATCCCGAGCCAGGTGAAGAAGACCGTCAGCACCGCGAGCGACGTCCAGAGGTCGGCCGTGCCGTCGTACACGATCACGAACACCGCCGCCGCCACCACCGCCAGCAGCACCGCCCCCCGCAGGAACGCGTCGCGGCCGAGCTCCCAGGCGAGCGTCTGCGCCCGGAAGGGTCGGGGGGCCGGCGGCAGCACGCGGGTTTCGGTCTTCACGGCGCGGGCTCCTGGAGTTCGTCGGCGACCGCCGCGAGTTCGGGGAACCGGTCGATCAGCGCCGCCGGGGGGAGCAGCAGCGTCGCCCATTCCCACCACCGCCGGGCCTCCGTCCGTGCCGGCCCCGCGCCCGCCGCGTCGCGCCGCAGGCGGTGGTGGCACAGGGCCATCAGCCCGTACCCGTACCCCGCGTCGGTCGACAGCGGACGCAGGTCCTCCACGAGGTTGGGGAACCCGTCGATCGCGTCGCCGAAGTGATTGGTGCGCACGTGCTGCACGAGCTGCGCGAAGCGGTACGCGGCGCCGACGGGCGTGCCCGGCTCGTCCGCGGGCGTGCCGCGCAGCCGCCGCAGCGCCGTGTCCGCGTCGACCAGGTGGTCCGACAGCAGCGCCACCAGGGCCCGCTGCACGCGGAGGGGGAAGGTGGTCGGGTGGTCCTCGGGCAGGTGCTGGAGCAGGTAGTCGTACGCCACGAGCGACGGCTCGTAGGCGCCGACGCGGTCGAGCGCGTGCGCCAGCAGGGCGACCGTGCGGGCGTGGAGCAGCGGGTTGAACGACACCGCGGGGAGCAGCGTCCACGCCGCACGCAGCGCCTCGGGGTACCGGCGGAGCATCGCCAGTTCCTGCGTCCGCGTCGCCCGGGCCTCGGCCTCCCGGGCCCGTCGCACGCGGAACGAGATGAACACCATCAGCCCGAGCACCGCGACCCACGGCAGGATGACCGCGGCCAGACCCCCCATCAGCAGCCCGAGCATGACGAACACCGCGACTGGGACCAGCGGCATCCACATCTGCGGCCCGCCCGGCGGCCGGGGCGGGTTCTCCTCGAGGTGCGCGGCCAGTTGCTCCGCGGTGGGTGGGGTGAGTGGCTTCGACATGGGGATGCACGGCGGCCGGGATCCCGGCTTCCTATTCCTGCTCCGCCGCGAGTTGCCAGAGGTCCGCGATCAGCGCGGCCCGCTCGGTGGCGTCGGTGCTGCTGTGGTACGCCCGCACGCGCCCCGCCCCGTCGACGACGATGAACTTGCCGCTGTGGCCGATGGGCATCACCGTGTCCTCGGGGTTGTCCATCACGTCGAGGCGGAAGTGGTCGCGGCTCAGGCTCCAGACCTCCTCCTTCGGACCGGTGAGGAACGTCCAGCGGCTGGGGTCGGCCCGGTACCGCTCGGCATAGTCGCGGAGGATGGCGGGGGTGTCGTTGTCGGCGTCGATGCTGATGCTCACCAGCCGGACCTTGTCCCACAGCGGTGTCCCCCGGAGCGCCTCCTGCAGCGCCTGCATGTTCCGCGACTGCATCGGGCAGATGCCGTTGCACCGCGTGAACATGAAGTCCGCGACCCAGATCGTCCCCCGCAGCTCGTCGCTCGACCAGGGCCGGCTGTCCTGATCGACCAGGTCGAACCGCGGCAGGTCGTAGATCACCGGCAGCGGCTCGGGCCGATCGGCGGCGGACCGGCCACCGGCGACCATCGCGACGACGGCGGTGGCGATCGTCGCGACCAGCATGGCGACGACGACGAGGCCGAGGAGGGTGAGGCTCTGACGCATGTTCATGCTCCGGCTGCGCGGGGGCGGCTGGCGACGACGGCGGTGGCGGCGACGGCGACGGTGCCGAACACCAGCGACACCGCCACGGCGACCAGGATCGGAACCCCGCTCACCGCGGCGGCGGCCTCCGGTCCCAGCAGCGTCGCCGAGATCAGGACGTGCCCGTAGGTGAGCGGGTTCAGGTACATCAGCACCTGGAGCCACAGCGGCGCGGTGACCACCGGGAACACCGCACCGCAGAGGAACCACATCGGCATGAGAACAAGGTTCATCACGGCGTGGAAACCCGCGGTCGAATCCATAGGCCACGCGAGGCAGAGCCCCAGCCCCGTCAGCCCCCCGCTGACCACGAACGACGCCAGCAGGCACCCGAGGATCGCCGCCCAGCCCGGGAACGAGCCGACGAACGGCCAGATCGCGAGGAAGACGAGGGCCTGCAGCGTCGCGAGCGTCGCCCCGCCGAGCACCTTGCCCACGACGATCGCCAGCCGCGGCGCGGGGGAAACGAGGACGCCTTGGAGGAACCCCTCCCGCCGATCCTCGATCACCGTGACGGTCGAGAAGATCGAGGTGAAGAGGAGGATCATCACGAGCGCGCCGGGGAAGAAGTATTCGAGGTACCCAACCCCCGCGGCGGCCTCGCCCGCCTCGCCCCCGGCGGCCCGGACGACGAAGGTGTCATCGAGGCCCGAGCCAAGGAGGAGCCAGAAGACGATGGGGGTCGCCAGGGCACCGACCACGCGGTTGCGCTGCCGCAGGAACCGGACGACCTCCCGCTGCCAGAGCGTCGCGGCCGCGAGGGCGAACGACGGGCGAACCGCGTCCCGGGGGCCGGCAGGCGACTCCCCGGCCGCGTCGGACGCTGGCGTAACGGCGGCGGGTTCCATGGGGCCGCGGATTGTAGCGGGTTCGAATATCGGGTTCGTCGGAGAAAAAATGACTGGCGTTCACCCACCCTGATCTTATATCCTGTTCGCCAATCACCTCAGGAGGAACGAACATGCGAGTGGGGACGTTTGCGGGGGCAGCGCTGGTCGCTGCATGTCTGACGGTTGGGCCGGCCCACGGGAACCTCATTTTCAGCGAGGACTTCAATCACCTCG
>CAZKRE010000020.1:22698-28068 GCA_964555075.1 uncultured Phycisphaeraceae bacterium
TCGACAACATCAAGGTCTGGAGCGGGCTCGGCCCGGTCCCCGAGCCGGCGTCGGTGATGCTGGTGTCGGTGGGGGCCGCGGGGATGTTCTGTCGGCGGCGGCGTTAGGGGTGGCGCGCGCGGGTCGCGTGCTGACCCCCGGCTGCGCGGCAGGAGTCGTCCAGCAGGTGGCTGCCGCCCCAGCGGCGCCGACGGGATGATGCGGGCCAGACCCGCTACAGTCCCGCCCACCGCTGGAGCCCCCATTGGTCGAGCCGAATCCATCCCCCGCCTGGTCCCCCGGCCCGCGGCTCGCACGCGGGCTGCTGGCGGTGTACTGGCCGGCGCTGGCGGTCGCGACCCACTGGCCCCGGCTGGACATCACCGGCGGCCGCAACCAGCTGCTCCACGGGGCGGTGCAGGTCGACAAGATCTGCCACGCGCTGGGTTTCGCGCTGCTCGCCTGGCTCCTCCTGGCGGCGCGACCCGCGGGGCGGGGGGCTTCGCGGGCGGTGACGGGGCTGCTGGCGACGCTGATAGCCGCGGCCTACGCGGGCGTGGATGAATGGACGCAGGGCCCGTTCGGCCGCGACGTCGGGCTCAGCGATGTCGTGGCGAGCCTGATCGGGGTGTTCGGCGCGTCGCTCTTGTGGCTGACGCCCGCCCACGCCGAGGCCGTCGGCTCGCGGGGCTGGCGGATCGTGCTCGCGCGGCTGAGCTGGATCGTCGTCGCGCCGCTGGCGACGGCGCTGGCCACCCTCCGCGGCATCCACACCGTCGCGCCGCTGCGGGTGATGATCGAGTTCATCACGAACCCCGCGCTCGGCCGGGACAAGTTCGCCCACTTCATCCTCGCCTGGGCGCTGACGTGGCTGCTCGCCGCCGCGGCGCCCGCGGGGCGGCGCCGGCCACGGCTGGGCGCACTCCTCACGATCCTCCTGATGGCGGCCTCGGCGCCGGTGATCGAGCTGGTCCAGCGGCAGACCGGCCGCGGGTTCGAGCTCGCGGACATCGAAGCCCACCAGCGGGGCCTGCTCGTCGCGATGGTCGGCTGGTGGGTGTGGATGATCGTGTGGTCGTGGGGGGCGAAGCCCGCGGCAGGGGCGCCCGGCGCGTCCGACGCGTCCGGGCCGGCCGCGCTGGGCGGGTCGCGTGACGAGGAAGCTTCCGCCGCGGCGTCGCCGGCGGCCGCGGCGGAGGGGGGCGTGGCGCGGGCGGGGTTCGTCGGCCACGCGATCGTCGTCGGGCTGATGACGTTCGCGTCGCGGATCACCGGGCTCGTGCGCGACTCGGTCCTCGCGGCCGTCTTCGGCCTCGGCAGCGCGGCGGACGCGTTCTTCATCGGGTTCCTCGTGCCCAACCTCTTCCGCCGGCTGTTCGGCGAGGGGGCGCTCTCCGCCGCTTTCATCCCGCACTACACCGACCTGCTCCGGCGCGACCCGGGCGCCGCGCGGCGCTTCGCCACCCTCTGCCTCACCGCGCTGACGCTGCTGCTGACGGTGGTCACGCTCCTGGGCGAGCTGCTGCTGCTCGCGATGCTCGCCCGCGACGGCTGGACCGATCACGCCCGCCTCGCGATGGAGCTGACGATGGTCATGCTCCCCTACATGCCGCTGATCTGCCTGGTCGCGGTGATCGGCGGGGTGCTGCAGGTCCACGGGAAGTTCGGCGCCCCCGCCGCGGCGCCGGTGCTGCTGAACCTCGCGATGATCGCCGGCGCCGCCTGGGTCCTGTGGGAGCCCGCGGGCGGCGGCGCCCGGCGGACCGCGTTCGTCATCGCCTGGTCCGTCGTCGTCGCGGGCGTGCTGCAGTTGGCCTGGCAGGTCGCGGCGATGCTGCGGGTCACGTCGTTCGCGACCGGCGCCGCCGGCACCGGCGACGCGTTCCGCGGCATGATGCGGATGATGCTGCCCATGGTCCTCGGGCTGGCGATCTTCCAGATCAACGCCTTCACCGACAGCCTGATCGCCTTCGTGCTCGCGGCACGCGAGGGCGGGGCGGCGCACGGGACGATCCTCGGCTGGACGTTCGCGTACCCGATGGACGCGGGCGCCGTCGCCGCGCTGCAGTGGGCGCAGCGGCTGTACCAGTTCCCGCTCGGCGTGTTCGGGATCGCGGTCGCGACGGCGATCTTCCCCGCCCTCGCCAGCGCCGCGCCGGCGCTCGGGGTGGGCGGGGCGGGCGACCCCGCGAAGCCGCGAGCGGCGACGGGGGTGGAGCCGTTCGCGCGCATCCTGCGGCAGGGGCTGCGGCTGACCGTCTTCATCGGCCTGCCCGCCAGCGCGGGGCTGATCCTCCTCCGCGTCCCGCTGGCGCGCGTCGTGTTCGAGCGGGGCGAGTTCACGCTCGAGGACGCCCGCCGCGTCGCGACGATCCTCGCCGGCTACTCCGCCAGCATCTGGGCCTACTCGATGACCCACGTGCTCACCCGCGCGTTCTACGCGATGAAGGACTCGAAGACGCCGCTGAAGGTCAGCCTCGTGATGGTCGCGTTCAACCTCGGGCTCAACTTCACGCTCATCTGGCCGCTGGGCGCCGCGGGCCTCGCGTGGGCGACCGCAACGAGCGCGGCGATCCAGTCCGCCGTCCTCCTCGTCCTGCTCGGCCGGCGCGTGCCCTCGCTCGTCGACGGCTACGTCCTCCGAGGCTGGGGCCGCACCGCGATCCTCACCGCGGTCATGGTCGCGGCGCTGCTCCCGTTCGTGCTCTTCCTCGACCTGGAAACCCCCGGCTTCACCCACACCGCCGCCGTGCTGATGGGCCTCGTCTTCCTCGGGATGGCGATCGTGCTGATCGGGGCCTGGATCACCGGCGCGGAAGAGCTGGCCGTGCTGCGAAGACGCGGGCGATGACCCCTGCGCGTGCCCCGGGCGCCTCACGGGCCTCGATGTCCAGCGCAGGATCTGCTGCCAGCTTCGGACGCACCTGCTTCGCGGCCTTCTTCGCGATCTCGATCGCCTCGGCGAGCCCGACTCTGGGGCGCCAACGCCCGGTCAGGCGATGCAGGATCGGGCGACTTCGGGCGCGGCGGCCGAGCCGTGATGCGCGGCGGTCTCGGCGGACTCGGCGATCGGAGCGGTCGGGGCGGCGTCGCCGGCGTCCATCGACCGCAGGAGGCGGAGCTCCTCGTTCATCGCCCGGCACATGATCGCGATGTCGGCGCCGTTGATGAGCCAGTTCATCCCCGCGTCCAGCAGCCGCGACAGCGTCTCCCGGCGGAGACGCAGCAACTGATAGTGCAGCCCGACGCCGACCCCCGCGGCCCGGCAGCGGCGGATCACGTCCTCGAGCGCGGCGATGAACCGCGGGTGCTCGTACTCGGCGGGGATCCCCATCGAGACCGTGATGTCGTGGGGCCCGAGGAACACCCCGTCGACACCCTCGACCGCGATCAGCTCGTCGAGACGCTCGATCGCGGGGACGCTCTCGACCCCGATGATCAGGTAGTGGTGGCGGTTGAAGGCGCTGAGGAACCGCTGGGTCCGGGCGGGCAGTTCCGCGGCGCCGTCCAGCGTGTCGCGGAGGAGCCGCCCCTTGATCGGGCGGTACTTGCACGCGCCGACCATCGCCCGGACTTCCTCGACCGTCTCGACGTAGGGCACGACGATGCCCTCGGCCCCGCCGTCGAGCGCCATGCTGACCGCGGCGGCGTCGGGGGAGGGGACGCGGACGATCGGCGAGATCCCGTGCGACGCGTAGAGGTGGCACATCAGGCTCACCTCGGTGCGGTCGAGCGGCATGTGCTCGGTGCAGAAGAAGGCGAAGTCGAGGTCGAGCTCGGTCGCCATCATCGCCGCCATCGGGTTCATGAGGCTCGCGATGTGCGTGCCGTACACCCGCTCGCCGCGGTGGAGTTTCTCTCGAATCTGAGATCCGTTCATGGTCCGCTCTTCTTTCAAGTGGTGGTGCCCGCCGCCGCGAGCGTGTTGTCGATCACCCGGAGCGCCGCCGTCCAGCCCCGGCCGTCCCGCTCATCGTGCACACCGAGGGCGTCGCCGGCGACCGAGACGCGCCGCCACGACGAACCGGCCGCCCACGCCAGGTGATCCCGTTGCCACACGATGCAGACCTCCTGAAGTAAGGGGGAAGGGAGATCGTGTGCACACGCGCCGGCGTCGGGCGCGGTGTCCGCAGCCGCGCCGAATGATCTCCAAGCAGGCTACCACGCGACTCATATATGTCAACAGAACGCTTTATCTCTGACCAACAAAACCGGCGTTATAGAGGCAATTTCTATCACAAGGGACGAGATCGAGCGGACCCGGAGATTTATTAATCCTGACTATTGCATTATGTCGCCCCGGTGGTATCGTGGGCGGCATGAGCCAGGCGACGCTGCAGCGGGCGAGCGAAGTGGTCTCCAACCGGGTGCTGGATTCCGCGGAGCGGCTCCGCCGCCACATCCAGGCGTCGGGTTTCCGCCCGGGGGACAAGTACATCACCGCCGCTGACGCCGGTCAGTTGCTCGGGGAGAGCGTGACCACGGTGCAGCGGGCGATGGCGCTGCTGGCGCAGCGGCGGATCCTCGAGCGGCGGCCGCGCGCGGGCACCTTCATCGGGTCCGCGATCGAGACGCGGGACGCCAGCGCGTGCGTCCACTTCCTGATGCCCGAGCAGTGCCTCCGCGAGCCGGCCGTGGCCCAGGCGCTGTGGACGCAGGTGGAAGGCATGCGCACGGTGCTGCCCCACCTGTCCGTGCAGTTCAACTTCGTCCCCCAGCAGGACGTGGGCTACGCGAAGCAGGTCCTCGAGCGGGCGGGCGACTCCCTTTCGGGCGTCGTGCTCGTGCTGTCGTCCCGGCCGATGCGGGCGTTCTTCAACCAGTCGGGCGTCCCCACCGTGGTGTGGGGCGGGGTCGAGCCGGACCTGACCAACCTGTGCTGGCTCAACTGGGACCAGCGGCAGACGGGACGGATCCTCGCGTCGTACCTCGTCGAGCGGGGCCACCGGCGGATCGCGACGGTGATGCGCGAGCTCTGGTCGGTCGGCGAGCACCAGCTGCACGACGGCATCGGCGAGACGCTGGCGGAGCGCGGGCTCGCGGCCAACGCGCTGCTCATCCGCAGCGCCCCGGTCGACCGGGAGGCGATCATGGAACTGGCAGCGGGCCTGCTCCGGGAGCCGAACCCGCCCACCGCGTTCATCTGCCGGACCGAGTTCCAGGCCGACTGCGCGACCGAGGCCGCACGGGCCGCGGGCGTCGCCGACACCACCGACGTCGTCGTGGCCAACGCCCCGGTGGCGTCGGACAGCCTGAAGTACACCTGCGGCGTGTCGCAGATGAGCATCCTCGAGATGGGGACCATCATCGGCGGGATGATCCGCGACATGGCGGCGAATACGCCCCCCGAGCCGCGCGGGCGGATGCTGCCGGTGCGTCTGCACCCCGTCG
>CAZKRE010000021.1:0-5220 GCA_964555075.1 uncultured Phycisphaeraceae bacterium
TTCCGCCCGGAGTTCATCAACCGCCTGGACGACACGATCGTCTTCCGCCCGCTCACGCGGGAGGACCTGGTGGGCATCGTGGACTTCGAGCTCAGAAAGGTGTTCCTGCGGCTGAAGGAGCGGGACATGAAGATCGAGCTCGACCAGCCGGCGAAGGACTTCCTGATCGACAAGGGCTACAACCCGGACTTCGGCGCCCGCCCGCTGCGTCGCGCGATCGAGCAGCACATTGAGGACCCGCTGTCGGAAGCGATCCTTCGCGAAGAGTTCAAGCCGGGGCAGACGATCAACGTCACCCGCAAGGAAGGCGAGGATCACCTGTTCTTCAGCGTCGACGGCAGCAAGCCCGCCGCCGACTCCGAAGAGACCAAGGCCGCGACGGCCGGTGCCGAGAGCACCTGAGCCCGCTCGAGAAGTTTGAGAACCCCGGGAGCCCCGCATGGAAATGCGGGGCTCCTTTTTCTGGGTGTCGTCACCGCAGAAGCGAGGCGCCCCCATCAACGAAGATCTCCACGCCGCTGACGTGGCGGCTCATGTCGCTGGCGAGAAAGAGACACGTGTCGGCGACTTCGAAGATGTCGCCCACGCCGCCGTCGATGCCCGGGTTGCCCTCGGGCAACTCGATCTTGACCTCCACCTCCTCGGTGTGCCGCTTCTGCGTGCGCTCGTCGATGTTCGTCCTGATCGCCCCTGGGCAGATCCCATTGACGCGGATGTCGTACCGGGCGAGTTCGAACGCGGCCATCCGCATGAACGCCATCTGGCCGGCCTTGCTTGTTGAATAGGCGCTGGCGCCGGGGTTGGAGAAGGTCCGCGTGCCGTTGACGCTCGCGGTGATGATGATGCTCCCGCCGCCCGCCCGGCGCAGGTGGGGGATCGTGAAGTGGACCGTGAGGTAGGTGCCCTTGAGGTTGATGTTGAGGGTCCGATCCCACTCCTCCGGCTTGAGCTCCTCGATGGGGGTCCAGACGCCGTTGATCCCGGCATTGGCGAAGGCGATGTCGAGCCGGCCGAATCGCTCGACGGTCCCGTTCACGGCCCGCCGCACCTGGTCGGGATCGGCGACGTCACATTCGAAGAAAGCCGCCTCGCCGCCCCGGTCGCAGAGTTCCTGCACGGTGGCGTCGCCCTCTTCGCGCTGCATGTCGGCGATGCCGACCTTCGCTCCCTGTTCCACGAAGCGGATCGCGGCGCCCTTGCCGATGCCGCTGGCGCCGCCGGTGATGAACGCGACCTTTCCGTCGAGCATGCCCATGGTGTTGCCTCGGGGGTGACCGGGCGATGATAGGCGTGGCGTTATCGGGCGGCGGCGCGGGAGGCGACCGATCAAGTTACCCCGTTCATCCGCCGATGGGCTTTCGTGGGGGGCGATCCAGCGGCTGATGTTCGGCCGCGGCTCGCCAGAGCAGAGTCCGCCGCGACTGTTGAGGGTCTCGTCGATGAACCAGGAACTACTGGACCGCGTGCTCGCCTCGCCGCGGCTGCCCAGTCTGCCGACGGTCGCCCTCGAGGTCATCGACCTCGTTCAGCAGCCCGACGTCAACATCAAGCAGATCGCCAACACGATCCAGAACGACCCGGCCCTGTCGGGCAAGATCCTCAAGACGGTCAACTCCAGCTTCTACGGTCAGTCCTACGCCGTCAGCACGATCACCCACGCCCTCGTCGTCCTCGGGCTCAACAGCGTCAAGACGCTCGCGCTGGGCTTCAGCCTCGTCGGCAACCTCCGGGAAAGCGGCGGCGACGGGTTCGACCACGTCGGGTTCTGGAAACGCAGCCTCTACACCGCCACCGCCGCCCGCAACCTCGGCCGGCAGATCAACCTCATCCAGCAGGAGGAGGCGTTCCTCGGCGGGCTGATGCAGGACCTGGGCGTGCTCGCGCTGCACCAGGTGATGGGCCCCGCCTACGCCAAGATCATCGCGGCCACCGGGGGGGACCACCGCAAGCTTGCCGCCCTCGAGCACCAGACCCTGGGCTTCGACCACGCCACCGTGGGCGCCGCTCTCGCCGAACGCTGGCACCTCCCGCCCCTGCTCATCGAGCCGATCCGCAACCACGAGACGCCCGCCGCGGTCTCCGGAGACCTGGCGCCGCTCGTCCGCTGCGTCGGCGTGGGCAACCAGATCGCCGACGTCTTCATCAGCGACAACCCCGGGGAGGCGCTGAGCGGGTACTACCAGTCGGCGGAGGCGTGGTTCGGCATCCCCGCGGAGCAGGCCGAGCCGCTGCTCAAGTGCATCCACCAGTCGACGGCGGAGACCCGCCGCCTCTTCGACCTGCCCACAGGCGAGCTGGGCAACCCGGACGAGATCCTCGCCCGGGCCAACGACGCGCTCCTGCAGATCAACCTCCAGAGCGCCCAGCACACCGCGCAGCTCGAGGCTCAGAACGAGCAGCTCGTCGAGCAGGCGTCGACCGACTCGCTCACGGGCGCCGCCAACCGCCGCAAGTTCAACGAGTTCATCGCCGAGGAGTTCGTCAAGGTCGCCACCACGGGGCGCCCGCTGAGCCTGCTCTTCCTCGACGCGGACCACTTCAAGAAGTTCAACGACACCTACGGCCACCCGACGGGCGACCGGGTGCTTGTGATGCTCGCGACGATGCTCAAGTCGGTGATGCCGGAGGGCTCGCTCGTCGCCCGGTTCGGCGGGGAGGAGTTCGCGGTGGTGCTCCCGGGGACGGAGCGGAAGACCGCGGCTCAGCTCGCCGAGGGCGCCCGTCGCCGCCTCGAGAAGACCCCGGTCGACTCCGACGAGGGCGAGCCGCTGAAGGTGACCGCGAGCATCGGCGTTGCGACTTACGAGGGCACGTTCTTCGAGCGGGCCGAGCAGTTGCTCAAGGCCGCCGACCAGGGCGTCTATGCCGCGAAGGCGAGCGGCCGCAACTGCGTCCGGATCTTCACGCCCCGACCCAAAGCCGCGGCCTGACACGCGGCAGGCGCGTCCCGGCTCGGCTTTCGGCTCGCTTGCCGGCTCGCATCCGGTAGCGGCTCGGTGGGATATCGCGCGTGCGGGTTCACGCCGCGCTGGCCGTTACATCATGCTCTCGAGCAATCGGTCGAGCGCGGCCTGCAGCCGCTCATCGGTGTCGTACCGGCCGGACTCGATGAGCTTGCGGATCCGGCAGATCATCTCCAGCCGGACCGCCTGGTGCGCGGGCTCCGCCCGCGGCTCGAACATCCCGTCCAACTCCGCCAGCGTCTCATCGTGGCACGCTTCGAGAACCACATCATGTCGCGCCATTGTGGGAACTCCTTTCCCAACCCTCTTGAGCGTCTTCCTTCTTATCGGTCGTTCGGGGCGGATCCCGCGATGCGTAAGTGGCTGAAAAAGCTAAGCCTCTAACCGTTTTCCCCACCGGGCATTCCCCTAGCGAACCCTGGTCACATGCCCGGTCGACCTCGCCTGTTGAGGCCCACGGGTCGAGGCGGCGGGGGGGAGCCTGTTGCGAGAGCGGCGAGGAACATCGAGTTCCTCCTCGCTTTGCTACAGTCCCCGCCTCCCGTCGGCCGAGAGCATGAGGCAAGGCGGGACCCACCCATCATGGCTAAGCGGCTGCACATCCTGCTCGTCGAAGACGATCCGATCCACGCGATGGTGATCCGTCACGCCCTCGCCGAACACGCCTCGCTGGGCGAACTGACGCACGTGAACGACGGGGAAAGCGCGGTGGACCTTCTCCGCGATGCCGACCCGGGCCACCGGCCGGACCTCGTCCTGCTCGACATCCGGTTGCCGGGGATCGACGGGTTCGACGTGCTCCGTCGGCTCCGGGACCAGGAGCGGACGCGCCCGTTGCCGGTCGTGATGGTGAGCACGTCGGATGATCCCGGGGACGTGACGCGGAGCTATGCCCTCGGGGCGAACGCGTTCATCACCAAGAGCCCGGATTACGAGGATTTCTCCCGCCGACTCAGCCGGGTGCAGGACTTCTGGTCCGCGACGGCGGAACTGCCCGCGCGGTTCTGACGGGCCGCCCCCGCGGCCGGCGACGGACGCGGCAGCCCTTTCGCTATACTCCCGGACTCTGCGCAGCCTGCGCAGGCGATGAAAGCGGCCCATGCCCACCAGCAGCGAGATCCGTCGGCAGTACATCGATTTCTTCGTGCAGAAGCACGGGCACGCGTTCGTGCCGTCGTCGCCCGTCGTCCCGCACGACGACCCGACGCTGCTGTTCACGAACGCGGGCATGAACCAGTTCAAGCCCTACTTCCTCGGCACCGAGAAGGCGCCGTGGAGCCGGGCGGCGAACACGCAGAAGTGCATCCGCGCCGGGGGCAAGCACAACGACCTCGACGACGTCGGCCGGTCCCGCCGGCACCACACGTTCTTCGAGATGCTCGGCAACTGGTCGTTCGGCGACTACTTCAAGGAAGGCGCCATCTCGATGGCGTGGGAGCTGCTCACCCAGGTGTGGGGCCTCGACCCCGAGCGGCTGCACGTGAGCTGCTTCGAGGGCGACCCGCGGAACGGGGTCCCGCGGGATACGGAAGCCGCGGACATCTGGAAGCGGCTCTGCGGCGTACCCGACGAGCGCATCCACTACTTCGGCAAGGACAACTTCTGGGAGATGGGCGACACCGGCCCCTGCGGCCCGTGCACCGAGATCTACATCGACCGCACGCCGGACAAGACCGGCGGCAAGGACGTCAACGGCGAAGACCCGCGCGTCATGGAGATCTGGAACCTCGTCTTCATCCAGTACAACCGCGACTCGTCCGGCAAGCTCACGCCGCTGCCCGCCCAGCACGTCGACACCGGCATGGGCTTCGAACGCATCGCCCAGGTCCTCCAGGACAAGCAGGACAACTTCGGCATCGACCTGTGGGACCCGTTCTTCGCGGCCATCAGCGAGCTTTCGGGGAGGCCGTACACCGGGCAGTACCCCAGGAGCAACGTCGCCGACCCCGAGGCGGAGGGTGCGAACCCGCAACTGCGAGCGGACATCGCGTTCCGCGTGATCTCGGACCACGTGCGGTGCCTGACGTTCGCGCTGACCGATGGCGCGGTGCCGAGCAACGAGGGGCGGGGCTACGTGCTGCGGCGGATCCTGCGTCGGGCGGTGCGGTTCGGTCGGCAGCACCTGGGGCTGACGGACCCGTTCCTGCACACGCTCGTGCCGATCGTCGCCGACGCGATGGGCGAGGCCTTCCCCGAGTTGAGGCAGAACACCGCCCACGTCGCGGAGATCATCCGCGAGGAGGAGGAGAGCTTCGGG
>CAZKRE010000021.1:5320-28048 GCA_964555075.1 uncultured Phycisphaeraceae bacterium
GCAGAACACCGCCCACGTCGCGGAGATCATCCGCGAGGAGGAGGAGAGCTTCGGGCGGACGATCGACCGGGGCATCACGCTGTTCGACGACGCGGCCGACCGTGCCCGCGCTTCGACGGGGGGCGCGAAGCGCCCCGCGCAGATCTCCGCCGACGACGCCTTCAAGCTCTATGACACCTACGGCTTCCCCGTCGACCTGACGCAGGTGATGGCGGAGGAGCGAGGGATGTCCGTGGACGTCGCGGGTTTCGCGACGCTGATGGAGGAGGCGCGCGAGCGGAGCCGGGCGGCGACGGGCGGCGGTGACGTGAAGGCGCAGCTCACGGAGCTGACCGGGAGGGTCCAACTGCCGGCGACCGAGTTCATCGGTTACGAGCAGACGGAGACGATGCCCCGGCCGCAGCGGCTGCACCTCTTCCGCGAGACGGGCAGCGGCTTTGAGCCGGCCGACCGGGCGGAGGTTGAATCGCGCGTCGCGGTGGCGGTGGAGCAGACGCCGTTCTACGCCGAGATGGGCGGCCAGGTCGCCGACACGGGTGTGATCCAGGTCGTGAACGGCGGGCGGGTTCGGGTGGACAGCGTGCAGAAGATCGGCGAGGTGGTATTCCACCTCGGGCAGGTCGTGTCGCCGATCCAGGCGTCACCGGACGCAAAGGTTCCCGTGGCGCTGGCGGTTGAGAAGGACCGCCGCGTGCGGATCATGGCGAACCACACCGTGACGCACGTGATGAACCACAAGCTGCGGGACGTCCTCGGCGACCACGTGCAGCAGAAGGGCTCGCTCGTCGACGACACGAAGCTCCGCTTCGATTACTCGCACAACAGCGCCCTGACGCCCGACGAGATCGAGCGGATCGAGGAACGGGTGACGCGTGACATCGCGGCCGACCTGCCGGTGTACTTCGAGAACCTCCCGCAGGCGGAGGCGCTGAAGATCAACACGCTCCGCGCGGTGTTCGGCGAGAAGTACCCGCCGATGGTTCGGGTCGTGTCCGTCGGCGTGCCGGTGAAGGATCTGCTCGCCGAGCCGACGAACCGGGACTGGATGGGCTACAGCGTCGAGCTGTGCGGCGGGACTCACCTCAGATCGACCGGGGAGGCCGAGGGCTTCACGATCGTCGCGGACGAAGCGGTCGCGAAGGGCGTTCGGCGGATCACCGCGCTCACGGGCGCCGCGGCACACCGGGCCGAGGCGGAGGCGGAGCGGCTGCTCAACCGGCTGGGCGCGCTCAAGGGCAGCGGCGACGAGAAGAAGCTCCGCGATGGCATCGGCGAGATCGCGAGGGTAATGGGTGAGCGGCCGATGCCGGTTCGCCTGCGGAGTCAACTGCGTCAGGCGATCACGGAGGCGCAGGCGGCGCTCAAGGCGATCGAAAAAGAGAAGACCCGGGCGGCGTCGACGGACGTTGCCGAACTCGCGCGGGGGCTCGCAGAGACGCAGGGCGGCGACGTCATCGCCACCCGGTTGGACGGGGTGGACGCGAACGCGCTCCGCACCGCGATGGACGTCCTGCGGAGCAAGCGGCCGGACGCGGCGCTGCTGCTGGTCTCGGCGGCGGGCGAGGACAAGGTCGCGATCGTGGCGTCGGTGCCCGAGGCGAAGATCAAGCGGGGGCTCAAGGCGGGGGACTGGGTCCGCGAGGTGGCGAAGATCGTGGGCGGCGGCGGTGGCGGCCGACCGGACATGGCCCAGGCCGGCGGCAAGGACCCGGCGAAGATCGACGAGGCGATCGAGGCGGGGCGGGCGTTTGCGGCATCGAAACTCTGACTTCACGGACCCGCGGCACGCCGCGGACCAGCTTGGCCGCCCGGGTGCGGCGCGGATCTTTTCATCATGCCCCTGACCATCAACGACCACTATCTCAAACTCAAGGCCGGCTACCTCTTCCCGGAGATCAGCCGGCGGGTGAAGGCGTTCACAGAGGCCAACGCGGACGCGAAGGTGATCCGCCTGGGCATCGGCGACGTGACCGAGCCCCTGCCCGAGGCGTGCGTCATCGCGATGCACAAGGCGGTGGACGACATGTCCAAACGCGAGACCTTCCAGGGCTACGGCCCGGAGCAGGGGTTCTCGTGGCTGCGGGAGAAGATCGCGGCGTTTGACTACAAGGCGCGCGGCTGCGACGTCGCCGCCGACGAGATCTTCATCTCCGACGGCAGCAAGTGCGACACCGGTAACATCCTCGACATCCTCGCGCCCGGCAGTGAGAACGTGATCGCGGTGCCCGACCCGGTGTATCCGGTGTACGTCGACACGAACGTGATGGCGGGCCACACGGGCGAAGCCAACGAGCGGGGCGAGTACGCGGGGATCGTCTACCTGCCGATGACGCCGGAGAACGGGTTTGAGCCCGAGCTGCCGTCGCGGCCGGTGGACGTGGTCTACCTCTGCTCGCCGAACAACCCGACGGGGGCGGTGGCGTCGCGGGAATCGCTGGAGAAGTGGGTCGCCTACGCGCGCGAGCACGGGGCGCTGATCCTGTTCGACGCGGCCTACTACGCGTTCATCACGGAGGATGAAGTCCCGCGGTCGATCTATGAGATCGAAGGGGCGCGCGAGTGCGCGATCGAGTTCCGCAGCTTCTCGAAGACCGCGGGATTCACCGGCACGCGTTGCGCTTTCACCGTCGTGCCCAAGACGCTCGCCGGACGAACGGCGGCGGGCGAGAAGGTTGACCTGCACCGCCTCTGGTCACGCCGGCAGACGACGAAGTTCAACGGCGTGAGCTACATCGTGCAGCGCGGCGCCGAGGCGGTCTACAGCGAGGCCGGGCAGGAGCAGGTCGAGACGCTGGTCTCGTTCTACCTCGAGAACGCGCGCATCATCCGCGAGAGCCTCATGCAGAACGGGATCGAGGTGCATGGCGGGATCAACGCGCCGTACGTTTGGCTCAAATGCCCCGAGGGCCTGACGAGCTGGCAGTTCTTCGACAAGCTCCTGAACGAGGCGAATGTCGTCGGCACCCCCGGCAGCGGATTCGGCGCCTGCGGCGAGGGATTCTTCCGGCTGTCTTCCTTCAACAGCCGCGAGAACGTCGAAGAGGCGATGGAGCGGATCGGCTCCAAGCTCGCGGTTTGATTCGCGTCACGCCCACCCTGAGGCTCTTCGAAGGGTCGGCTGTCGATGCGCCCGTTGATGCGACCTTCCGTCCGGCCCTTCGCGGAGCCTCAGGCCCGGCGTAGAGTTGCACATGCGAACCTTCCTGCTCTCACCCGCACGGCTCGACGGGCAGCGTGCGAAGCTGCTCTTTCGGGACGGGGCGCGGTTCCCGCTGGCGCTGCGGTTGCGCGAGCCGGCCGGCGCCACGCTTGGGGAGGTCTTCTCGTTCCTCAGCGGGCTCTACTTTCGCGGGAAACTCGGCTACGCCCGCCGCTTCGCACCCGTCCCCCAAGGCACGTTCATCATCACCTCCGAACGCGGGCTCGTCCCGCCGGAGACGCCGGTGACGCTCGACGACCTGCGGGCGATGTCGGCGGTGCCGATCGACGTCGAAGAGCCGCGGTATTGCGAGCCGCTGGTGCGGGACGTCCGGGCGTTGTGTGAGCGGGACCCGCCGTCCGGGGTCGTCCTCCTCGGCAGCATCGCGACGCCGAAGTACGTGGACCCGCTGCTGGCGTGCCTGGGCGAGCGGCTGCTGTTCCCGGCGGAGTTCGTCGGCCGGGGCGACATGAGCCGGGGCGGGCTGCTCTTGCGGCGGGTGGATGCGGGCGAGGAACTGGCGTACGTCCCTGTGCGAGACGCCGCACGGAAGGGCGTCCGCCCGCCGCGGCTGACGCCCCGCACCCGCGCGTGATAGGATCGCCCGCACCCGGCCGGAGCCTTCGCCGTGACGGATTCTCAAGACGACCTGCTCAAGGAGATCGGGACGTTCCTCGCGACCTGTCGCACGGCTTCGCTCGCGACGGCGGGCGCTGATGGCACGCCCCATGCCGCGAACGTGCAGTTCGCGACCGACAGCGTGCTGCGGCTCTATTGGGTCTCCAGCCCCGACTCGCTCCACAGCGTGCACCTGCTCGCGCGGCCGCGGGTCGCGGTGACCGTCTACGCCCACGACGACCGGGCCCCGATGATCCACGGGGTGCAGATGCACGGCGAGGCGAAGCCGATCGTCGACGAGGGCGACGCCGAGGACGCGTTCGAGCTCTACACCACCAAGTACGCCTTCGCCGCCGCGCTCCCGCAGTTCCGGGAGATGATCGAGAAGCAGCGGTTCTACGTCTTCACGCCGACGTGGGTGCGGTGGATCGACAACCGGCGGGGGTTCGGCTTCCGGCGCGAAGCGACGCTTCGGCGGTGAGCCCCAGCGCAAGTTAGCCGCGGAGCTTGCTCCGCGCCTCGCCGCGACATCATTCGGCGCCCCTCGCGGCCCAAGGGCCGCGGCTAACGGGGCAGCGCGGTGGCGATGGCGGTGAGGATCGCGTCGGGCTCGCTCATCCGGCCGGCGCCTTTGGTCCGGCAGGCCTGCCAGCCCTCCTCGGGGCCGATGAATCGAACGCCGTCGTCGCGGAGTTGGGCCACGTTCCGCTGCACCGCGGGGTTGGCCCACATGTCGGCGTTCATCGCCGGCGCGAGCAGCAGGGGGGTGTCGCGGGGTAGGGCGGTGGCGACGAGGCTGACGACGTCGTCGCACAGCCCGTGCGCGAGCCGGGCGATCGTGTTCGCCGAGGCGGGGGCGATGATCATCAGGTCGCACCAGCGGGCGACGCCGATGTGCTGGCTGTCCGGCCGGTCGTCTGCCTGCCAGATCGAGGTGATGACGGACTGACCCGAGAGCGACTGGAGCGTGAGGGGGGTGACGAATCGGGTAGCGGCGTCGGTCATCAACACGCGGACGATCGCCTTCGCCTGGACCAGACGGCTCACGAGTGTGGCGGTCTTGTAGCAGGCGATGCCACCCGTCAGCGCGACCACGACCCGTCGCCCTTGGAGGGCGTGGGCGGCATCGGGGGGGGGTGAGGGTAGGCCCGGCTGAGTCGCCATGGCGACGAGGATACGAGCGTCGCCCGGGTCAGGCCAGTTCGTCGACGTCGGCCTCGACGGCCTCGGCGTCTTCAGTGTTCAGTTCAAGGGTGATCTTGCCCTCGACGATCTCCTGCACGGCGACCTCGAAGTCGCTGCGGCCCTGCCGCTCGACCAAGGGGCGTGAGCCTTCCATCAGCTCGCGGATGCGGTGCTGCACCAGGGCGGTGAACTTGAACCGGCCACCGAGCTGGTTGATCACCTTGTCGTCTTTGAGCGATTCGATCATGGGCGTGGGGCTCCGGGCGTCGGGGCTGCGGCGGGTGGACCGCGGGCCAAACGGCGAATCGAAGAGTATAGCGGATTCGACGGTTATCGGCAACGCCGCACACGACCCGTCACGGGCGGGCGCGTGGACTGCCGCCACGGAGTTGGACGAGTTCCCGGAGCAACTGCTCCGCCCCGGGGCTGGCGGAGGGCGGGATCGTGTAGCGGGTCCAGCGGCCACCCGCGGTGATCTGGAGCGTCCACGACGGGGCGTCGCTTTCCGGGGCCGGGGCCGGGGGCGATGTGGGAGCGGGCGGGGTGGTCAGGTCGTGCTCGCGGATGATCTGCCAGAGCCGGTTCACCTGTCCGGGGGTGAGCGTGGCGGTCGCGGGGGGATAGAGGCCGGGGTGGACGCCCGTGCCGAAGGCGACGCGGAGGACGCGATGGGGGGTGAGGATGTGCTGGGCGGGGCGGGCGAGGGGGTCGCCCCCGGCGGCGTCCGCCGGTTCCGCGGGACCACCGGCGTCGGCGGGGGTCACGGTAAAGACGAGGGCGAAGTCCGGCGGGGCGGCGTCGGGCCCGGCCCCGTGTGGCGCGGGAGCGGCGCATCCGGCAATGATGATCAGCAGCACGGCGGCGATCAGGCGACGCATGCCCGCACCATACCCGGTTGCCGCGGGTCGCGCCCTCGGTAGCATGGCCGGCCTATGAAGGCGGCTCTCGGCTGGATCAACGCGTACCTCGATCGCCCCGCCACCGCGCCCGAGGCGCAGGAGCGGCTCACCGCGGTCGGCTTCCCCGTCGAGCACGTCGAGGAGGTGACCCTCCCCTCCGGGGTGCGGGAAACCCAGCTCGAGGTCGAGGTCACAAGCAACCGCAGCGACGTCCTCAACCATGTCGGCGTCGCCCGCGAACTCGCTGCGGCGACGGGGCGGACGCTGCGGCTACCGGACGCCCACTTGGTCGAATCGGGCCCGGGCGTCGAGACAGTCACCCGCGTTGACCTGGACGAGCCCGAACTTTGCAGCGTCTACACCGCCCGCGTGGTCCGCGGCGTGACCGTCGGCCCGAGCCCGGCGTGGCTGGTCGATCGGCTCGAGTCCTGCGGGCTGCGGAGCGTCAACAACGTCGTCGACGTGACCAACTTCGTGCTCCTGGAGATGGGCCAGCCGCTGCACGCGTTCGACCTGAACAGGCTTTCCGGTCGCCGGATCGTCGTCCGGCGGGCGAAGCGGGGCGAGCGGTTCACGGCCATCGATAACACCCGACACGAGCTGACCGAGGCGATGCTGGTGATCGCGGATGCGGAGAAGGCCGTCGCGATCGCAGGGGTCATGGGCGGGCTCGACAGCGAGGTGGGTGAGTCGACGACGGACGTGCTGCTGGAGTCGGCGATCTTCGAGCCGCTCTCCGTCCGCCGGACCAGCCGGGCCCTCAAGCTCGCGAGCGATTCGAGCTACCGCTTCGAGCGCGGCATCGACCCCGAGGGCGTGGATCGCGCCAGCCGACGGGCCGCTGAACTGATTGTCGAGCTCGCGGGGGGCACGCTGGCCGCGGGGGTGGTTCGCGTCGGCCACGACACACCCGGGCCCCGGCGCGTGGTGGTTCGGCCCGAGCGGTGCGACGCCATCCTCGGTGTCAGTCTCTCTCCGGAGCGGCAGATGGAGCACCTGGCACGCCTGGGTCTCGAGCCCGAGCAACAGGACGGCACGATCGTCTGCACCATCCCCTCGTTCCGCCGCGATATCGAACGGGAGATCGACCTGATCGAGGAGGTCGGCCGACTTCACGGCTACAACGACCTGCCCGTGGCGGATCGGATCGAGGTGCGGGTCCAGCCGCGGCAGGCGGAAGTGGCAGCGAAGGGGCTGCTCCACCGGGTGCTCATCGCGCACGGGTACCACGAGGCGGTGACTTTCAGCTTCATCGCCCCGGCCGGTGGCGAGCCGTTCGTCCCCGAGGGCGCGCAGGCGGTGATGATCGACGACGAGCGGCGGAAGGGCGAGCCGATGCTCCGCCCGTCGCTGTTGCCGAGCCTGCTCGCGAGCCGGAAGACGAACCAGGACGCGGGCAACGAGGGTGTGCGCCTGTTCGAGGCCGCCTCGACCTGGACGAAGCGGGGCAGCGAGATCGAGGAGGCCGTCAAGCTGGCCCTGCTCGCCGACGCCCCGGACCCGGACGCGGCGGTGCGGGACCTTCGCGGCACGGTGGCGGAACTCATCGAGCGGCTGGGAGGGAGCGACGCGGCCTCCCAACTGGTCGTGTCGCCGGTCGAGGATGGCGGCTACACGTCATCGGCGACGGTCAGCCTGGGCGGGCGGGTGATCGGGATACTCGGCGTCCTGGCGCCTGCGGTGCGTGACCGCTTCAACCTCAAGTCCGGCCTCGTCGCGGCCGAACTGGACATCGCGCCGCTGCTGGCGCTTTACCCGCCGGTCCGCACCGTGGCGAGCCTTCCGCGGTTCCCGGGGATCGAACGGGACCTGTCGATCCTGGTGGACGAAGCGGTCCGCTGGGAGGCGATCGAATCCGCGGTGCGTGACGCGAATCCGGCGCTGCTGGAGTCGGTGACGTTTCTCGGGATCTACCGCGGCAAGCCGATCGAGAAGGGCCGCAAGAGCGTGAGCTTCCGCATGCGGTTCCGCGACCCGGCCCGAACGCTCCGACACGAGGAGGTCGACCCGCAGGTCGCCGCAGCCGTCGAGGCGCTGAAGGCGAAGGCGGGGGCGGAACTGCGGGCGTAGGGATTCCTTAGCGGCTCCTCCCGTTGAAGGGGTCCCCATGAAACCGGTGCGCGTCGTGCTTGTCGGTTGCGGTGGGATGTCGCCGGCGTGGATCCGGCCGGCGCTGGCGGCGCCGTCGATTGAACTCGTCGGACTCGTCGATCTGAATCGCGCTGCGGCCGAGAAGCGGGCGGGGGAGTTCGGCCTGCCGGCCTCGTCGGTGTTCGTCTCGCTAAGCGACGCGGTGCGCGCGACGGGAGCCGACGCCGTGTTCGACGTCACGGTTCCCGCGGCACACCACGAGGTCACGCTTGACGCGCTCGGTCTCGGCTGCCACGTGCTGGGCGAAAAGCCGATGAGCGATACGCTGGAGAAGGCCCAGCGGATGCTCGCAAAGGCGCGGGATACGGGGTTGCTCTATGCCGTCACGCAGACGCGTCGCCCCACGGCTGGGGCGATGACCGCGCAGCGGGCGCTGGAGTCGGGCACCATCGGCGACGTGCAGGAAGTCCACAGCGACTTCTTCGTCGGCGCCCGGTTCGGCGGGTTCCGCGCGGCGATGGATCACCCGCTCATCGTCGACATGGCGATCCACACCTTCGACAACGCCCGGCAGCTCAGCGGCGCCGACCCGGTCAGCGTCTATGCGTATTCGTGGAACCCGCGGCGGTCGTGGTACCGGGGCGACGCGTCGGCGTGCTGCATCTTCGAGATGCGGCTGCCAGACGGGAGCCCGGTTGTCTACACCTTTCGCGGCTCATGGGCGGATGAAGGCTTCGCCACGGCTTGGAATGCCGACTGGCGGATCGTCGGGCAGCGGGGCACGCTGCGGTGGGACGGGGGGACGAGCGTCCGGGCGCAGGTTGTCGCGGACGAGACGAGCGACGCTTTCATCCGGCCGCTCGACGATGTGGACGTGCCGCTGATCGAACTACCGCACGAGGGGCACGAGCACCTCATCCGGGAGTTCGCCGCTTGCGTGGAGCAAGGAGCGGGCTTCCAGCGGGGACCGCAGCCGACATGCCCCTGCGACGCGAATATCGCGAGCGTGGCCATGGTCTTCGCGGCGGTGGAGAGCGCCACGACGGGGCAGCGCGTGCCGGTGCGGTGGTAACGCCGCGATTTCTCGCGGCGACTCGTCGCGACGTCAGAGGAGCCGCGCCGTCAAGGAGCCGCGCCGTCACGCCGCGAAACGGGGAACGCTCAGGCGTCGATGCGCGTGAAGTCGCCCCCCCTCGGGTCCGCGACCGCGGCCACGGCGACGTGGACGCGGTCTGCCTTCGCCTGCTTGAGTAACCGCGTACACGCCGCAAGGGTCGAGCCGCTGGTCTTCACGTCGTCGACGAGCACCACCGTCCACCCGCGGAGGTCGACCGGCTCGATCGTGAAGCTGCCCGCCACGTTTGCCGCGCGGGACGAGAAGCCGACCGACACCTGCGGGTGGGTGTGCTTCGTGCGGCGGAGGATCGGCGCGACCCGCCAGCCGCGCCGTGCGGCCACGGCGTCGGCCATGAGCTGCGCCTGGTTGTAGCCGCGCCGCCACCGGCGTCGCCACCACATCGGGACGCCCTCCACGACGACCCGCTCCCCCATCGAAGGCAAAACCCGCGCCAGGTGCTCACCCAGCCACGGCGCCCACCGCCACTGCTGCGCAAACTTCATCTCCCGGATGTGGGCGTCGAGCGGGTCGGCGTAGGCGCCCAGCCGGGTCAGCCCGTCCCACGCGATCCGCTCGCCGCGGCAGAAGGCGCAGCCCGACGCGTCGGCCGCGCCGGGGCCGCAGGTCGCGCCGCAGCGACCGCAGTAGGCGCTCGGGGGATCGGGCGTGAACGGATCGAAGGGGCGGCCATCGGCATCGACCGCGGTCACGCGGGGGAAGATCTCGTCGATCGCCCCGCGCACCGCCGACCCCAGCCTCGCCACCGCCCGTCTCACGCCGCCGTTATACTCGCCCGCGTGACTGCGCCCCAAGCTTCCGTGTCGCCCGTCGGTGCGCCCAGCGCAGCGCCTCTCGCGCTGCGCCCGTGCATCGTCTCCGCGCCCTTCGGCAACTACGTCCAGCCCGCGGGCACCACCGCGACGCTCGGCACGTTCACCGCCGCCCCCCGTGGCGGCCGGCTCTGGCGCATCATCAAGACCGTCCGTTACTCCTTCGCGACCAAAGCCTGGGTCAACAAGATCGGGCTGCGCAACCCCGGGATGGGCTGGCTCGCCGACCACGTGAAGGCGGGCAGGATCGATGTCCGCGACAAGCTCGTCAGCGTCCACGGCTTCACGCCGGAGGACTGGGCGACACTGCTGCGGCAGATCGCGGAGGTCCGGCCGCTGGGGGTCGAGCTGAACATGAGCTGCCCGAACGTGGGGGAGATCGGCTGCCCGCCGTCCCTCTTCGCCGACGCGGTGGCGACCGGCGTGCCGGTGGTCGTCAAGGTCCCGCCTGTGAACTACGCCGAACTCGTCCGGCAGGCGTTCGATGCGGGCGTCCGATGCTTCCACTGCACGAACACGCTCCCCGTGCCGCAGGGCGGCCTCAGCGGCGCGCCGCTCAAGCCGATCGCCCTCGCGGTCGTCCGCGAGATGCGGCGGCTCTACGGCGACGCGATCACCATCATCGGCGGCGGGGGCGTCCAGAAGCCCGAGCACATCGACGAGTTCGTCGACGCCGGCGCCAACCACGTCGCCCTTGGCACGATCACGATGAATCCCGTGCTGCTGCTCACGCACGCCCCGCTCGCGAAGTTCGTCGAGCGGGCGAATGCGCGGCTGGGCTGATGGGTGACACGCGGGGAGGGTTTCTCCCCTCGCGAGAGACGCTGTGGGTGCTATGCGGCGCGTGTGCATCATCGGGCCGTGCGGTGCGGGGAAGAGCACGCTCGCCATCGAGTTGGGCAAACGCACGGGGTTGCCCGTCGTCCACATGGACCGGCTGCACTGGAAGCCGGGCTGGGTCGAGTCGTCGCCCGTGGAACTGGTGACGAGGCTCGAACGGGTGCTCGCGGGCGAAGCGTGGATCATCGACGGGAACTACGGGGGCACGATGGCGATGCGGCTCGCGCGGGCCGACACGGTGATCTTCCTCGACTACCCGCCGCGGATCTATCGCTGGCGGGTGCTCAAGCGGATCGTCCGGGGCTACGGGCGGACACGGCCTGACATGACCGAGGGTTGCCCCGAGCGATTCAGTCCCGAGTTCCTGCGCTACGTCTGGCGGTTCCACCGCGACAGCCGGCCGAGCATTTGTCGGTGGCTTGAGGGCCTGCGAGAGGACCAGACGCTGCACACGTTCCGTCACCCGCGGGAAGCCCGCCTGTTTGTCGAATCGACGTGACGTCCGAGGAGGTTCTCGCGAAGGCCGCGAGGCGTCTTCCTAAACCCGGTCCTTCGGCGCGATCGGCCGAAGCACCTTGAAGGCCCGGTTGCCGCGGTACTGGCCGAGTTGCCCGATGAACTTCCGCCTGCCCTCGACCGACAGCGTCAGGGGCGCCGACGCGGGCTTCTCGGTGAGGATCATGTCGCCCACCTGCAACGAGACGAGGTCGCTGAGCTTGATCGTGGTGTCGGCGAGGATCGTGGTGACCCCGAGCTTCGCCGCGTCGAGGTGGCCGACCATCCGCTGGCGGAGGTGCTTGTTGCCCTTGTTCCGCTTGTAGGCGGCCCAGGTCTGGTTGCTGAGCTTGTCGACGACCGGCTCGATGACGTTGTAGGGGATGCAGAGGCTCATCGTCCCGGCCCGGCCGCCCATCTTCAGCTCGAAGCCCACGACGACGACGACCTCGTTCGGCGGGACGATCTGCACGAGCGCGGGATTGCTCTCGGTGTCCTCGAGAACGAACTGCACCGGCACCACGCCCCGCCACGCCTCGCCGAGCCCCGCCTGCGCCCGGTCGAGGATCTTGCTCACCAGACGCATCTCGATCGCCGTCAGCGGCCGCTGCGGGATGAACAGGTCCGCGTTGCTGCCCCCGAGCAGGCGGTCGATGATCGGGTAAATGATCAGCGGGCTGATCTCGAGGCACATCGTCCCTTCGAGCGGGTCGCACCCGAGCAGGGAGAAGCAGGTGGGATTCGGCAGCGAGTGGGTGAACTCGCTGAAGGTCATCTGCTCGATGTTCGAGACCTTGACCTCGATGATCGTGCGGAGGAAGCCCGAGAGGGCGGCGCCGAACGAGCGGGCGAACCCCTCGTGAAGGTTCTCCAGGGCCCGCATCTGGTCCTTCGAGACACGCTCGGGCCGCTTGAAGTCGTATTCGCGGATCTCGAGGTCGTCAGCGACCGACCGGCGGCGGTTCGAGAAGACCTGGCTGCCCCCGCCGTCGGAGGCGGGCGCGACGTCGCCGGTCTCGACCGCGGCGAGCAGCGCGTCGACTTCGGACTGATCGAGAACTTCCGCCATGCCCTGATGTTATCGGGCGGGTGAGGGCAGGTCCTTCAATCGCGGCCGGGTGGGAATCATCTGCCGCTGTCGGCGGTTATGGCTGTATGACCAAGTTACACTGTCGCCCAGCCATGACTTCACCTCTCCGCGCCCTCATCCCGCTGCTGGTCCTGCTGGCTTGGGCGGCGCCGGCGATGGCACAGCTTGCCCCGCCCGTGGAGGTTCGGGGCGTCTGGTCCGGCGAGATCGCCCGGCCGGGGGACCAGCGGGTGCTGGCGGTCGTCCTGGACATGGCCCCCGGGTGGCACGTCAATCCGGACGCAGCCCGGACCGCGCCGTCGCTGATCCCCACCACGGTCGAGGTGACCGCACACGGTCAGGTGGTCACGGTCGGAGCGGCCCAGTTCCCCGAGCCCCAGCAGGTCATCGTCCCGTACCCCGAGCCCGACTCGCTGGTGGCGGCGTATGAGCACCGGGCGGTGATCTATGTGCCGGTGGCCATCGCGACGGGGGCCCAGCCGGGACCCGCAGCCGTCACCGCGAGGGTCGTCTATCAGGCGTGCAACGACCAGATGTGCATGCCGCCTAAGACGGTCACGCTGGAGACCCCGCTGGAGATCGTCTCCGCCGGGATGGCGGTCGACGCGCCGTCCCCCGAGCCGGAACTGTTCGCCGGGTTCGACTGGTCGAGCTTCGCGAAGCTGATGGCGGGGGACGGGGCGCCCTCAGCGCCGGTCGGCCCGGTCCGGTTCGACGTCTTCGACTGGCGGTTCGAGATCGACCCGAGCGGCGCGGGGTTCTGGCTGCTGCTGGCGGTCGCGGCGGTGGGGGGCGCGCTGCTGAACTTCACCCCCTGCGTCCTGCCGGTCATCCCGATCAAGATCATGAGCCTCTCCCGCGCGGCAGGCAACCGGGCGCGGTGCCTCCTGCTCGGGGCGACGATGGCGCTGGGCGTTGTCGCGTTCTGGCTCGCGATCGGCGTGGCGATCATCGCGGTCTCCGGCTTCGGCGCCATCAACCAGCTCTTCCAGGAGACCTGGTTCACCATCGGCGTCGGCGCGATCATCGCCCTGATGGGCATGGGCATGTTCGGCCTGTTCACCGTGGGCCTGCCCCAGTGGGTCTACCAGGTCAGCCCCCGGCACGACACGCTCACCGGCTCGTTCGGCTTCGGCATCATGACCGCCGTCCTCTCCACGCCCTGCACCGCCCCCTTCATGGGCAGCGCCGCCGCGTGGGCCGCGACCCGCGACGCCTCCACCGCCCTGGCCACCTTCGCCGCCATCGGCGGGGGGATGGCGGCGCCTTACCTCGTCCTCTCGGCGTTCCCGATCCTCGTCGAACGCATGCCCCGCACCGGCCCCGCCAGCGAACTCATCAAGCAGACCATGGGCCTGCTCATGCTCGCCGCCGCCGCCTACTTCATCGGCGTCGGCATCAGCTCCCTCACCGCCGCCGACGGCGAATCCACCAACCTCTACTGGTGGCCCGTCATGGCCTTCATCGCCCTCGCCGCCTGCTGGGTCATCTACCGCACCTGGCAAATCACCGGGTCGATCGGCCGACGCCTCGCCTGGACCGCTGTCGGCTCCGCGACCATCCTCGCCGCGGGGATGGGCGGCGTCCGCCTCACCGACGACGGCCCCATCGACTGGGTCACCTACACCCCCGACGCGTTCGCGCGGGAACTCGCGAGCGGCAACGTCGTCGTCATGGACTTCACCGCCGAGTGGTGCCTCAACTGCAAGGCGCTCGAGCACGGGGTGCTCTATCGCGAACCCGTTGTCGAGCTCTTCGAGGACCGCAGGGTCGTCCCCATGAAGGTCGACATCACCAGCAGCGACAACGTCGCCGGCACGCAGATGCTCCAGGAGGTCGGTCGGGTCGCGATCCCGCTGCTCGTGGTCTTCGCGCCCGACGGCAGCGAGGTCTTCAAGAGCGACGCGTACACGGTCGCCCAGGTGGTCGACGCGGTGAAGCGGGCACGCGGCGACACCGACGCCCAAGCTGACACGCTGGCGAAGACCGAGCAGTAACGGCTCGCGCATGCCGCCGGCGGCACGCGGGGCGGGGAGCGTATATTGCGGGCATGAACATCCGCGCCAAGCTCAAGGACCTCGGCTACGACCTCGGTTCAACGCCCAAGGCGGTGGCGGAGTACATCCCCGCTCTCCGCACCGGCAATCTCGTCCTCGTCAGCGGCCAACTGCCGCTGCGCGACGGCGAGCTGATCGCCACGGGCCGCGTCCCGCAGGAGGTCGACCTCGACACCGCCCACGCCTGCGCTCGCCAGTGCGTCATCAACGGCCTGGCAGCGGTCGACGGCGTGCTCGGCGGCGACTGGTCCGGTTTTGTCCGCGTTGTCCGCGTCGGGGTCTTCGTCAACGGCGATGCCGACTTCAACCTCCAGCACAAGGTCGCCAACGGCGCCAGCGAGTTCCTCGGGAAGCTCTTCGGAGACGAAGGCCGCCACGTCCGAGCGGCGGTCGGTGCGTCGGGCCTCCCGCTGGGGGCGCCGGTGGAAGTCGAACTGATGGTGGAGGTCCGGTAATATTTGGGACGTGGAGCGCTGAGCGTGGGCCGCCCGGCGGATGGCTCTATCTCCCGCACGCTCCACGGGCTACGCACGCCGGCTTCGCGCCGATCCCGCTTGACGGCGGAAGCGCGCTCAGCGACACTAGCTTTCCTACCTTCCGCAGACGTTATTTCCCATCGGAGCGAACCGAATGGCACGTGCACGAACGGGTGGCGCCGGCGCCGGCTACGCATGGGCGCTGGTCTTCCTGGGGGCCGGATTCTTTATCTCGCTGCTCCTGGCGATCGTCTTCTGGGCCCAGCTCGGCGGAGCCCGCCAGGAGGCGCAGGACGCGACGGACCGACTCCGCCAGTACGTCACCCCCAACGAGGAGGCACAGCCCGCGGTGACAGGGCTGAGCCGTCCGGTGGTCAAGACGCTGCTGGACCAGAACCGGGAGCTCAAGCAGCGGATCATCGGCAACCCCGAGGAGCCGATGGAGGTCATCGCCCAGCAACTGGAGGAGGCCAATGTCCAAGGGGCTCTCGTCCGCACGGTCCAGGACCTGCGGCGTGAGGTGGAGGACAAGCAGAACCAGATTGGTGAGCTCGAGCGAGCCCGCGACCAGGCGGTCGCCAACGCCCAGCGTGCGGTGGACGAGCAGGCGAACATCCAGAAGCAGTACAACGACTCGCTCGCCGCGATGCGGTCGCAGATCGAGCAGATCGAGCAGGCGTTCAGGAACCACCAGGGTTCCGGGCAGGAACTCGAGACGCGGCTGACGCAGCAGTTCAGCGAGGCCCGGCAAGCCCTCGCGAACCAGAATCAGGAACTCGAGACGCGGATCCAGCAGGCGGAGAACGAGCGGCGGCAGCTCGAGGCGACGCTCCGGGAGCGGACCGCGCGGGACGAGACCGGCGCCAGCCGCATCACCCAAGCCGACGCCAGCGTGACCGCGGTCCTCCCCGACCAGAACCTGATCTACCTCGACCGGGGCAGCCGAGACCGGCTGTCGCTGGGCATGACCTTCGAGGTCTTCGAGCGGGGCGAGATCGTGCGACTCGACGATGAGGACGACGTGGACGACCTCCGCGGGATCGCCACCGTCGAGGTTGTCGAACTCCGGCCCAACAGCGCCGCCGCCCGCATCGTCCGCAGCGACCGCGTCGCCACGGTCGACCAGGGCGACCAGCTCGTCAACGTCGTTTACGACCCGAACCGGACCCTGCGGTTCCACGTCTACGGCGATTTCGACATCGACAACACGGGCGATGCGCAGCTCGGCGACCGCCGCCGGGTGGAGACGCTCATCGAGCGGTGGGGCGGGGCGCTCGCCGACCAGCTCAGCTACGACGTCGACTTCCTCGTCCTGGGCGAGGAGCCCCCGCTGCCTCAGCAGCCGCCGTCGAACGTGATCGACCCGACCGCGATCGCGGCTTTCGTCGAGTCGCAGCGCAACTACGAGCGGTACCAGACGCTCATCGGGCAGGCCCGCGAACTGAGCATCCCGATCCTCAACCAGAACCGCTTCCTGAACCTGGTCGGCTACTACCAGCGGTAGGAGCGGCACGGCAAAGAACGTGAGATCGTGAGGGCGTGAGCCGACCAGCTCACGCCCTCTTTCATTGGGTAACGTCCCTCCGCTCCCCGCGGTACGCTCTACGCTCCACGCATGCCCAAAGAACTCTCCCCCGTCACCATGTGGTCCCAGTACATCGGCGCCCGGCTCGCCGAGATGTCGATCACGACGCTGGACGTCGGCGCGACGCTCAACTTCGCGGGCGCGATCGGCCGCACCATCCACCGTCTCGACAAGCGACACCGGGACCGGTGCCGGTTCAACCTCCGGCTCTCGTTCCCGGAGTGGCCCGAGTCGAAGGTGGAGGAGGTCACCGAGCAGACGTTCGAGCACCTGGTGAAGCTCGTCTTCGAGCTCTGCTACACGCCGCGGATGCTCCACCTGGGGACCTGGGCGAACCACGTCAAGATCGTGAACCTCGGCGCGTCGCTCGAGATGCTCAACGCGCGGCAGCCGGTCATCCTCGTGACCGGGCACCTGGGCAACTGGGAGGTCCTGGGCTACCTGCTGGCGGTGCTCGGGTACGACATCAACGCGATCGCCCGGCCGATCGACAACCCGCTCATCAACGACTGGATCCTGGGCATCCGGGAGCGGAAGGGCCTGAAGATCATCACCAAGTGGGACGCCACCGACCGGATGCTCGCGGTGCTGCGCGAGGGGGGCGGCCTCGCGTTCATCGCGGACCAGAACGCGGGCGACCGGGGGATGTTCGTCCCGTTCTTTGGCCGGCTGGCATCGACTTACAAGTCGATCGGGCTGCTGGCGATGCGCAAGGGCGTGCCCGTCGTCTGCGGGTACGCCCACCGGGTGGGGACCGGCTTCCAGTTCGAGGCCGGGGTGGTGGACGTGATCCGGCCGGAAGACTGGGAGGGGCAGCCCGACCCGCTGTACTACATCACGGCCCGATACTGCCGGGCGCTCGAGATGATGGTCCGGATGAAGCCCGAGCAGTACCTGTGGATGCACCGGCGGTGGAAGAGCCGGCCGCGGCACGAGCGGGAGGGTAAGCCGATGCCCCGCATCCTGCGGCAGAACCTCGAAAGCCTCCCGTGGATGACGCCCGAACTCCTGGAACAGCTCCAGCATCCGGCGCCCGTCCTCGAGGAGCGGCGGCGGAAGAAGAAATCGCGGCCCCAAACCGCGGCGGAAGCCGCGCCCAGGGGCTGAGTCGACGCCTTTCCCGGCTTGACCCCGCCGCGACCCCCCGCGACAATCTCCCGACCCACCGGGAGCCCCCGGACCTCGGAGACAGCGCGACCTCCGCCGGGACTCCCACTCTCTCCTCTGACTCGTGTAGAAGGATGCCTACGTTGGAACAGACCGAAGAACTGCGCCTGCGGGACCACAAGATCCTCATCGTCGACGACGACAGCGAGGTGCGCGCCGCGATCGACCAGGCCCTTCAGGCCGAGGGCGCGCTGACGCAGACCTGCGGCGACGGGAACTCGGCGGTCCGGATCTGCGAAGTCGACCCGCCCGACCTGGTCGTGCTCGACATGATGCTGCCCAAGCGGTCGGGCTTCCTCGTCCTGGAGAAGATCAAGCGGTTCGAGAGCCCGCCGAAAGTGGTCATGGTGACCGCCAACGAGGGCAAGCGTCACCAGCAGTACGCGGAGGCGCTGGGTGTGGACGGGTACGTCCTCAAGCCGGTACGGCTCGAGCGGCTGATCACGATCGTCCAGGACCTCCTGTCGCCCGAGGAATGATGCGGGCGGCGGCGGCGCGGAGACGGTAGAATCGTGTTCGCCGCCGTTCGGGGCGGACAGGGCCTCTCCGTGAGGCCCACCCGCTGAAGACCTTCGGAGACTCGCGCATGGTGCGTTCCCGTTGCGGCGTCGGCCTCCTGGCCATCTTCGCTGGTTTCTCCCTCTTCGCCGGCCCCGCGCTGGCGAAGCAAGCGACGGTGACCCTGCACGACGGCCGCACCCTCACCGGCGAACTCACCAGCGAGGAGCCGCAGCGGGTCGTCCTCACGATCGCCGGGATCCGCACCCCCATCGAGCGGGCGGACATCGCCAGCGTCGAGGTGCGGCAGGACATCGAGGAGGAGTACCAGCAGCGGCGGGCCACGGTCGCGGACGACGACGTCGAGGGCCGGCTGGCGATCGCGCAGTGGCTCCTGTCGAACCGGGCGCTTGAGCTTGCCCAGCGGGAGGCGGGCGAGCTGCAGCGGATGGCGCCGGATCACGAGCGGGTGCGGACGCTGTCGGCGGCGGTCGATGCGGCCATCGAACTCGACAAACAGGGCTCCACTCCCGCCGGGACGCGGGGCGGGGCGCGGCCGCCCCGCCCGTCGGGGCAGGCCGGCCGGAGCAACGCGGCCGCCTCGCCGGACGAGAGGCCGGCGATGCTCGACGACAAGCAGGTCACCCTGATCAAGGTGTGGGAGCTGCCGACCGACCTGAGCCGGACGCAGGTCCGGGTCCAGGTGCCCCGGCCGGTGATCGAGGAGATCTTCGACAAGTTCCGCGAGGACCAGGCCGTCCCCAAGGGCCGCAACGAGCAGCGGAGCTTCTTCTCGCGGTCGGCGGCGGAGCAGCTGGGCTGGATGTTCGACATGGCGACGCGCAACGTCGGCGTGCGGGAGTATTACGACGACGTGATCGTGCCGGGCGACCCGGAGACGCTGCTGGAGTTCCGCCGCGCGATCTACACGCCCTACGTCCAGCGGTACTTCCGTCGGCACTTCGTGGGGGACGGGCGGGTGCCGGGTCTCGTGCTCTTCTCGAACGAGTCGAACTCCGTCGCCGAGATGTACACGAACTTCTACATCCTCAGCCAGACGGAGGTCGGGGGTCAGGCGATGATCAACCGCAGCAACCCGCGCCAGTCGCTGCTGCTGCAATGGGGCCTGCCGCGCCGGGCGGCGAGCTTCCCGGCGCCGGACGTCCCGGGTTGGCGGCCTTTCTTCACGGGCCCGCAGGACCCGAACTACGACCGCTACGCGGCATGGATCGACTCGCTGTACGCCACGGCGGGAGACTACGGCATCAACTACACCCCGCCGGGTGGGACCTACGAGATCTCGCTCGAAGAGGGCGAAGAGTCCGCTGCGCCCCCCGACGCGTCATCCAATGGACAGGCCGGTTCACCCTCGTCGAACCGTCGCCCCTGAAGCTCCTCCAGTCGGTCAACTCCGAAAGGACCGCCCGAGTGTCTAAGCGTCTGATCTGCCTGATGACCCTCTCGCTCGCGTGCCCGCTCCAGTGGGGCTGCGGCGATGCCGCCTCGAACTCCACGGCGTATGACGAGGCGCTGGAGAAGCTCGCCGTCGCGCAGCAGGGTTTCGTGCCCTCCAGCGGTGAGGGCGGCGGCCCGACGCTGGCGGCGTTTCGTCAGGAATCGTTGACCGAGGCGGGCGAGGCGCTCGACGAGGTGATCGCGTCCGGATCGCCGGCCCAGAAGGTCGGGGCGTACCGCCTGCGGGCGCACGTCGACGCGTCGGCCGCGCGGCACGCCGCACGGGAAGCCGCGTCGCACTACGCGCAGCTGGCGCCGCAGGCGATCCAGCGGGCGAGCCACGCGCTGGCCGCTGATCGCGCCCAGGCGCGGGCCGCGGACCGGGGCGGGGACCAGACGCCGCTGCTCCAGTCGCTGCGCCAGATGATGACCCGGCAGCAGGAGCGGCGGACGGAACTGGTCGCCCAAGCGGAGCAACTCCGGGCGGAGCTCGGGGCGAAGCAGCAGGAGAAGGCCCAGATCCAGTCGCGGCGGGACGCGTCGGCGGCGCGGGTGAGCCAGCTCCGCAACCAGGCCTTTGTCGCCCGCGGGGAGGAGCAGTTCCGCCTGCAGGAGGAAGCCGCGGGCGTGGAGCGGGAAGGCACCCTCGCGGCGGCGGAGCTCGCGCGGACGCAGCTCGACATCGACATGATCAACAGCCGGCTGGGCGTGATCGACAGCCAGTTGCAGCTGGCCGACAAGCTCCTGGCCGACCTCCAGTCGCGCCTCGAGCAGACACAGGCCCGGCAGTCGGAACTGGAGCAGGGGCTCGCCGCGGCCGAGCAGGCCCGTCAGCAAGAGCTGCAGCAACTGGCCGACGCCTACAACCAGATCTGGGACACGTTCGAGACGCAGGTGAACAGCCGGCTCGCCGAGGCCGCGGAGCAGACCGCTCTCGCGGTGAATCGGCTCGAAGAGGCGGGGGGCATCGCCGGATCGGAGCGATCGGCGGTGCAGCTGGACCTGCTGGGCGCCCTCACGACGCGGGCCGAGATCCTCGTCGAGCACCTTCAGACCCTCGCGGGCTTCCGGGACATCCTGGAACTGGTGGCACAGACCGCCGGGGATCAGGCGGACCCGTTCCAGCAGCGGATCGACCGGTTGCGGCAGGAGGGCGCGGCCATCGCCGAGTCGGCCGTCGCGGCGATCGAGCGGGGCCGTACCGCCGCCCAGCAGGCGATGGCGGGGGGCTCGATGGACGTCGCCCAGCAGCGGGCCTCACGGCTCGAAGCCTACGCCGCGCAGGTCCAGCGGCTGACGGCCGGGCAGTGACGGTTGATGCGAGATCCCCGCGGAGGGGGGGAGGGGGAGAGGGGGGGGACGGCGGCGCTCACCCCCACTCCCGCGGCGATCCGCGCTGAACGCCGGGCGCCCCCTGCCTTCCCGTACGCGAACCCGTACGCGCGTACGCGGTTGCCGAGCGCCCCGCCCTCCGGGGGTGCGAGGAAGCGGGCAGCAGTGGCGGGGAAGGCCGGGGCGGTCGCACACGTGCCCCCCCCCTCGTCCCCCTCGTCCCCCTCACCCGGGCGTCCCTCGGCACTGCTCGACACGCGGGTCATCTACTGCGGCGACAACTTCGGACAGCTCGCCAAATCAGTCACGTGCGCGTTCGCCCGCCGTGGTGCGTCCGCCGCGCCATCGGTGGCGGGCCAAGGCCGCGCCCTACGAAAGGATGCCCGAGCTACTTGCTCGACGGCCACCATGTACCCCAGCAGCGCGACGCCCACCGCGAGCACGGGCCGCGCGAGGGTCTTCTGGGTGTTCCGGTTCGTCGGCCAGCCCGGCCGCGGCGATGAGCGGGAGCGCCGCGCTCACTCCGGCGCCCCTGCGCCGGCCCCGCGCGCCGCCTCGTAGCCCGAGACCCCGCGCATCGCCGACCCGTCGCCACCGTCCCGCTTCTGCACCGCGAGCGAGCCGTTGGTCTCCAGCACCACCGACTCCACCTCGCTCAGCGACGCGACGCCTTGCTCGCGCGCCGCGGCCCGCACCTCGTCCTGCGTGACCCGCTCGCGCCGCAGCGCCGCGTCGAGGAACCGGCCGCGGTAGAACACGAGCGCCGGTTCCGCCTTCACCGCAGACCGGAACCGCGGCCACCGCACGGACAGCCACGTCACTCCCAGTTGCAGGAAGATCAGCAGCCCCAGCGCCACGAGGCCCTCGGCCAGTGCAACGTCGCCCGATAGCAGCACCGTCGCCAGCGTCGACCCCAGCGCCACCGTAACGATGAAGTCGAACGCGTTCATCTTCGACAGGGTCCGCTTCCCCGACACCCGCAGGAGCACCACGAGCGAGACATAGGCCGCGGTGCCGACGATCAGCACGCGGAGGATGTCGGTCCAGCCATCGAAAAACATCGCAAGGCCCACGGCGGGGTGGCTCCGTCTGTTGCGCGTTGCCGGATCCTAGCCGCGGACCGCGCCGCCGCCCGAACCGACGCTGATGAAACTGGCTCTCCCCACGAGCAGCGGGAGGGTCTTCTGGACTTTCCGGGGGTTCCGCGGGTTCCGGGGGCGGGGGGCCGGTTCGTTGGCGGCGTCTTGTCAGTGGAGTGCGCTCGCCACCGCGACAAACGTGCGATCCGATCCCACCGCGTTTCCCCCCCAAGTCCACTGACAAGCCTCCGAAGACTCCGGCTTGTCAGTGCCACCCGTCGATTCCCAACGGGCTGTTTGAGAAAGAAGTGTTCGTAAACTGCGGCCGCTCAATGCTGCGACGCTTCCAGATGGGCGGCGAGACGCTCGAATCAGAAGTCGTGCACGATCGCCTACTACTTACCCAGTAGGGCCGGTGGCACAGGTTCCGCGGGTGGGTGTCGCTTCCGCAGGCGGCAGGGGGGGCGGCGGCGGGGAGCTGGTCGGGGGGCCGGGTTCCGGGGGGTTCCGGGGTTCCGGGGGGGGGGGGGAGGGGTGGGGGAAGTTTGTATGTTGCCGGCCATCACGTTTGCCCCCGGCCCCCGGGGGCTCGGCTGGGAGTTTCTCCCGCCGGGCCTTTTTTCGTGTCCGCCGGAGGAGGGGCTTGAGACCTCCGGGGGGGCCCTCACCCCGGCCCTCTCCCGATGCGGGAGTGGGGGTTGAGGCTTTCCGGGGG
>CAZKRE010000022.1:0-1247 GCA_964555075.1 uncultured Phycisphaeraceae bacterium
CAAGCCGGACCGCCGCTGGCGATATGGGTTCTCGGGGGTCACCCCCGCCCCGGCGTCCCCGGTGGGAGGGGCAGCCCCAGGCGGTGCTGCGCCGCGGCGAGCAGGTCGACCGCGAGGTCGGCGATGATCACCCGGCCTTTCAGGAGCCAGGCGGCGGCGAAGGACCACACCGCGACCCACTCCAGCCAGAACAGCGCGTACCATCGGTCCGCGAGCCCCTTCAGGTCTGCCGGCAGGAGCAGCAGGTAGACCCCCATCGCGAGCATGCTCAGCAGGATCACCAGGCCACTGAGCCGATACAGGGCCTTGCGTTGAACCGGGTGCGGCTCGTGCTCCTCGGTGGCCGTGCTGCGGGGGAAGTGGAAGAGCGAGTAGGCGGCGAAGGTGATGAAGAGCCCGCCGCCGGCAACCGTGTGCAGCAGGCCCGGCAGGCTCCGCGGCGTCATCGGGTTCACTCCTTCGTCGATGGGGAAGAAGGCCAGTCCCAAGGCGAAGACGAAGGCGAGGTTGGCGGTCCAGCGCTCCGCCGCGTCGTGGCCGCGGTAGCAGAAGAACAGGATGCCCAGCGTGCAGAGGAGACCCACGAACACGTCCCGCAAGGGGGTGTGGTAGTACATCGACAGGTTCGGTTGCAGTTCGATGCCGAGAAGGAAGTAGCCCCCGGGCCCGAGGGTCACGGGCAGGACGAGACCCACCCCGCCGATGGCCCGGCGGACCGCCAGGTAGGAGAGGACCAGCGGGTGGTCGCCGGCGGTGGGAGACGCGTCAGGGCTACGCGGCGGGGGATGAGCCACGACGGGTTATAGCGCGCGCAGATACGCGCGTCGCCCATCGCCTCGTCGCTGTGGCGGCAGCGTTCGCGGCGGTCGCGCGTCAGTCAGCCGGCCGCCCGTAGCGACTCCATGTCCGCGTTGCTCACGGGCTTCATGCCATGCAGCTTCAGGAACCGGTCGCCGCCGTGGTCGCCGTCGCGGCCCTTGAAGAAGTGGCGGTCGTGATCGGCCTGCTCGATCATGTAGCGATAGCCGCAGTCGTAACCGGCATCGCCGGGTTCGAGCTGGACGTACAGGACGGGGTAAAGCATTTGGGTCATGGCGTCATGATTGCAGGCGCGGTGACAGGGTGGTGTCAGTCGGGGTGGCGGAGCCGCCACGCTCAGATGAACAGCCCGACTCCCGCGCGACGGGTGGCGAGCCGTTCTCCACGGCGGCCCGACGATCCATGGATGGAGACATGGCCCGCGTCCG
>CAZKRE010000022.1:1347-27858 GCA_964555075.1 uncultured Phycisphaeraceae bacterium
AGAGAGAGTGAGGTTGCGATGAAGCGTTTCGCGGGGATGGGGGTCGGGCTTGCGGTGGCTGTGGCGGTCGCGGGTGTGGTCCCGGGCGCGCTGGCGCAGCAGGCGGACGAGGTGGAATCGGTGCTCATGCCGGGCGTGGGCGCGATTTCGGTGAAGCGGGTCGCGGGCGATCTGGAGCGGCCTTGGGGCGCCGCGTTCCTGCCGGATGGGCGGATGCTCGTGACGGAGCGGCCGGGGCGGCTGCGGGTCGTCGAGCCGCGACGCGGCGAGGTGTCGGAGCCGGTCGAGGGCGTCCCGGCGGTCTACGCGAAGGGTCAGGGCGGGCTGCTGGACGTCGCGGTGGACCCCGACTTCGAGAACAACGGCTACATCTACCTCTCGTACGCGAAACCCGGCCCGGACGGCAAGGCCGCGACGGCGCTGGGGCGGGGCAAGTTCACGGGTGATCGACTCGACGGGTTCACCGACATTTTTGTGCAGCAGCCGTGGGTCGAGGGCGACAAGCACTTCGGCTCGCGCATCGTGTTCGTGGGTGAGGACAAACTGTTCCTCGCGTTGGCGGAGCGGTTCCAGTTCGACCCGGCGCAGGACCTGATGAGCCACCTGGGCAAGGTCATCCGGATCAAGCGGGACGGGAGCGTGCCGGACGACAACCCGTTCGTGGGCCGCGACGATGCGCTGCCGGAGATCTGGTCCTACGGCCACCGGAACATCCAGGCGGCGGCGCTCGAGCCGGGGACCGACAAGCTGTGGGTGATGGAGATGGGGCCGCTGGGCGGCGACGAGCTGAACCAGCCGGAAGCGGGGAAGAACTACGGCTGGCCGATCGTGAGCTGGGGCGTGAACTACGACGGCTCGGAGATCCCCAAGCCGACGACCCGGCCGGACCTGACGGACGCGGTGAAGCACTTCTCGCCGGTCATCTCGCCCTCGGGGATGATCTTCTACACGGGCGACGTCTTCGAGGCGTGGCGGGGCATGGCGATCGTCGGCGGCCTGTCCGGCCACGAGCTGGCGCTGCTCCGCATCGAGAACGACAAGGTCACGCAGGAGCAGCGCCTCCCGCTGCCGGAGCGTATTCGCGAGGTGGAGCAAGGGCCCGACGGGCTGCTCTACCTGCTCATCGACGAGGCGGACGGGGCGGTGTGGCGGGTGGAGCCGCTGCGGTGACGCTCCCCGCCAGAACGACAGAAGCCCACGCGTTCCCGGCCCACGGGCAGCGTCGATGTGGCGCAAGCTGACCGCGTCAGCGCGTCCGCACGACCCGCGCGGGGACGCCGACGGCGACGGAGTTGGGCGGGATGTCCTTCGTCACCACGGCCCCGGCGCCGACCACGCAGCCCGAGCCGATGGTCACGCCCGCCGTGATCGTCACGCGGCCGCCGATCCACACGTCGTCGCCGATCGTGATCGGCTCGTGGCGGAGGCCCTGCTTGCGGATCGGCTGGGTGGGGTCGTCGAAGACGTGGTTCGCCGCGATCATCATGACGTGCGGCGCGACGCGGACGCTGTCGCCCAGGGTGATCCGACCCGCGGGGTCGTCGGCGGACCCGTAGCCGATCATCACGGTGTACGCCTGGACGCTGCAGTGGTCGCCCATCCGCACGTTCCCCTGGATCACCGCGCCCGGCGCGATGCCGCAGTGGTCGCCGATCACGATGCGGCCCTGCCGCGGGTGGACCCGTGCCGCGGGGCTGACCTTCGTGGTCGGCCGGATCCGCGCCTCGGGCTGCCTCGTCGCCAGCCACCGGCCCAGCCGCAGCGCCAGCCGCTGCTTGAGCGTCTGATCGCTGGGCATGCTGAGGCAGTCCTGCATCCACTGTTCGAGCATGAGGCGTCGCTCCTTGTCACCGCAGCCGCGGGGCGTCGACGAGCATCGCCGTCCCGTGACGCCCGGGCAGCGTGTTGATCAGGACCCGCTCGCCGTCCGGTGAAAACACCGGGTGCAGGTCGATGATGCCCGGGTGCCGGCCGCCGGGCGTGCCCGCGTGCTTGCGGGGGAATGGCTGCCGCAGGATGGTCTCGTCCGTCCGCAGGTCGATGAACTCGAGGAAACCCGTTCCCTCGTCGTAGCTGTCGGTGACGAGCAGGTCGGGATCGACCGGGCTGACGGTCGGGTGCCCGCCGCTGGCGTGCTTCGACACGATCTGGTAATCCGCGCCGGTGTAGTGGACGGTGGCGACGCCCATGTCCGACCCGTCGGGCGGCGCCCCGTAACCGATGAGCCGCTCCCCGTCGGGGTGCCAACCCCAGTGCACGCCCCGCCGGCCGAACGAGAAGTCGGCGGCGAGGTGGAGCTCCTTCATGTCCCGGTCGGCGGTCCAGACGCTCGCCAGCCGCGGCTCGCCCCGCGGCCGACTGACGCAGTGGTTCCCGAAGTAGAACAGGAACCGCGTGCCCTGCCGGTTCCACCGGACGCAGTAGCACATGAGCGTCAGCCCATCGCCCGGGCCGAACTTCTCCCGCAGTTGCCGATCCGCCTCGCGGAGCCGGTCCCGGTTCGGGTGCCGCTCGAGCATCTCCGCCGTCGAGATCGCCAGTTGCGTCTCCGCCGGCTCGAACCGCACCACGGAGAGCCCGTGCCGGTCACGCGCCTGGAACGGCACGGGCGCCTCCTCCGGGCGGAACTCGCCGTCGCCGTAGCCCGCGGCGTACAGCAGCCCGTGCAGCGCGGAGACGCCCGGCTCCCCGGTCGGCGGGATGCCCTCGAGGTCTGCTTCAATGACCTCCGTCCGCCCCGTCGCCAGCTCGCGCCGCGCCACCCTCGGCTGACGCAGTGACCCGCACTGGTAGTACACGTGCGCCGCGCCCGGCCCCCAGCTCTGCCACAGCCCCGTGTGCCAGAAGCTCCCGGTCGGCTTCACGTCGCCGAACCGGTCGAGCACGTCGCCGTCCGGCCCGAGGATCAGCACCTCCGCGCGATCGGCGTCGCGGTCCGCCCCCGCCAGCAGCAGCCGTCCCGAGCCATCGGGCGCCCAGGGGTCGAGCGTGTAGTAGCTGTGCACGCACCAGCGATCGGGGACGCTGCGAGTCTGCACAGCCACATCCGTTGCGAGGTCTCTCATGCCGACTTCTCCTCGAGCCTGCCGCTCATTCACGCATCGCCCACGGACCACTTGTCGCCCCCCGCCGTCGCGAGGGTGTAGCCGGCGTCCAGGTGCGCGGCTTCAATCCGCATCCGCTCGGGGCTCTCAATCCGCAGGGTCCACGTCTCGCGCGTCGCGGCGGGCACGTCCGGGCCCTCGAGCGTCACGCCGTCGTCGCGGGTGTACAAGTGCCACCCGGCCACGGCGCCGAGGCTGTCGAGGGCGACCGCGTGGACGACCAGCCGCTCCGTCGCGGCCCGCGCCTCCTGCCACTCGACGATCTGCCCGCTCCCGGACCGCCCCTCGCCCAGTTGCGACGGCAGCGGGTGGTACGCGTCGTGGACAAAGGCGTGGATCGGCCCGCTCAGCGTGCCGCCGCCGAGGTGGAACAGCTTCATGCCCGCGTTGCCTCGACGGGCGACGAGGCGGTCGGGCGGCAGGAGCTTGAGGTCCAGTTCGCCGTCGCGGTTGTTCAGCAGCCAGTGCCACGTCGTCCGCACGGGGCGGGTCGCGACGATGTGGTCCACGATGAAGATCGCGTGCGACCCGCACAGCACCCAGAACCGAGCGAACCGCTCGATCGTCGGCCCGTACACCGCGGACACCTCGCTCGCGCTGACCCGGACCGGGCCGTGCTCCGCCGCGATCAGCCGCCTGGCGCCGCGATCGGTCGGGGGCAGCGGCTGGCCGTCGCGGACGTTCCGCTTGTGCCCCGTCTGCTGCTCGAGCCGCGGCCGACCGAGGGCGTCCTCCGGGCGGGCATCGTGCTCGACCGGGTCGAGCGCGAACGTGCAGGTGTTGTGCGTGCGGGTCGTGCGGTCGAGCGTCTGGATGAGGTTCCGGTAGGAGCAGTGGCCGGGATCGACGAGCAGCCGCTCCCGCCGGTGGACGACGATGCCGCTGTTGAGGTCCCCGTGCAGGTGGCCCGCGGAGTGGAGCGGGTCGCCCCCGCCGCGGACGGCGACGATCGTCCTGCCGCCCCACGAGTCGCGCAGGAGGACGTCGCCGCAACTGAACGCCTCGCAAGGCCCGAGCCCGACCTGTTCGGGCGACACCGGATCAGCCGCGGCGGTGAGCAGCGGGATCGTGAGGAAGCCGAGGCTGTTGATGAACCCGAAACTCGCCCGGTCCGCGGGGCCCTGGGCGGGCAGGTCGGTGTAGTGCGTATCGAAGAGCCATCGCGCGAGGCCGGCGTCGGTCGGCGAGGCCTCGCGGAGCCGCGCCGCGATGTGCAGCAGCAGGTCGGCGCTGGGTCGGAAGATCGCGGCACTGTCATTGAAGTTGGCGGACCTCGGCCGGGGCGAGCCGTCCCACCCCGCGCCGCCGAGCGGCTTGATGTAGAACAGGCTCGCCGCGCCCCACCGCACCCCCCTGCCGTAGCGGGCGAGGTCGAGGCGCTCCGCGAACGCCCCGTCCCGCCGGATCAGCGCCTCCGCGGTGAGCATCATGCCCAGCGCCGCGTAGTTGCCGTATTGGAGCGACTCCCCGAAGCTCCCGTCCGGCTGGAACGAGTCGGTCAGCCGCGAGAACTCCTCCGCCGCCTCCCCCATCGCGGCCGTGTCGCCCAGGACGGCGGCGGAAACGCCCACCCCCGCGTTGAGGATCGACCGCCAGTTGTTGAACCGCTCGACCCGCTCGATCCACCGCCGGCAGAGCGTCAGCCCCTTGTCCCGCAGCGCCTCGGCGGTCTCCGCCCGCTCGCTCTCGGTGAAAACGTCGCCCGCGAGGTCCAGTGCAGCGGCGACCGCCCAGCACAGGTGCGCCGTCTCGAGGTGGCCGATCGGCTCACGGCCGCCGTGGCTGCGGAACGGCGGGCCGACCCAGTCCGTGATCGGCCGGCGCGCCAACGCGAGCGCATGCGCGCGGACCCACGCACCCAGCCGCTCGTCCGGCGCGAGCGCGAACATCATCGCCCCGGTCGTCATGTGCTCCGCGACGCTGTGCCACCACTCGGCGGTCTCGCCCGGCATCTGCAGGCTCACCGACGCCGCCCGCCGTTCCGCCAGGCGACGCATCGCCCAGTACACGTCTGTCAGCGGCGCCGCGTGACGCCGCCGCTGGAACGCTTCCCGCTCCGCATCCGAGAGAAAAATCGCCATACGGAACCTACTTGCCCTTGAACATCGCGAACGGCTCGAACACCACGTCGTGCACCACCATCGACTCGGGCAGGCCCGCAAGGTACACCGCGACCTCCGCCACGTCCGCGGGCTTCATGAACTTCTCGTGCGGCACCGGCCGCGAGCCCCAGAAGCCCGGCGTCGTCGTCGCGCCCGGGCTCAGCGTCGTCACCCGCACGTTCGCCGCCTTCGCCTGCAGCGCCGTCCCCGACCCGAGCATGTTCAGCGCCGCCTTCGCCATGCAGTACAGCGGCGCATTGGGGTTCGCCGTCTTCCCCGCCACCGAGCTGACGTTCACGATCAGCCCCCCCTTCTCGCCGTCCACCCGCTTGAGGAAGTGCTTCGTCAGCAGGAACGCCGACTTCACGTTCACGTCCAGCATCCGCTGGAAGTCCTCGACGGACGTCTCCGCGATCGGCCCCGGGACGCTCAGGCCCGGCACGTTGAAGAGCGTGTCCACCCGACCGTACGCCTCCACCGCCTTGGCGATCAGCGCCTCGGCGTCGGCCTCCCGCGTCAGGTCACCCACCACGCCGACCACCGACGCGCCGCTCCCCTTGATCGCCGCCTCGACCGGCGCGAGCTTCTCCGCGCTCCGCGCAGCCAGCACCAGCTTCGCCCCCTGGGCCGCCAGCGCCTCGGCGATCGCGCCGCCGATCCCGCCCGTCGCACCCGTCACCACGCACACCTGGTCCTTGATTCGATTCTGCATCATCGTTCCTCGCCCTTGCGGGTCGTCTGTGAGTTAAGGGGTTAACCGTCCCGGCTTACGTCCACCAGGAGCTTGCCCGTCACTTCGCCCCGCTTCATCCGCCCGATGCCCGCCTCGATCCCCCCCAGCGCGATCGTCTCCGTGATCAGCGAGCCCAGGTCGAACCGGCCCGCGCGCACGATCCGGTCCAGCATCGGCAGCGTCCGCGAGAAGTCCTCGTACGTGTACACCCGGCTGCCCACCAGCGACAGCTCCTTGAAGATCAAGCGCAGCAGGTTCACCTCCGGCACCTTGCCAAAGAACCCCACCTGCACGACCCGCCCCTGCACCCGTGCCGCCTCGAGCGCCAGGGCGACGCCCGGCTGCGAGCCCGACACCTCGAACACGACGTCGAACCCGTCCCCCTCCGTCGCCTCCTGTGCCGCCGCGACCGCGTCGCCGCCGGCGTCGATCACGTCGAAGCCCATCGCCTTCGCCTGCGCGATCCGCTGCGGGTTCAGCTCGCTCAGCGTCACCCGCGCGCCCGACACCTCCGCCACGATCGCGACGATCAGCCCGATCGGGCCCGCGCCGATGATCAGCGCCCGTTCGCCGTTGCGCAGCTCGCCCCGCCGGCAGACGTGCACGCCCACCGCGAACGGCTCCGCGAGCGCCGCGACCTCGTCGCTCAGCGACTCCGGGACCTTCACGAGCTTCGCCGCGTCCGCCAACATGTACTCCGCGAACGCGCCGTCGCGGTGGATGCCCAGCAGCCCGAGCTTCCGGCAGACGTGCCACAGCCCCCGCCGGCACGCCTCGCACTGCCGACAACTCACCAGCGGCTCCGCGACGACCCGGTCGCCCACCGCCAGCCGCGTCTCCACCCCGGGGCCGATCGCGTCGATCGTCGCGACAAACTCGTGCCCCTGGATCACCGGCTGCACCGCCGTCGGATGGTGCCCGTCGTAGATGTGGACGTCCGAGCCGCACACGCCCGCGAGCCGCACCCGCAGCCGGCACTGCCCCTCCGCGGGCTCCGGCCGGGCCACGTCGTCCCGCACGGCCATCTCGCCCCACTTCTCCGTTACCACTGCCCTCATGGGTCCGCTCCTGTCGCCGTGCCGGGATCAGAAAAAGCCGCCGCGCTCGACCACCTCGCTGGGCGACATGCCGTCATCGATCCACTTCTTGTACACCTGTTCTTCCCCGCGCACCTTCTCGGCCTCCTCGAGCACCTCGCAGGCGATCGCCCGCGGGACGACCAGCACGCCGTCGATGTCCCCGAAGATGACATCCCCCGGGTAGATGGTCACGCCGCCGATCCGCACCGGGATCTGGTGCGCCACCATGCGGAACCGGCCGAGCATCCCGTTCGACGTGCGGTACCGCGCGAACACCGGGAAGTTCTGATCCAGCACCAGCCGCGTGTCCCGGATCCCGCCGTCCACCACCGCGCCCCGGCAGCCCGCACGGATCGCCGCCTTGGTCATCACCTCGCCCCAGTGGGCGGACTCGTCGTCCCCCGTCGAGTCCCACACGCACACGCTGTCCGCGTGCAGCGCCTCGAGCATCTGCGCCCGCTGCTCCATCTCCCCCTCCACCGTCAGGTTCTTCGAACCCTTGACCGTGAACGCCACCCCCGCCAGCACCATGTCGTCCTTGAGCGGCAGGATGTTCGGCGGGAGCGTCTGGTACACGTACCCCTTGACCCGCAGCACGTCATTCACCGCGCCCGTGTACAGCTTCTCATACCGCCGGCACAGGTCCGCGACCGGGATGCGCAGCTCGACGGCTTCGGAACGTTGGGTGGCGGTTGGCACGGGCATGGCGTCACTCGCAAAGGGGGGAACGGGGCCGAAGTCAATGGTCCCGATTAGACCCGATCCCCGCCTCCGCGCCCATGCACGGAGCCGAATGCATTTGCACTTTTCGATCATCATGTAAGCTGGTCATGGTGACACCCGTGACCGATGACCACAAAGCGGGGCTGGAGTCCGGCCCGTTCGATGCGGCGGTGGGCGCGGTCCGCTTCGTGACCCGCCGGGTCCGCGCCGCGGGCTGGCAGACCCGCCAGTGGCCCAACGCCGAGCACCACACGCTGGCCTACGCCACCGACGGCCGGGCCCGCTACATCTGCGACGGCCGGCCCCTCGACGTCGAGCCGGGCATGCTCATGTTCTTCCGGCCCGACCAGGACCGCTCCGCCGAAGCCGACGCCGAGGACCCCTGGTCGTTCTACTCGACCGGGTTCACGCTCCTGCCCGCCAGCCACGCCGCCGCCCGCGCCTTCGCCACGCTCCCCACCGCCTGCCGCCCCGCCGACACCGCCGCCACGCTGGCGATCTTCGACGAGCTCACCCGCGTCTGGTCTTCCGCCGTCCCGGGCCACGAAATCCTTTGCCACAGCCTCGTCCTCCGCCTCCTCTACCAGTGCGTCCGCGCCCACACCGACACCCACCGACCCGTGCCCCACCGCCGCCGGCTCGAGCAGGTCGTCGACCTCCTCCAGCGGCGGTCCGCGGAGTCCTTCCGGGTCGACCAGCTCGCCGCGATCGCGGGCCTCTCCGAGTCCCGCTTCCGCGTCCTCTTCAAGCACCTCACCGGCTCCTCCGTCGTCCAGTACCAGAACCGCATCCGCGTCAACAAGGCCCGGGGCCTGCTCCTCAGCGGCGAGCACACCGTCACCCGCGTCGCCGAGCTTGTCGGCTACCGCGACGTCTACTACTTCAGCCGCGTCTTCAAGCAGGTGACCGGGCTCAGCCCCTCGACCCTCCGGAACGAGGGGCCCTGATCGGGATCGGTTTCTGCAACCGCCGCCTGATTTGTTCATTGTGGATTACGACCGGATCTGCCATCCTGTGCCGAGCCTGACCCCGCCAGCCACGGAGCTACGACACCCATGCCCGCCCAACCCTTCAGCCTCGCCGGCAAGACCGCCCTGGTCACCGGGGCCGCCAGCGGCCTGGGCGCCGCGATCGCCGCCGGCCTCGCCGCCGCCGGCGCCGAGATCGTCGGCGTGTCCCACCGCTCCGCCACCGAGGGGATCGCCGAGCGGGTCGCCGCGACCGGCCGGACCTACCGCCCGATCAGGGCGGACCTCGCCGATCCCGCGTGCGTCCCCGCCGTCCTGGAGCAGGCGGGCGAGGTCGACATCCTCGTCAACAACGCCGGCATCATCCGCCGCAACGACCTGGCCGACGTCACCGAGGCGGACTGGGACGACGTGATGAACGTCAACCTCAAGACGCTGTTCTTCCTGAGCCAGGCGGTGGCGCGGAACCTCATCGCCGCCGACCGCCGGGGCAAGATCATCCACGTCGCTTCGATGCTCTCCTACCAGGGGGGCATCCGCGTGAGCAGCTACACCGCGTCGAAGCACGCCGTGATGGGCCTGACCCGCAGCATGGCCAACGAGCTCGCCCCGCGCGGCATCAACGTCAATGCCATCGCCCCGGGCTACATGGTCACCGCCAACACGCAGGCGCTCCGCGACGACCCGAAGCGCTCCGCCGAGATCCTCGGCCGCATCCCCGCCGGCCGCTGGGGCGAGGCGGACGACCTCGCCGGCGCCGCGGTCTGCTTCGCCTCCGCCGCGTCCGACTACGTCCACGGCATCACGCTGCCCGTCGACGGCGGCTGGCTCGCCCGCTGAACGCAACCGCCCCTTTACTCTCTTACGCAGGACCCGCCGATGTCGCTTGTCACCACCGCCGTCGAACTCTACGACCACCAGGCCTCGGTTCGAGAGATCAAGCACTACTACGGGCTGCTGGGCATCTACGCCCTCTGCCGCGCCGCGGAACTCGACCCGTCCGCCGTCTCCCTCGACCGCTGCCGCGAGATCCTCGCCCGGTTCCCCGACGAGGTCGAGCACCCGTCCTACAACTTCCCCAGCTACACCATCGGCGGCATCCCGCGGGCCTACATGCTCTTCCGCGGGCACATGACGGATGACGCCACCCGCGCCTACGTCCGCGAGTACGCCGAGGAAATGATGACCGCCGCCCCCCGTGATAGCCGCGGCATCCTGTCCCACCCCAAGTCCCACCACAGCGTCTGGATCGACGTCGCGATGGCCGCCACCCCCTACCTCCTCTTCGCCGGCCTCGCGCTCGGTGAGCAGCGGTACATCGACGAGGCCGTCAACCAGACCGTCCTCATGATCGACCTGTTCCGCAACCCCGACAACGGCCTGCTCCACCAGGCCGAGGGCTTCATCGCGCCCGGCGTCATGACGGAGGACCACTGGGGCCGCGGCAACGGCTGGGGCCTCATCGCCCTGACCGAGCTGGTCCAGTACCTCCCCGAGGACTCCCCCCACCGCGAGGGCGTCGTCCGACGGTTCGTCGACCTCTGCCGGGCGCTGCTGCCGTGGCAGACGCCGCAGGGGTTCTGGCGGCAGGAGATCACCGCCGAGTGGGCCTACCCCGAGTCGTCGGGCACGGCGCTCGTCCTCTACGGGTTCGGCGTCGGCATGCGGCTCGGCCTGATCGACCCCGCCGATTTCCGCGAATCCTTCGACCGCGGGATCCGCGGGTTGGAGACCTACGCCGTCCGCCCGGGCCAGCGCGTCCAATGGTGCTGTCCCGGCTGCCTCGCTCCCGGCGAGGGGGAGCTCAGGGGGAAGATCGAGTCCTACATCATGCTCAAGCCGCCGGTCGAGGACGACGGCCACGGGTTCGGCCCGATCATGCTCGCGTACCTCGAGGCCGCGCGGCTGGCCGATCCCTCGCTGGGCAGCGAATCCGCCCTCGCCAGCGCCCACTGACCCGCCAAGCGCGGCGGGCTCACGGCCCGGGTTCCGGGCCTACAGCACCACCTCGCGCTGGCCGCCGATGCTCAGCGAGGAGACCACGTTCTGATTCGCGGTGAACCGCACCTCCCCCGAGCCGTGTGTCTCGGGCGATCGACGCCGCCGACACCGATGGGCGCACCGCGGTTCATCCCTTGACGAGGGTCAGGACGAAGCGACTGGGCTCCAGCGCAGTCAGGTCGTGCCGCTCGTTGGGCGGCATGACGAGCCAGTCGTCCGCGACCATCTCCCGCTCCTCCCCGGACACGGCGAAGCGGATCCGACCCTCGAGCACGTGCACCGTCGCCACGTACGGCGCCTTGTGCTCGGAGATCTCCTGCCCCGTGTCCATCGAGAACAGGATCTGCTTGAGCGTGCCCGTGTCGATCAGCGCCTTGCTGACGATCGCGCTGTCGACGACCGGGCAGGACTCGGCGAGGGACGCGAACGTGGACCGGGACGCATCGAAAAGGGGTTTGGCCATCGTTACACCGCCTTTGCAAGGGACGCCTCGAGCTCGAGGGCGCGGGGGAAGAGGACGTTGTTTTCCTTGTGGACGTGCTGGTGCATGTCCGACTCGAGCTCGCGGAGGCCGTCGAGCGTGGCGCGGAAGGTGTTGCACGCCCCCTCGGGCGGCGTGTAGCCGCCGGTGAGGTCGCGCATCCGCGCCAGGGCGTCGCCCGCGGCGTCGTGCTCGTGCTCCATCGCGTTGATGGGGTTGGCGATCGTCCCGCCGCAGTGGTCGGTGGCGGACGTGCCATTAGCCTCGAGCTGGCGGACGATCGGGAAGAGCACCCGCTCCTCCTTGGCCATGTGGGAGCCGAGCTCGTCCGCGAAGGCGACGAAGACCTCGAGCACGTCCTTCATCCAGGGGTGCCGGTCCCCGTGGACGTGGGCGACCTTGTGGATCATCGCGTGCAGCCGGGGCAGCTCGGTCTTCAGGTAGGCGTGGTGGGTCTGCTCGACGTGGTCGCAGATCTGCGTGAGCGTCATGGCCGCGGCGTCGACCTCGGCGCTGCGGGGCGACTCGTCCTCCGCCTCGAGGAAGGTGGCGACGGTCAGCGGGTCGAGGCCCTTGGCGCGGCAGACCTCTTCGAGCGGCTTCTTGCCGCCGCAGCAGAAGTCGATGCCCAGCTTCTGGAAGACGCGCGAGCGCGAGGGTCGCTGGGCGACGAGCTCGCCGACGGTGGTCTGGATCAGGGTTGCGGTCATGGTGGATCTCCGGTGCTCCCGAGGAGGGAGCGTTGGGGTTGGGGAACGGGGACTCAGCGGAACGAGGGGTCCTCGCCCGCGGGAAGGTCGGTGTCGGCGGGGGCGGGGACGATCGACCAGCCGCCCTTGAGGCCGAGCACGAACCAGCCGAGGGCGAACGCGCCCAGGGCGAAGATGGTGTCGCCGACGACGCGGAGCCAGCGGAGGACTTCCATGGTGTCGGTCTGGAGGAACTCGGCGGAGCGTGCGTACCACATGCCGTGCTCGACACTCGCCCAGGTCTGGAGGATGCCGACGGGCAGCACGGAGATGAGCACCATCAGCGCGAGCCCGATGTTGATGGACCAGAAGGCGAACCAGATCCATCCGGTCTTCCACACGGCGCGGAGCGTGAGCCCCTTGAGGCAGAAGAGCATGAGCCCGATGCCGAGCATGCCGTAGACGCCGAAGAGCGCGGTGTGGGCGTGGACGGGCGTGGTGTTCAGGCCCTGCATGTAGTAGAGCGCGATGGGCGGGTTGATGAGGAACCCGAAGAGCCCGGCCCCGACGAGGTTCCAGAACGCGACCGACACGAAGAAGAGGATCGGCCAGCGGTAGGCCTTCACCCACGGCCGGGCGCCGCCGAGGGTGAGGTTCTCATACGCCTCGAACCCGATGAGCGTCAGCGGGACGACCTCCAGGGCGCTGAACACGGCGCCGAGCGCGAGGACGGCGGTGGGCGTGCCGGAGAAGTACAGGTGGTGGAACGTCCCGATGATCCCGCCGGACAGGAAGATCGTCGTCGCGAAGAGCACCGCCGCGGTCGCGGTGGCGGTCTTGAGCAGGCCCATGCGGGTGAAGAGGAACGCGATCACGACGGTGGCGAAGACCTCGAAGAAGCCCTCGACCCAGAGGTGGACGACCCACCACCGCCAGTACTCGGCGATGGCGAGGTTGGTCTGCCGGCCCCACATCAGCCCGGCGCCCCAGAAGATCCAGATCGCGCCCGACGCCATGAGGAACAGCGCCAGCAGGTGCCCGTTCTCGCCCTTCTTCTTGAAGGCCGGCCAGATGGCGCGGAGCATCAGCGCCAGCCAGAGGAACAGGCCGACGAAGAGGAAGATCTGCCAGAACCGGCCCATGTCGACGTATTCGTAGCCCTGGTGGCCGAACCAGAAGTTCATCTCGTAGCCCAGCCGCTGCCGCGTGCCGTACCACGTGCCGAAGCACGAGCCGACGACGATCAGGAGCAGGCAGACGAACAGGAAGTTGACGCCGGCGCGCTGGTACTTCGGCTCGTGGCCCGACACCGCGGGGGCGATGTACAGCCCGGTCGCCAGCCACGCGGTGGCGATCCAGAAGATGCCCAGTTGGGTGTGCCAGGTGCGGGTGACGCTGTAAGGCAGCCACTGGGCCAGCGGGATGCCGTAGAGGTGTTCGCCCTCGACGCCGTAGTGCGCGGTGAGGACGCCCATGCCGATCTGCACGATGATGAGCCCCATGACGACCCAGAAGTACTTGAGGGTCGCCCGCATGGACGGCGTGGCGCGCATCGAGAGCAAGGGGTCGCTCTCCGGGAAGGCGTGCGGGGGCTCGTGGCCCTCGCGGTGCTTGAGGATGGCGTAGTACCACGCGAGCCCGCCGATGCCCGCGAGCAGCAGCACGAAGCTCAGGACGGACCAGACGACGATCGCGCCCGATGGGCGGTTGTCGATCAGGTCCTCGCCGGGCCAGTTGTTCGTGTACGTGATCGTCGAACTGGGCGAGATCTCGTCCGACCCCAGCGACACGTAGTCGCCCGGCCGCTCGGTCGCCGTGGCCCAGGTCGACCACCAGAAGAACGTGTTCATCAGCCGCTGACGCTCGGGATCGCTGAGGGTGTTGGTGGCGATGGCGTAGGCGTCGCGCAGCTGCGCCGGGTCCATCCCGCCGTCGGCATAGGGGCGGATCTCCTCGGGGAACTCCGTCGCGTCGCCGAAGAGCGCGGCGTAGTAGGACGAGAGCGCCTCGTACGCCGCGGCGCGGTCCTCCGACACGGTGATCGTCCCGGTCTCGGGGTCGTAGGTGTTCGTGCGGATCTCACGCTTGAGCCGGTCGCGGAGGACCGCCTGCTGCCCGACGTCGAGTTCCTGGTACGTTCGGCCGTGCCCCTCGTTGGACCAGCGGTCGAGGATGAAGACCAGCTCGCGGTGGAGCCAGTCGGCGTTCCAGTCGGGGGCGACGTACGCCCCGTGGCCCCAGATCGAGCCGAGCTGCTGGCCACCCATCGATTGCCAGACGTTCTGCCCGTCGCGGATGTCCTGCCCGGTGAACAGGACCCGCCCTTCCGTCGTCACCACCCGGTCAGGGATGGGCGGCGCAGCCCGGTAGATCTGCACGCCGTAGTACCCGAGCACCGCGAAAGAGCCGAAGATCACGATCGCCAGGGCGATCCATAGCTTGAGATACCGCATTCGATTCCTTGCTCCATTTATGGACAAATAGGTTCACATGTCCACTTGACCGGAAAGATAGCAACCCTAAACTGGATGTCAACCTCCACAATCGAGGAAACCCACCCGTGCTCTTTTCTCAAACCGCCGAGTACGCCCTCCGAGCCGCCGTGTACCTCGCCGACCACCCTGGCGAGGCGCAGGTGACTCAGCAAATCGCTGAAGCCACCCGCGTCCCGCAAGGCTATCTCTCCAAAGTGCTCCAGGCTATGGGGCGCGGCGGACTTGTTTCCGCGCAACGCGGGATTGGCGGAGGGTTTGTGCTCACCCGCGCCCCGGCGGAGATCACCGTGCTGGACGTCATCAATGCCGTCGACCCGGTCGAGCGGATCCGCGAGTGCCCGCTGGGCCTCAAGGAGCACGGCACGAACCTCTGCCCGCTGCACCGCAAGCTCGATGATGCGCTGGCGCTGATCGAAGGCGCGTTCCGCGGGACGACACTCGACGACGTGCTCAAGGCGCCGGGACGCAACCGGCCGCTCTGCGAGGTGAACGTGGCAGGCAAGGCCGTCGCCCAGCCGTAGCCCTCTGACCAGGACCCCCACCATGACCGCCGCGACCCCCTCCTGCCGGCTCCCGCAGCCGGGCCCCTCGGCCCGCCGCGGCCGCTCCCCGCGCCTCCGCTTTGGCGCCGCGCCCTCGGCCGACGCGATCCATCGGCGGTTCTTCGCCGCGGGGATCGCGCTCAGCCTCACCGCCGGCGCCGCCTGGGGCGTCTGGCTGCTGTGGAAGATCGGCTTCGCCGAGCGATTCACCGGCGTGTCGATCCACGAGGTCAATGCCCACGGCCACGCCCAGGTTTTCGGGTGGCTCGGGCTGTTCATCATGGGGTTTGCCTACCAGGCGTTCCCGCGCTTCTGGCGGACGCGGCTCGCGGCGCCCCGGCTCGCGGGAGCGGTCTTCGCCGCCATGGTCGCGGGGATCGTCGCGCAGACCACCGCCATGGCGATGCACGACCAGCCCTGGGCCGTGCCCACGCTGCTCGTCGCCGGCGGGCTACAGGTCGCGGCGATCCTCGTGTTCGCGGCGCAGTTGGCCGTCACGTTCCTGCGGAGCGGCGGGTCGGTCGAGCCGTACGTCGCGTACATCGCCGCGGCGCTGGGGTTCTTCGTCCTCCAGGCGCCGCTGGGCCTCTGGCACGCGTGGAACACGATGACCGCCGAGAGCAAGGGCGAGATGCTCTACTACGTGCAGGCGTACCAGCCGCTGCTCCGCGGGCTCCAGGTCCACGGGATGGCGGTGCTGATGGTGCTGGGCGTGTCGCAGCGGTTCCTCCCCGCCGCCTTCGGTGCGCGGCCGATCCGCCCCCGCCGCGCATGGCTCTGCCTCGCCCTGCTGCTGGCGGGGGTCGTGGGCGAGGCGATCTGCTTCCTCGGGCACGGCCTCACCGGGCACCACGCCTGGGCCGGAGCCGTGATGCTCCCGTGGGCCCTGTTCGCCGCCGGCGCGGTCACGCTCGTCTGGCCCTGGCGGCTGTGGCGGCCGCTGCCGGTGAGCCACCGCTCCACCAAGTTCTTCCGCGCGGGCTACGCCTGGTTCGGCATCTCGCTGGCGATGCTCATGCTCCTGCCGGTCTACCAGATCGCCGCCGAACTGGCGTTCAGCCACGCCTACTACGGCGCGATCCGCCACGCCATCACCGTCGGCTTCCTCTCGATGATGATCATGGGCGTCGCCGCGAAGGTCGTTCCCGCGTTCGCCGGTGCCGACGCGAAGACGCTCTCCCCGCTCTGGGGCCCGTTCATCCTCGTCAACACCGGCTGCGCCCTGCGGGTCTCGCTGCAGACGCTCACCGACTGGCACCCGGCGTTCTTCGGGATCGTCGGCTTCAGCGGGCTGCTGGAACTCGCCGGGCTGACCTGGTGGGGCCTGCACCTGATCGGGCTGATGCACGCCACCCGCCGCGCGGGCGCCGCATCCGAGGCCCCCGTGCCGCTCCTGGTCACCGCAGCCGGTCGAGCGTGACCGTCGTCCGGCTGCGGGGCTCGGTGACGGTGAGCTCGTTCCCACGGACCTTCGCGGTGTAGCGGCGGTCGCCCTCGCCGATCGTGAGCGTCTCGCCCTCGTAGGACCAGCGGCCGCTGTCGGCCCGGACGTCCCCGTCGTACCGCAGCTGCGCCGTGTAGGTCCCGTCGGGCGCGAAGGTGACGGACGCGAACTCGAACGCCGAATCCGTGGGCGCCTCCCGGCCGCGCCACGTGCCGATGAGGGGGTCCGTGGCCGATCGGTCGGCACTGCTGGCGCAGCCGCCGACGAGTGCGGACACGGTGACGACCAGACCGGCGAGGAGAACGAACGTCTTTTTCATCGCGAGACCTCCGGGGAAGGGACCGCGAAGCATAGGCCGGGCGTGAGACCGGTTCCCGGGCCCCCCGTTCCGAGGCCGCGCGGATTCCGGGACTCACCGGCTGCGGAAGCGGGGGTCGTACCAGTCGGTTGTTCGGCCGGCGCCGCGGGCGGGGCCGTCGTTGGCGTCGTCCCAGGTGTCGCCGAAGGCGTGGTGGCCGCCGTGCCCGTCGGCGAAGGCGTAGTGGGCGCCCTCGTTGTGCCGGTCGCGGACGACGGAGCGAGGGGCGTTGCCGTTCGCGGGGTCGAGCTCGCTCATGCGCGCCATCCCGTACATCGGGCTGAGCGTGTTGGCGTGGATCGCGGTCGTGGTGCCCCAATACATGGGCATGAAGTGGTCGCGGTCCTTGTACTCCGCGACTTCCGCGGCGAAGACCTTGCGGCTGGGCTCGAGGGTGTCCTCGAGCCGGATGCCGAACTCGCCGGGGATGGCGTTGGTCCCGCCGTGCGCGAGCGGCGGGTCGCCGTAGGGGTCGTGATTGGGCGCGAAGTAGGCGTTGAGCGCGAACGACGTGACGCGGATGCCGTCCAGCAGCTCGTCCCGCTCCCAGCCGTCGCCCTCGTCACCGTCCATCGGGCAGCGGTGGACGTCGCTCTCCTGCGAGAGGTGGCCCGTCTGCTGGAGCACCTCGAAGTAGTTCATCGGCGTGTACATCCGCGAGCAGGGGTACATCATCCCGCGGTTGTCGGTCGCGTAGCTCAGCGACGCCGTCGCGATCTGCCGGACGTTCGACAGGCACTGGCTCCCCCGTGCCGCGTCGCGCGCCCCGCGGAGCACCGGCAACAGGATCCCGATCATCAGCGCGATGATCGACACCGCGACGAGCAACTCGATGAGGGTGAACGCGCGATGACGCATGAGCGACCTCCCCACCCGCTCACGGCTGTGCCGCGGCGGGGTCCAACTCCTGGTAAGTAAGCACTTCTCCCGCGACTTCGGAGGCCTTCTGCTCCGCGGCGGATCGGTCAGCATAACCGATGACCCCCGAGCCCATCGGCGTGTGCAGCGTGTCGGAACGGACGAGCGTCGCCGCTTCCGCCCGCACCCACTCGCCTGTCGCGTAGTCGCCGACGTACCGCCCGAGCACCCGCAGGCCCTGCCGCTGCCGCTCGTAGACGACCATGTCTCCGATGTCGTCGAAGGCGAGGTCCCGCCGCCTGCCGTCGACTTCCGCGACGATCGCCGCCGCGGTGCGCGCGTCGCTGACGATCATCCCGCAGTGGACGCACTCCGCCTGTCCGAACCGGATCTCGGGCGGCCCGTCGGCGACCTCTCCCCCGCACCCGGCGAGCATCCCCGCGGCCAGCAGCATCACAAACCGTGTCTTCATATCGGCGATCTCCGGCTGAACAGGACCGACGCCGCCGCGAGCGGGACCACGACCCACGCCGCCAGCGATGCCAGGAAGACCCAGCGTAGCGACTCGCCGAGCGTCTCCTGCGCGTAGAGCCCGCAGGGCCCGAGCACGTCCAGCGAGGCGTCCACCGCTTGGAGCGACCACATCTTGAAGACCTGAAGCGGGCTCGCCAGCGACAGCCCGAAAAGCGTCTCGATGGGCAGGTCGAGCGCCGTCGCGCCCGCCATCAGGCCCAGGTCCGTCCCGAGCACGAGCATGAGCCAGAGGAAGATCGCGGTCCCGATCGCGACGCTCGTCCGCCGCGCGAGCACGGAGACGAGCATTCCGACGCCGAGCATCGCCATCGCCAGCAGCATCGTCAGGCTCGTCATGAGCACGAGCTTGACCGGCTCGGTCGCCGCGTCCTGCCACGCGAGCACCGCCGCGCACGCCCCGAACCCGATGCACACCGACGCGAGCATCGTCAGCGCCAGCGCGAGGTACTTGCCCAGCAGCACCTCCCACCGCGACACCGGCTGCGCGAGCAGGTAGGACAGCATGCCCCGCTCCCGATCCGACGCGATCGACCCCGCGCCCGCCGTCAGCGCCATCAGCGGCACGATCAGGAGCACCAGGTTGATCATCCCCGCCGTCGTCCGGCCGAACCCGCCCAGGCCCGAGCCCGCCACGCTCGCCGCCGAGACGTACGACACCCCCAGCCCCAGCCCCGCGAACACCAGGGAATAGAGCAGGAACCACCGGCTGCTCAGCGCGTCGCGCAGCTCCCGCCGACAGATCGCCGGCACCGCCGTCACCGGCGGCCGCGGCACGCCCGAACCGAATCTCGTCACCATCGCACCGCTCACGCGTCACCTCCCGTCACCGGCTCGTCCAGCACCTCGAAGTCCGCCACGTCGATCCGGGCCTCGTGCAGGATCCGCAGCGGCGCCGCCCGCCGGCCGTGCGCCACCGGCACCAGGATGCCCCGCCCGTTCATCCGCGCCGCGAGCCCCCCGCCGCGCAGCACCCCGATCGCCGCGTCGCGCTGCCCCGCCTCGAGGAACACGTGCATCACCTGCGAGCCGCCGTGCCGCCCGACAAACTCCGCCACCGGGACGTCGCTCACCACCCGCCCGCGCCCGAGCGTCACCACCCGCGTCGCCAGCGCGCCGATCTCCTCGACCCGGTGCGAGGCGAACAGCGTCGCGTGATCGGTCGAGCGGGTCAGCGTCGCCAGCAGCGACACGAACTCGCCCCGCCCCACCGCGTCGAGGCTCGCCGTCACCTCGTCGAGCACCAGCACCCGCGGCGACGAGAGCAGCGCGATCGCCAGCGCCAGCCGCTGCTTCATCCCGCCCGACAGGTCACGGACCCGTTTGCCCGCGTGCCCGTCCAGCTTCACCTTCGCCAGCACCTCGTCGACCTCGCGCACGCGCACGCCCCGGAGCGAGCCGAAGTACCGCACCGCCGCACCCACGCCCAGGTCGTCGTAGAAGCCCAGCTCCTGCGGCACGTACCCGATCGCCTGCCGGGCCTGCTTGCCCCGCCGCCGCGTGTCGTGGCCCGCGACCGTGATCCGGCCCGCGTGGCGGAGCAGCCCGAGCACGCAGCGGATCAGCGTCGTCTTCCCCGCGCCGTTCGCGCCCCAGAGCGCCACCGACTCCCCCGCCGCAACCCGCAGCGACACCGCGTCCACCGCGGCCGTCCGCCCGAACCGCTTCGTCAACCCTTCGATCTCGATCATGCGACACCTCTCAATCGGCTCATGCCGGGCAGCACCGCGCGTCGGGCGAGCCGCGGCCAGGAGCACGTGCTCAACCCCACCGCCGCCGCCACCGCCAGCAGGCCCGCCGCCAGCAGCGCCAGCCCGCCCCGCCGCGACGGCGCCGATCCGACGTTCGCGCCCCGCACCGGCGACATCAGCGGGTGCGCATCCTCGAACTTCGACGCCGGCTGCACCGCCGGCATCGCCCGCCCGATGAACTCGATCGCCTCGTGTGCCGGGCTGAACAGCATCAGCCGCAGCCTCGGCTCCCGGGCGGTCAGGCTCTCGAAGAGCTGCCGCGGCGCGTAGGGCTGATCGCCCACCCCGTCCCGGTCCGCGTCGTACCCGCCGAAGTCGCTCCAGTAGTTGCCCCGGCCGTCCTTGTTGAAGGCGTTGCCCTTGAGCGCCCCCCGCCCCTGGATCGCCACCTGCTCGAAGTTGTCGACGAAGTCGTTCGCGTACAGCTCGTTGCCCGTCACCGCCGGCAGGAGGCTCATCCCGATGTCGTTGTTGACCAGCGCGTTCCGCGTGAAGATCGCCCTGCCCGCCCGACGGGTGTAGGGCGAGCCGTCGACGTACACGCCCACCCGATTGCCCGCGAACACGTTCGCCTCCACCCGGTAGTTGTCGATCTCCTTGAGCCCAAGCCCGTACCCGCTCGGGCCGCGGTTGCGGACGAACCGGTTGCCCGTCATCGCGAAGTTCCGACCGTACATGAGATAGACGCCCACCGAGTTGCCCGTCAGCTCGTTGTCCTCGAGGGTGACGTCGTTGGCGAACATCATGTGGAACCCGTACCGGTTGTTCCGCGAGACGTTGCCCCGGATCGTCACGTGGTTCGAGTACCACATGAGCGCGTCCCGGCCGTTTTCGATCACGTTGCCCTCGATCAGGCACCGGTTGGACCGGAAGAGCCGGACCGCGTCGCCCCGGCGGGCGATGTCCAGCGGCTTGCTGCTGATGCGGTTGCCTCGGATCTCGCAGTCGTCCGCGTTCTTCAGGTCGATGCCGAAGAGCACGTCCTCGAACCGGTTGTCGATGAGCTTCGCCCGGTCGCCCAGCACGCGGACGCCGGTGTTCTCCTTCTCGAGGCTGTCGCCCGAGCCGCGGAGGGTGAACCCGCGCAGCTCGCAGTCGTCGGCGGCGAGGATGACGAGGTCCCCCTCCCCCCCGCCGTCGATCACCGCGCCCCGCTCCGCCACGAGCCGCAGCGGCTTCGTCACCGCGATGGGGCCGTACACCCCGGCCGCGACGGTGATCGTGTCGCCCGGGGCCGCGGCGTCGATGCGGGCCTGCAGGTCGGCTGCCGCTGCCGTGACGCCGGGCGTCACCGCCGCCAGCAGCAGCATGACGAGCAGGCAAAGCCGCGCGGGCCGGAGCCCGGCGGATCGGCCGTTGTCGCCTAAGCCACGCATGGCACCCCCTGCTCCCGTGCCGCGCGGGCCCGATCGAAGAGCGGCTTGTACGCGAAGCGGTGGAACACCAGCGACAGGAGCGACAGCCCCGCCGCCGCCCACGCCATCCACAGGCCCACCCCCATCGACGCGACCGTCTTGAACTGCCCGATCACCCCCTCGCCCAGCACGGGGGGCGTGAAGGGCTTGATGCTGGACGACAGCGGCGCCTTGGGGTCCAGGTTCTGCCCGTAGTAGTCCAGCCACAGGTGCAGGTCGATCAGGAAGAACGCGGGGAACAGCACCGCCGGCAGGACGAGGAGCACCGCCCATCGCGAGTGGATGAACGCGGCGCCCTCGATGAGCAGCACCATCGCGATCACCGCCCAGATGCCCACCGCCTTCTCGAACTCCGCCGCCTGGTCGAGCGGCTTCATCCCGATGTAATGGTTCAGCCCGTTGATCTCGCGGACGTCGCCCTCGACGTGGTTGATGTACGCCGTCATCGACAGGCCCCTCGGGTATTGCGGCGCCTGCAGCGCGATGTGCCAGTAGGGCAGGAACAGCGAGCACAGGAGCAGGATCCGGGCGACGGACAGCGTCACCGTCGGCAGCGCGTAGCGGATCGGGTGCTGCGCCAGTTCCGCGTTGGGGATGCGGGGCCCGATCAGGTAGGTCAGGATGCTCATGACTCGGCCTCACGGGGGCGGGGGTGGGAGGGGAAGCGCCCCCTCGCGGCTTCCCGCGCGGGGACGGCGGATCGGCGGGTCACTCCGCGGCCGCGCGCTGCTTCGGCTTGACCTGGAGGTAGCCCATCATCTCCAGGTGCAGGGCCGAGCAGAACTCGGTGCAGTAGTACGGGTACGTGCCGGGGCGGTCGGCCTTCATCTCGAACTCCGCGTACTCGCCCGGCTCGAGGCTGAGGTTGATGTTCAGGCCCCCGAGCGCGAACCCGTGCGTCGCGTCGGGCGCCATCTCGATGTTGGTGATGTGGAACACGACGGTGTCGCCCTCCTCCACCTCGATGTTCTCGGGGTTGAAGTGGCTGCGGACGACGGTCATGTACACGTGGACCTTCCCGTCGGGGCCGCGCTCGACCCGCTCGTCGCCGGGCATCGGCGCGACCGGGTTGATCGCCTGGACGTGCGGGTCCCAGCCGATGTCGGGGTACGTTTCCCACGCCTTGACCTTGTCCGCCTTGATGATCTGGGCGTAGTGCGGCTCGCCGTTGCCGATCGGCAGGTCATAGATCACGGGCATCTTGTCCCCGCCCTGCGTGATGTCGATGAGCTGGAAGTTCTGCGGCAGCAGCGGGCCGGTCTGGATGAAGCGGTCCACGCTCCACTTGTTCATCGCGATGAGGTACTTGCCGTCGGGGGAAACGGTGTCGCCCTCCGCGGCGACGAGGTGCCCGACGTTGTACTGCACCGGCGTCTTGCCGACGAGCTTCCAGGGTTGCAGCCCGTGCCTGGCCTCGCTCCCGCCCAGCGTCCACCGCGCGATCGCCGAGTCGAGGAACAGCGACGTGTAGGCGTAGCCCTTGTCGTCGAACTGCGTGTGCAGCGGGCCCAGGCCCACCTCCACCTGCGCCTCCACGCAGGCGTCGAAGCTGAGGATCGGCACGCCGTAGTCGTCGTGACCGCTGTAGGCCTTGTTCGCGATCGCCTGCTTGATCTTGCTCGTCGAGTAGACGGTCACGTGCGGGTCGAGCTTCCCGCTGACCACGAGGTACTCGCCGGTCGGCGTGATGTCGCAGCCGTGCGGGCTCTTGGGCTCGGGCACGAAGTGCAGCACGCCCTCGTCGATCGCCGTCTGAAGCCGGATCACCCGCATCCCGTTGATGACTTCGGTCTTGCCCGCCTTGACCAGCGCCTCGCCCTTCCTCCAGTCGATGACGTGGAGGTAGTCCATGTCCCGCTGGCTCGCCGCCGCCTCAAGGGGCGCCTCACCCTTCTCGATGAAACCCACCGCGGCCTCGGCGTTGAAGGAGTTGCCGAAGATGTACCCGTCCGACACGAGCTTGCCCGCGTCGAAGAGGTCCTGCCCGTAGGGCGGCAGCTCGAACGCCCACGACGCCTCGACGTCGATCCGCCCCCGGTCGCGGTCGAACTTCCACATCGTCACCATCCCCCGGTACTTCTCCTTGTACTCCTCGATCGGCGCGTACCCCAGCCCCAACTCGTTGGCGTACTGCCCGCCCTCGATGACGTACTCGGTATTGGGCGTCACGAACGACCCGCCGTGGTCGCTGAGCGTCAGCGGGTTCTTGACGATCTGCTTCGTCTCCCAGTCGCGCAGGTCGATCACCGCGACGCGGGCGTTGGCCTTGTCGGCGATGAAGAGCCACTCGCCGTCGTAGTCGCCTTTCGTCTCCGAGAGGGCCGGGTGGTGCGTGTCGCCCCAGCGGATCTTGTAGTTCTCGTCGAGGTCGCCGCCCGCGAGCACCGACTCGCCGACACCGAAGCCGTAGCCCTGCCACGACTCGGGCGTGAAGACCGCGATGGAGCGGAGCTGCCGCATCGACGGCACGCCGATGACGAAGATCTGACCGCTGTGCCCGCCCGAGGCGAACGTGAGGTACTCGTCGTGCACGCCGCTGGGCGTGTACGTCTTGGCCGCCGCGAGCAGGTCGTCGACGTTGAGCCCGCGTTCGGAAGCGATCCGCTGCAGCTCGTTGACCTGCCCGCTGCCCAGTTGCACCTTGCCCTGCTGGGCCTCCGCCGCCGTGCCGGCCCCGAGCCACGCCGTCGCCGCGACGGCCGCCGCCGCCGCGACGCCCTCGAAACCCCGATGTGCGCCATACGCTGTCATGGTTGGATCCCTTTACCTTCTCTGGAACCGTCGATCGCCGCGACGCCGAGCCGCGGGATCGGCGACGTCATGAGCCCGCGTCGGCCTTCGCGGCCGATGCCTGTTGCAGTGAGCGGAGGTAGACCACGATGTCCCGGATCTGATCGTCCTTCAGCGCCGGGTTGCCCCCCTTGGGCGGCATCGCCAGCCCGGTCGTGCTCGCCGGGTCGCTCGGGCCCCGGCCGACCTTGATGAACGCCACCAGCTCCTCGTCCGGCGTGTCCCGCGAGAACGGGCTGTGGATCAGGTCCTTCCCGATGCCCTTGACGCCCGTGCCGTCCCGGCCGTGGCACGCCAGGCACGACAGGTACGCCCGCTTGCCACGCTTCACCGCCTCCGGGTCGAGCGCGGCCATCGCCAGCGCCGCCGCCTCGCCACCATCCGCGGCGGCCACCGTCGCCACGGCCGCCGGCGACCCCGCCGCCCCGTCCGCCGCCCCGGCCGTGGCTGTGCCCGTGGCCGCGTCCGCGACGGCCTCCTCCGCCGGGTCGTCCGCGATCGCCACCCTCGGCAGCGGCCCCGCCGGTCGGCGGCGCGGGTCCTGCAGCCCACGCAGATACGTCACGATGTCCGCCACCGACTCGTCCGCCAGCGCCTCGTTGCCGCCCCGCGCGGGCATCGGCAGCCCCGTCGTGTTCGCCGGATCGTCTATCTCCCGACCCGCCGCGATGAACGCCGCGAGGCCCGCGTCGTCCTGCGCCGTCACGAACGGGCTGGCGACGAGGTCCTTGCCCCCGATCGCGGCAACGCCCGTCCCGTCAGCCCCGTGACAGGCGGCGCACGACTGCTCGTAATGCGCCTTGCCCCGCGCGAACGGCACGGCCGGCACCGGCGTCGCGTCGACGCCGAACCGGGCCACCACCGCCTCGTGCGCCCGGGCTTCCGCCGCCTGCCGGTCCCGCTCCGCCACGCCCAGCGAGTGCCGGCTGGGGGGGCCGAACACGTAAACCGAGGCGCCCAGGAGCAGCATCGCGCCGCAGATGGCGACAACCGGCAGCCAGGCTTGGCGGAGGGGGCAATCGGAGGAGCAGGTGGGACCCATGGCGAATCTCCGTACTTGTGGACCTATATATCTTGATATCGTCAAATCGGCTTGTCAAGCCCGCCCAGTCAAAGATGTTTGTGGGCCCGGCCGCCAGCCCCAGCCGATAACCCCCGGGGATGCTCCGCCCCGCCCACCTGCTTCAGATCGCCGTCGTCGCCCTCCTGGGCGTCGCCGTCGTGTTCGTCCACTCCGCGGGCATGTCCGTCCGCGGCGCGGGGCCCGACGCGGCGGCCGGGGCCGTCGGCTTCGCGCCCGACGCGGGGTTCTTCGACGCGCTGCTCGCGATGCTCGGGCCGCTGCTGTCGCGCAACTCGGTGTACGCCCTGCTCGCCGTCGCCGCCATGCTCGCCGCCAGCCGCATCAACGTCCGCCAGCTCTTCCGCGCCCGGGGCGTCACCAACCCCCTGCTCCTGATCGTCGCCGTCAGCCTCGGCCTCGTCGCCCTCACGTTCGTCCCCGGCATCGGCAAGAACGTCAACGGCGCCAGCCGCTGGATCTACCTCGGCCCCCAATCCCTGGGCCTCTCCTTCCAGCCTTCCGAGCTCGTCAAGTGGGTCCTCGTCGTCGCCGTCGCCTGGTGGTGCGCCCGCCGCCGCGGCGTCATGCACCGCCCCCTCCACGGCCTGCTCCCCCCCGCCCTGCTCATCGCCGTCGCCTGCGGCATGGTCCTCATCGAGGACCTGGGCACCGGCGCCCTCATCGGCGCCGTCGCCCTCTGCATGCTCATCGCCGGCGGCGCCCGCCTCTGGCAGCTCGCCCTCGCCATCCCCCCCGCCGCCGCCGCCCTCGTCGGCGCCATCTACCACTCCCCCTACCGCGTCGACCGCATCCTCGCCTTTCTCAACCCTTGGGAAGACCCCCAGGGCATCGGCTACCACCCCATCCAGTCCATGGTCGCCATCGCCCAGGGCGGGCTCGCCGGCCGCGGCCTGGGCAACGGCATCCAGAAGTTCGGCTACCTCCCCGAAGACACCACCGACTTCATCTTCGCCATCATCTGCGAAGAGATGGGCATCGCGGGCGCCACCCTCGTCACCGCCCTCTACCTCGTCATCCTCTGGGTCGGCCTGGGCATCGTCCGCGACTGCCGCGACACCTTCGGCCGGCTCGTCGGCCTGGGCGTCATCCTCACCGTCGGCTTCCAGGCCGTCATGAACATCGCCGTCGTCACCGTCGTCGTTCCCACCAAAGGCATCGCCCTGCCCCTCATCTCCGCCGGCGGCACCGGCTGGATCGTCACCGCCTTCGCCCTGGGCCTCGTCGCCGCCCTCGACAACGCCAACCACCTCGACGCCATCGAAGCCGAAGACTCCCGGGGGGACCTCGTCCCCGCCGAACTCGACGAAGACGAGGACGACGACGAGCCCGAATCCTCCCCGCGCACCCCCGCCCTCGCGTGACC
>CAZKRE010000023.1:0-18111 GCA_964555075.1 uncultured Phycisphaeraceae bacterium
CACCGGCTGCGCGACCGTCGTCAGCGGCGGGTAGTGGCAGGTGCTGTAGGCCCCGCCGTCGAAGCCCACCACCGCCACGTCCCGGCCCGTCACCCAGCCCCGCTCCAGCATCGCGTGCGCCGCCCCCACCGCCAGCATGTCGCCGACGGCAAACAGGCCCCGCGGCGGCTCCGCTTCCCGCAGCGCCGCCGCCATCGCGTCCCGCGCCTGCTCCAGCGACAGGCCTCGCGGCGGCGGGGGCGTCCCCTCCCGCGCCTGCGCTGGCGACAGGCCCCGCGGGTGCAGGAGCACCTCCCGCGGCGTCGGCCGGCCCAAGGCACGGGCGACGTCGCGGAACCCCTTCATCCGATCCGCGAACGGACCGGCGGGCGTCCCCAGCACCCACGCGTCTTCCAGCCCCAGGTCCTCGTAAAGATGCCTGGCTGCGAGCTGGCCGCCCAGGTAGTTGTCCGTCAGCACCTGACCCGCGCGGGTGTCGTCGAGCTCACGGCCGACCAGCACCACGCCCACGTCTTGGTCCAGAAGCTCCGCCAGGGCCTTGTCCGTGAGCTTGTGGAGACTCGATCCGATGATCGCCACCGCCGTCACGCCATGGGCGCCCAGCAGGTCGCGGTGCAGCGCCAGCGGGTCTTCCCCGTCATGGAGTGTGGCGATCAGGACCCGGTAGCCCCGCTCCGCCGCGTGGGCCTCGAGCCCCTCGGAGATGCGGTTGGCCCACCCGTCGTTGAGGAAGTTGCGGCAGACCATCAGCAGCCGCGGCCGGTGGCCCGCGAGCTGGGTGGCGAAGAAGTTGGGCCGGTAGCCCAGTTCCGCCGCCGCCTGCTCGATGCGCTGCCGTGTCGCGGGGCTGAATCGCTCGGAATAAGGGTGCTTGCGGAGCGTGAAGCTCACCGTGGACTTCGCCACGCCGAGCTTGCTCGCAATGTCCTGCAGAGTGACTGCCATTCACTTCCAGGCTTCGATGGACCGACAGGTCAAAAGATCAAAAAGCGAGACAGGAGTCAGGAGACAACTCAGCGTATACCTCGCTTGAGAACCGGTTCACCATAGCACTCCAGCCCCGACTGTGTCAACCTTTTTGATGCCGGGGCAGACGCCGCAATCCTCGCGACGTCGTAGGGCGATCCCTCCGGGCGTGCGGCAGCCTGAACACCATTGGCCACGCGAGATGCGCGGGTATTCGGCCTCCCTCTCCCGCATGCGGGAGAGGGAGGCCGGGCGGAATCGCGGCCCGGGCTTTGCCCTGTCCGGCAAGGCGGAAGGACGTCGCTATCGGTTGGCGCTGACAAGGTCGCCGACCTCCGCCGCCGGCAGCGGTAGCAGGTCGTCGCACTGGATCGGCAGGCCGGTCTCCATCGACTCGTTGGCGCTGGCGCCGATGAGCATCGAAGCGGCGCCGTCGATGTGCGACGCGGCCCGGCGATACGGGTCTTCGGGTGGCATGGGTGAGAAAAGCTGCTCGAGGAGGACGGGGTCGCCCCCGCCGTGGCCGCCCTCGGCCTTGGGGATCTCCACGTCGTACGGCGCGCCGAACATGGGGAACACCTGGAGCCGCTGCTGGCGGCCCTTCGCCTGAACGCGGGCGAGCTCCTCGTCGCTCTGGCCCGCGATGATGTGCGAGCCGTGCTGGTCGAAGAGCTCCAGCCGACCACGGTCGCCGGTGATGCTCACGCGGAAGCCTTCCCAGGGGGAGTAGGCAACGAGCGAGTAGTTGAGCACCGCGCTGCGGCGATACCGGACCATGACCGCCATCGTGTCCTCGATGTCGACGTGGTCGCCGAAGACGTTGCGGTCGCGGATGTAGCCGCTGTCCGCCTCCGCGTCGCGGTAGAGCCCGCGGAGCAGGCTGGTGTCGTGGTCGCCCGCGCCGCCGGGGGGCGGGTCGAGGAAGAGGGCGAACGGGTCGTCCGCGGCGTCGGGCGAGCCGGTGTAGCGGTCATAGCTGTACCGCTCTCCGCGGGCCTCGGCGTTCGCGCGTCCGTAGAAGCGGAGGTCGCCCATCGCGAAGACCGTCCGCGGGCGATCGTCCAGCCACCAGTTCACGAGATCGAAGTGGTGGGTCGACTTGTGCACCAGCAGCCCCCCCGAGTTCGCCTTTGTCGCGTGCCAGCGGCGGAAGTAGTCCGCCCCGTGCCGCGTGTCGAGGACCCAGGAGAAGTCGACCGCCGTCGGCCTGCCGACCACCCCCTGCATCAGCAGTTCCTTCACCTTCGTCACGTGCGGCGCGTAGCGGTAGTTGAACGCGACCCGCAGCGACCGCCCCGTCCGCTCGATGGCCTCGAAGATGGCGGCGGCCTTGGGGGCATCCGTGGTCAGCGGCTTCTCGCTGATGACGTCGCAGCCCAGGTCCATCGCGCGGATGATGTACGCGTGGTGCGCGGCGTCGACCGTGGTGACGATGACCACGTCGGGGCGGGTCTCCCGGATCATGGTGTCAAACGCGTCGGTCGCGTAGCAGGGCACGGGCGGGTGGCCGTGGCGTTCATCGATCCGCCGGTTGTGCCAGGCCATGCGCGTGGGGCTCGGGTCGCAGAAGGCGACGAGCTCGACGTGGTCGCGGTAGTCGCGGGCGATGGCGTCGATGAACATGACGCACCGGCCGCCGGTGCCCACAATCGCGTACCGTTTTCGGGCGCTCACGGGAGAGTCCTGTTCCAAGGGTGCCTCGGGCCGGTCAAGCTGAATCGTATCAGCCAAGCGCTCGCCCGATCGTCGGAAGGATACCTCCGGCTGGTCCTCGTCGCCAGCGGTTGTGAAGCTTCCTCCGCGTCTTCGACGGGGAGGGGGTTGACCCGCCGACGGAGCGCGATATCCTCGTAGCGGCTGAAACGTTTAGGCTTCCCGTCATGGCTGCCCCGCTCACCGTTCCGAGCCGCTGACCTGCTTCCGCCTCTTGGGAGTCCCCAATGCCCCGCCCCCTCCGCCCTCGACTCTCGGCGTTTACCCTCATCGAACTCCTCGTGGTGATCAGCATCATCGCGCTGCTCATCGGCCTGGTCCTGGCCGCGCTCGCCGCGGCTCGAGAGACCGCCCGCGGCGTCGCGTGCCTCAACAACCTCCGCCAACTGGGGATGGGCTACATCCTCTATGCCGACGCCAACAACCAGTTCGGCCCGCCCGGCTACGTCAACAGCACCGGGTCCTCCACCGTCCCCAACCCCGGCTACCCGAAGGAAGGCCCGTGGCACCGCTACGTCTTCCCCCTCCTCGGCAGCTCCCTCACCGACTTCGAGTACCAGACCCGCTTCGACCTGTTCATGCTCCAGTGCCCGTCGGCCGACCCGAAGCCCGGGATCGACGACGGCGGCCCCGACAAGTCCGCCGCCTACTACCCCTACGGCATCAACTACGCCATCGCCATGACCAACATTGGCACGCGCTACGGCGAGAGCCGCTACCCGACCCTCGGCTACCGCCTCAAGTCGCCGTCGAAGACGGGCATGTTTGCCGACACCAACGGCACCGTCGGCACCCTGACCAAGAACCTCTACTTCCAGTTCAGCTCCGGCGACTCGTTCCTGGCGCTGCGGCGGCACGGCGATGGCCGGTTCAACACCGTCATGCTCGATGGGCACGCCGAAGCCATGGCCGGCCCCCCGCCGGTGACGCCCCACCCCTCCTCGTTCCGCTACCCCGACGATTGGAAGCGGTTCTGGGGCTATCGGTAAACCCCCTCGCGTCGGCCCGCCGCGAGCCGCCCGCGGCGGCATCCGGACCATCCACCTCATCCCTCCCCGGAGGCCTTCCCGGGAGCCCCCGAGGGGGGCATATCAGGCTGCACGCAGAGGGAGCCTGGCCCCGTATCAGGACACCGATGCCGTCTCGGGCGTCTCGATCGCGTCCAGTTCGCGCCACAGGTCGGTCAGGTCGACAATCCGGCCCTCGTGGCGGGCCTGATCAACGGCCAGGCATGCGATGGTGGAGGTGATGCCCTCGGCGATCCCGGCACGGGGTGGCGTCCCGTGGAGCATGCAACTCGCCAGGTCCCGCCCGAGCACCGCGTCGCCCCCGCCGTGGCCGCCCTGCCCGCCGGTGTGGCGGGAGTCTCGCTGGGTGCCGTAGCCCACGGCTTGGAACTCGAGGGTGCGGTTGATGAGGTCGGCGCGGAGGGTGCCCTCGGTGCCGCACACGTAGATCCGCCGCTCGGGGATGGCGGTGATGCAGTTGGTGTGGAACGTGGCCCTCACGCCGTTGTCGAACCGCAGGATGGCGACCTGGTTGTCGACCACATCCTTGTCGTCGCGGAAGGGGTCGCTGTCGGTGCGGATATCTGAGCCGAGGAACGGCGGCAGGCCGTTGGGGGCGGCGCCGACCCGCTCGCGGTGGTGGCTGTTGCCGGGCTGGAAGAAGTCGCAGCCGCCGAAGCTGGCGACCTGGACCGGCCGGGCGCCGAGCAACCAGCAGATGATGTCCATGTCGTGGCAGCACTTCTCGAGCATGTGCCCGCCACCTTTGCTGCTGTAACGCCGCCAGTTGTTGCCGTGGATGTGCCCGCCGTGATCGAGCGTGAGCGTCTCGTTGAACTCGAGGCTCAGGATCTGCCCCAACCGCCCGGACGCGACGACCTCGTGGATCGCCTGGTAGTGCGGGGTGTAACGCAGGACCAGGCCCAGCGAGAAGATGCGGTCCGAGCCGGCGCTGGCTCGCTTCATCCGCAGGCAGTCCTCCACCGTCGTCGCCAGCGGTTTCTCGCAGAAGACATGCTTGCCCGCGTCCAGCGCCGCGACCGCGTGCTCGACGTGCAGCGCGTTGTACGACCCGATGAAGACCCAGTCGACGTCATCGGCGGCGACCAGCTCGCGGTAGTCGGCGATCTCGCGGGCGGCGGGGGCGAAGCTCGCGCGGGCCTCGGAAATCGACAGCGGGTCGGGGTCGCAGAGGGCGCGGACCTCGAACCGCTCACCCAGGTCCGGCAGGTGGCTCATCACCGTCCGCATGCGGAACCCGCAGCCGATGACACCGATCCCGATGGTTTTCGTCTCGTTCATGATGGTTGACGCTGAAGGGGCCGCGTGGCGACTGGGCTACACAGCCGAAGGCGCCGGGCCGAGGGACTCACGTTCGATGAAGGTGGACGCCAGGAGCGACACGCCCGCGACGGGGGCCTGCGGGTCGGCGATCCGGTCCAGGAGCAGACGGGCGAGCATCTCGCCCTGCTCGCCGTAACGCTGATCGATGGTCGCCAGGGGGACGCGCGAGCCTTGGGCGTACGGGGCGTTGTTGAGGGCGATGAAGGACACGTCCCGGGGCGCCTCGAGCCCCAGATCGGCCAGCGCTTCGAGCGCCGCCATCGCCTGGTGGTCGCCGGCGAAGAGGATGCAGGTCGGCCGCGGGTCCGACTGCATCAGCCGTCGCACGACCTGGTAGGCGTCGATCTCGACCAACGCGGCGTGCACGGCCGAGTCCGGCAGCGGGACCCCCTGGGCTTCGAAGGCCGCGCGGAACTGCTCGGGCTTGCTCTGCGGTTCGTTCTGCGTCTTGGTGACGCCGCCGCAGTAGGCGATGCGTCGGTGCCCCAGTTCCACGACCCGGCGGGCGGCCTGTCGGACCGCCGGCCAGCGATCGGAACCAACCAGCGGGATCCCCAAGGCCCCGAGCCGCCGGTCGAGGGTGATGGCGGGCAGCCGCACCTTGTCGAGGGAGTGCATCAGCTCGGCGAGTTCGGCGTCGGTGACGTCGGCGAGCCCCATGAGGCCGACGCCGTCGACGGCGTTGACCTCGATGAGCTGGCGTCGGACCTCGTCGAGGTCACGGCCGCCGCGGGCCATGATGAGCTGGATGTGGTAGCCGCGCTCCGCGGCGTGGGCGGCGGCGCCTTGAAAGAGGGTCAGGGGGAGGGTGGCGGTCAGGCGGCGGACGTTGCTGGTAAGCAGGCCCGAGTCGATCTGCACGCCGATCGTCATGTGCGACTGGGTGCGGAGCTGACGGCCGCGGCGGTTGGGTCGGTAGCCCATCTCCGCGGCGATCTTGAGGACGCGGTCGCGGGTCTCGCGGCTGACGTCGCCGAGCTGGTTGTTGAGGCTATAGGAGACCGCCGCCGGACTGACCTTGGCTCGGCGGGCGACGTCGGCGATCGTGAGGCTGGTGGAGGATCGTCCCGCCATATTAAGCTGAACGGATTCAGGCGTCACCCTTCTACGCACAAGCCTGATCCGCCCCGTCCAGCATAAATAGATGCATCCTTTCATGCAATCGCTTGCGGCCACCGAGCTGAATCGTTACAGTTCGGGCGGAGAGCACTGCCGCACCCCGGGCAGCCAATGCGGACCGCCCGGCTCGGCCACCCCTTCTCAAGGAGCACTTCATGCCCGCCCACTTTCGGTCAAAAGCCCGCTTCGCCGCCGCCCTCGCCCTGCCCGTCTTCGCCCTCGCCGCCACCGTACCCGCTGACACGATCAGCCTGTCGAGCGTCGCAGACACCTGGATCCACAGCGAAAACAAAAGCGATTCGGGCAAAGGGACCACAAATTATTTGAGCGTCGGCGCGGACGGCGCGGATCCCACTTTTACCGCACGCATCGCTCGCGGCCTGCTTCGCTTCGATCTGACAACCCTGCCCGAAGGGGCCGTCGTCACTTCGGCGGTCTTGAAGCTCACCCAGGCCCTCGCGAATGAGCGAACCGGCGACGGGAAGATCCCGATCAGCGTCTACCGCGTGCTGCAAGATTGGAATGAGGGCGACGGTGTTTACGGTGGGCCTGGCGCAAACTGGACCTACCGCCAGAACAATTCCGCCGCGTGGGGGGCCGAAGGCGCCGACGGCGCCGCGGATCGAGCCGCCGACCCGACGGCGACCACCGACATCCTCAACAACCCCCAACAATGGGACGTCACGTCAGACGTGCAACTGATGCTGTCAGGCCACGCTTCCAACTACGGGTGGCTGGTGGTTGCGGACGATGGCGAAGGCGGTGACCGCTACCGCTTCCGCAGCCGAGAGGCAGCGGAAGCCCAGCATCCCCGGCTCGAGATCAGCTACGTGATCCCGGAGCCGTCGAGTGTGGCCTTGGGCGCCGTCGGTGCCCTGCTGCTGCTCCGCCGCCGCTGAACCCGTACCCCGCCTGTCATCGAAGGGACGACATGCCAGCTTCCCGGATACTTCCAAGGGCCGCGGGCCTGACCGCAGCCCTCCTTGCCGGCTCGCTCCTCCAGGGCGACCTGGTCGCGGCCCCGCTCCAATCCCGCATCCTCACCGGCCCGGCGGAGGACACCTTCATCCAGTCCAACCAGCCGAAGGTCAACTACGGCCGGCAGAACGCGCTCGAGATCGGCTCGCCCGGCGGCGTCGAGCGGCGGGTGCTGATCCGGTTCGACCTCGCGGAGTTGGGCGAGGGGGCGCAGGTCGAGTCGGCCGAGCTCCTGCTGCGGGTGACGCAGTTCCCCGGCGAAGGGGTCGCGGCCGCCCCGGTGGCGGCGCACCGGCTCCTGGTCCCGTGGGCCGAGGGCGACGGGGAGGGGTCCGCGACGAAGCCCGGCCGCGCGGGCGTCACGTGGGCGTCTCCCGACCGGGCCGTGGGGTCGAAAGCCTGGGCGGCGCCGGGCGCGGGCGGCGCGGGGGCAGACCGGGCGGAGGAGCCCACCGATGTCGCCGACCTGCGGGACCAGGAGCGGCTGACGGCCCTGCCGGGCATCCCGGCGAAGTTCCTCGTCCTCGATGTGACCGACGACCTCAAGCGATTCCAGTCCGGGGCCGCGCCGAATCACGGGTGGCTGCTGAGCCTCCCCCCGGAGATCGACGCCCGCATCCGCTTCAACAGCAAAGACGCCGGCGAGGAGGCGAGGCTTCCGCGCCTGCGGATCACGTATCGCCCGGCCGTCGCCGAATAACCCGTCTCATCCCCGTTCGCTGTCTGTCTTTGGAGGCTCGACATGAATCGTCTGTTCACGTGTCTGTTCGCCCTGGTGGTCCCCGTGGCATCCGTCGCCGTTGCGGCGGAGCAAGACAACCCGGTCCGGCCGGTGGCGGGTGAGATCCTGCCTCGGTTCAGCAACCCGAACCTGCTGCCGAACGGCGATTTCGATGACGAGCTGGCGGGGTGGACGGTGCGGCTGCCGGAGGGGGACGACGCGGCGTCGGCGCAGACCGCGTCTTCGGAGCACGGGCCGGTCCTCCGCGTCTCGAAGGGCGAGGTGGACGGCAGCGTCCGCATCGTCTCCCAAGTGGTCGCGGTGAAGCCCGACACCGACTATCTGCTGACGGGGCTGTATCACACGACGAGCGCCCGGCTGGGCGGGATCACGGACTTCGTCGTGGTGGAGGGCAAGGACGCCGCGTCGCTGCGGGAGGTGAACCCGCTCGTCGCGTCACGGTCGGCGCACCCGGGTTACACGCTGCTGCTCAACAGCCCCGAGGGGGAATGGCGCCGCAAGACGCGGACGTTCCGTACCGGCAGCCAGACGCAGGCGCTGCAGGTGACGATCGTGCTCGCGGGCCCGGCGATGACGGTGGACTACGACAACCTGTACCTCGCGGAGCGCGAGGCGGATACGCGAGAGTGGGACTGGCCGGAGCGGGAGGGCCGGATCTCCCTAGTGCAGACGAAGAAGCGCCTGGCGGCCCGCCCGGATTCGACGGCGGAGGTGCGCACCGAGAGCGGTGCGGCCCGGCTGGTGATCGACGGGAAGGTCGAGGCGCCGCAGGTGCTGATGACCGACGTCACCCGGGCGGAGCGGGGGTACATCTCCGACTTCGCGAGCCACGGCCTGGACATCGCGATCGTGAACATCAAGAGCGGTTCCGCCGGCTACTGGCACGGCCCCGACGAGGTGGACCTGGCGGCGGTTGACAGCGTGCTGTGGGACGCGGTGCAGCGCAACCCCGAGGGGAACATCATCGTCTACTTCTCGGCCACGCCGTACGTGAGCTGGCACGAGGACAACCCGGACGACGCGGCGCAGTTCCCCGACGGCACCTACGCCGTGTCGCGGCACAAGCGGCACGCCCCGCCGAGCTACTACTCCGAGAACTACCGCCGGCAGGTCTACGAGGTGCTGTTGAAGGTCGTCCGCCACATCCACAGCCAGGAGTATGGGCGGGCGGTGGTGGGCTACTTCCTCACCGGCGGCGAGGACGGGCAGTTCTACTACCAGGCGGGCAAGGGCGGGGTGATCCAGGACGGTCACGGCCCGGCGGACCTGCCGCTCTTCCGCGAGTGGCTCCGGGGCAGGTACGAGAGCGTCGAGGCGCTCCGCCGGGCGTGGGACGAGCCGGAGGTCACCTTCGATGACGCCCGGCCTCTCATCCGCACCGACCGGGTCGCGGGCAACTTCCTCCACCCCGTGCGGCAGCGCAAGGAGGTGGACACGCTCATGTTCCTGAACGACTCCATCGGCGAGCTGCTGGTGACGATGGGGCGGATCTGCAAGGAGAACGCGGGCAAGCCGGTGGTGACGGGGGCGTACTACGGGCGCGGCCGCGGGGCGATGGTCTATCCGCACTTCGCGCAGACGCGGGTCGTCTTCGACTCGCCCTACCTCGACTACATGGGCGCGCAGGGCGGCTACTACGGCTGGCGCGAGGCGGGCAACTCGGGCAACCTCAACTGGGTGTTCGACTCGCTGCGGCTGCACGGCAAGATCCCGATGCTCGAACTCGACTCCCGGACCTGGATCTCGGAGTACAAGAGCATGGAGCACGACTACAAGGTCGCGCGCTACTGGAGCATGGAGGAGTTCGTTGGCGCTTCGGCCCGCGACGCGGGGAACATGATCGCCGTCGATGGCGGCGCGTGGTGGATGGAGATGTCGGGCGGGTGGTTCCGCGACGAATCGATCATGGAGCCGATCGGCACGTTCCGCCGCGTCGCGCAGTCGGTCGCCGAGACGCCGCGCCCCCCGGACGAGGCGGAACTCGTGTTCGTCATCGACGAGGACGGCTACTTCTGGACGACCGAGCAAACCCACATCTGGAACGGCCCGAACTACCACAGCAACGCGCTGCAGCAGACCGCGATCAGCCGATCGGGCCTGCGGTACCAGGTCTATTACCTCGACGACCTGATCGAGCGCGGGATGGACGACTTCAAGGTGTACGTCTTCCAGAACGTCTACCAGGTCGACGGGCGCAAGCGGGCGTTCCTCGAAGGTCTGAAGCGCGACGGGAAGACGCTGGTTTGGCAGTACGCCCCGGGCTTCATCACGCCGGAGGACTTCTCGACCGAGTCGATGAGCGCCTTGACGGGGATCCAACTGCGGCTGGCGGACGACGCGAAGCCGGTGAGCCTGCGGGCGCACTTCGTCGGCGAGGCCGAGCGCGCGGGCGAGGCGGGTGAACTGCTCGCGGGCATCAGCACGGCGGTGATGGGCCTCGGCCGGGACCTGGCGGGGCAGCGGTTCGTCGTCGAGGACGACCGCGCGGGCGTCATCGGCCGCTACGTGGCGGACGACGCGCCGGCCGCGGCCGTGAAGCGGTTCGAGGGTTACACGAGCATCTACGTCGGTCACCCCTCGGGCCTGACCGACCGCCTGCTCAACAACATCGCGCGGGCCGCCGGCGCCCACGTCCACACGGAACCTGGCGACCTGTTCATGTGCAACCGCAGCGACTTCATGGTGATCCACGGCGTGCAGGGGGGCGAGCGGACGATCCGCCTGCCCGAGCCGGCGACGATCACCGATGCGTTCGATGGGCGCGTGCTCGCGGAGAACGCGACGCAGGTCACGTTCCCGCTGAGGGTCAACGAGACGCGCTGGCTGCGGATCGCGCGGTAGCCGCCGATGGAGACTCGCATGAATCGCCGATGCCCCGGGGTGATCGCGTTCTTGCTGCTGCTTGCCGCGGCGTTGCCCGCCGCGGGTGAATCGGCGCCGGGCCGCGCGGAGGTGGAGAAGGACTTCCTTCGGGTCGAGGTCGGTGACTACGCCGTGCGGTTCTGGCAGAAGGCGGCGTGGACCCTCGCCTCCGTCGACTATCGCGGGAAGCGCATCCTCTCACACACGGGCGCCTACCAGACCGTGCTGCGGGCGCGCGGCGAGGACGGCAAGTCGATCTGGATCGGCACCGGGCACGGCGGCGAAGAGGTCCACGAAGTGGTGCTGGAGGTGGACGGGGCAAGCCACGAAATCAGCGAGGGCCTCGCCGTCGAGGGCGGGCGGTTCACCGTGGTGAAGACGTCGACACTGGGCGCGTACCACCACACGTCGCGGGTCCACGTCTCGGCGGATGGGATCCTGCAGGACTTCGACTACGAGGTGCGCGGCGAGCCGCTGGCAATGGACCGCATGTACGCGTTCATGCACTGCTTCAACAACGAGACCCGGCCATGGATCGCGGGCCTCGGCGACGGGTCGGAGGAACGGGGCGAGTTCGGCGACGACAACAGCTTCACGCTCAAAAAGGACATCCGCTGGGCCTTGGTGTATGCACCGACGCTCGGCGTGGGGATGGCTTACGCCTACCCGGAGGTGTACGTCGGCGACCCGCCACTGCGGAACGCGCTGTGGAATCGGGCGACGGATAACAAGCTGTACCTGTCCGTGCTCCCGACGCAGGAGCGGGGGGCGCGCTTCAACTACCGCGTCCGTCTCAAGGGATTCGCGGCGGACGAGCCGGCGTGGGAACCGGCAGGCCGGGAGGCGCTGGCGGACGTGATGGCGTCGTGGGCGGCGCCGTCGCCGTCGCCGTGATGTCTTTACACTGTGCGGCTCGCGACCGCCCCGCGGCATGCGTCTACGCTGCGGCGCGTTCGCGCGTCGGAGATTGCGCTTCATGATCGGCCATTTGCACGACTACTACATCGCCCGCGCCGCCCGGATCCGTGACCGGGAGAGCACGCCCGAAACGATGCCCGATGCGGAGCGTTGGCGGACGATGCGCCCGCAGGTGCATCGGCAGTTCATGGTGTCGCTGGGGCTCGCGGAGCTGCCGCCCAAGTGCGACCTGCGGGCGACGGTGACGGGCACGTTTGAGGGGGAGGGCTACACGGCGGAGAAGATCGCGTACCAGTTGCTGCCGGACGTCTGGGGCAGCGCGCACCTCTACCGCCCCGCCGGGGTCGCGCTAGACACCCCCGCGCCGGCCGTGCTCTACACCTGCGGCCACCACCTCGCCGGGGTGGTCGGCTACCAGCACCATCCCGCGGCGTGGGCCCAGCGCGGGTACGTCTGCCTGATCTTCGACACCATCGAACAGCACGGCAACGGCGGCGACCACCACGGCCTGTACTGCGCCCGCCGGCCCGACTGGATCGAGATGGGCTACGCGGGCGCGGGGGGCGAGGTGCTCAACGGCATCCGCGCCCTGGACCTGCTGCTCAGCCAGCGGGGGGTCGACCCGCGGCGCGTGGGCGTCACGGGGCTCTCGGGCGGCGGGTCGCAATCGTTCCGGCTCGCCGCCGCCGACGACCGCCTCCGGGCCGTTGCCACCGTCGCGGGCGTCAGCGACCCGGCCTACGCGATCCCCAACCGGATGGTCGAGCAGCACTGCGACTGCATGTACGAGCACAACCGCTTCGCCCGCGACGCCGCGGTGTGGGGTGCGCTGATCGCGCCGCGGCCGCTGCTCTACTGCTTCGCCCGCCACGACAACCTTTACATCCCGGATGAGTTCCGCGACCTGCACCGCCGCACCCGGGAGCGATACGCGAAGCTGGGCGTCGGCGAGCTCTGCGAGCTCGTCGAGTACGACGGGCAGCACGGCTACAACCACAAATCGACCACCGACGCGATCCACGACTGGTTCGACCGCCACGTCGCCGGCGAGCCGCACCCCGATGCCGATCCGCTGGGCATCGCCGCCGCGGGCAAGATCCAGGCGGAGCCCACGCTCAGCGTCTTCCACGGCGTGATGCCCGAACCGCAGCGCCTGGACCTGCTGCCCGAGCTGCTCTCGCGGCGGGGGCAGGTTCGGTTGCCCGACTCACCGGCGCACTGGCAGGAGATCCGGGCGCAGGCGGTCGAGCGGCTCCGCGGCGAAGTGTTCCACCTGATCGACGACGTGGCGGAGCCGCAGACGCTCACGCAGCTCGGCGACTGGACCCACCAGGGAACCGATCGGTTGCAGTGGAACGGCACGCTCGACGGGGTACGGCAGACCATCGTGCAGACCGACACCGCGAGCGGCGAGCGGCCGGCGGTGCTGGTCGGCGTCGGCAACCGGGAAGACACCGCGTTCGTGCTCGCCCGCACCACCCGCGAGGTGGTCGGCGGCGCCGTCAGCACCCTCGCCATCGAGCCGCGGCTGACCGGACGCGCGGCGCCCCACCCCGCGGGGATGCCCCTGCTCACCCGCGAGGGCTGCCTCGTCGGCATGACTCCGACGATGCTGATGGTGCAGGACCTGCATCACCTGTGGCCGCACCTGCTCGCGCTGCCCCGCGTCCACGGCCGGGCGATCTATCTCTACGGCCGCGGCGAGGGCGCGGTGGCGACGCTCTTCCACGCGCTGCTGCACCCGGACCCGGCGGTCAAAGGCGTGATCCTCGAAGACCTCCCCCGCCCGCAGGCCGGCGTCTACCCGATCCTCGGGCTGCGCACGGTGATGGACCTGGCGCAGGCCGTTGGGCTGCTCGCGCCGCTCCCGGTGGCTTTGGTCCGCCCGGCGGGCATGGGCTTCGACTGGTACTGGGCCGACCGCGCCCACGCGCGGCTGAGCCGTCCGTCGACGCTGATACCCGCGGTGAGCCTCGCCGCGGCGATCACCCGCCTGGGCGTCCCTCTCGACCATTGATCGCGTCGCTACCGCCGGTCCAGCCGCAGCCACCGCGTTTCGCCGGGCGTCAGCTCGATCGGCAGCGACCGCGTGCCCGTCGCCAGCGTCTCGCCGGTGAACGCGTCAAACAGGTCCGCGTCGAACGGCAGGCGCAGCGTCCGCTTGCCGCCTTCCACGCCGTGCAGCACGATCAGGTCGTCGCGGTGGTGCATGAACATGTCACCGGGCTCGATGTACGCGTGGACCCCGCCGAGTTGTGCGAGGTTCTGCAGGAACCGCGGCGTCATGCCAGACGGGTGTCCGATGTATACGCTCGTGTGGTCGTCGAACTCGCGCACGGCGGCGGCAGGTTGACCGTCGCTCGTATACGCCGCGAGCACCTCCGCCCGTGGGTCCGACACCTCGAAGCGCTGCGCAAGCAGATCGACCCCGTAGCCGAGTTGCCGCCCTTCCACACCTTGAAGGAGTTTCGCGCCGGCCCCGCCAGGCGCCCCCGTGCCGAACCGTGCCTGCACGCCGATCGGCTCTGACTCCGGGCTCGTCGCGAACCCGATGCCGGTGAGCGCCTCCATCGCCCGCGTCGACAGGCCCTCGTCCGTCAGGTATCCGGGGGCGTACTGCCAGACGAGCACCTTCCCGTCCCGCTTGAGCCGCTCGTCGATGAACCGCCGCGCCTCTTCGCTGGGGTAATAGAGGTTGAGGAAGACGTAGACCTTGTAGTTGTCCATGCCGCGTTCGATCAGGTCGCTGAGGTAGTAGTGATTGAACCGCAGGCCTGCGCGGTAGGTCGCCCGCTGCTGGAGGTTCGTCGCGTGATAGGTCGGGCCGTTCCAGACGTTCACCTGTTCGTTGGTCCAGCGGAAGCTGGACTCGTCGGTGACGAAGACGATGTCGGCGGGGCTATGGGCGACCTCGTTCTCGTAGAGCGCCTGGCTGGCGGCGTGCGTCTGTTCGAGCATCGCCATGATCTGCGGGTCGTGGAACCAGCCCCCGGTCATCTCCATCCACCAGAGGCCGCCGTTCATGCTCAGCAGCTTGCCCGCCTCGCGGCGGACGGCGCCGGTCAGGTCGTCGAGGTTCCAGTAGCGGGCGACCTTGAAGTCGTGGTCCAGGCTCTTGAACTGCATGACCCAGGTGCGGAAGTCCTGCTCCGTCATCGGGATCTTGCCGTGCAGCCGCAGCGAATCAACGACCCAGTTGATGTGGCCCTCGGCGCCGGCCTCGCGGGCGCCGTAGTAGCCGGGCTGGGCGCCCATGTAGTCGAGGTGGGGCGACTTGAACATCACGCTCGTCTGCGCGAAGTGCGGGTACACCGCGAAGCTGTGGCCCCGCCCGTAGTACGCGCCGGTGATCACCGGCTTGTCCGACGTCTCCTTGCAGACGCGCCCCATCTCCGAGAGGAAGCGGGCGAGTTCCTCGTTGAGGAAGTCCTGGAAGTCGCCGATGGCCCGCTGCCGAGCGGGATCGAAGAACGTACCCGGGTAGCGCTCGTTCCGGATGGGCGAGCGGGCGGTCTCGTACGTGAGGCTATCGTCGCCCCACGCGCGGCGGAGATCCTCCACGTTCGGGTAGCGGTCGCGGAGCCACTTCGCCAGCAGCGGGCTCACGCCGGGCGCGTTGCCGTCCTGCAGCGTCTTCTGCCCGCGGACCTGGTAGTAGAACTGCCCGTCCTCGCCACCGGTGAGGAAGTACCCGACGACGGCCCGCGAGTAGGGCTGCGCGTTGATGTGCCGGACGACGGCCTGGATCATCTCGAACACCTGCCGCTGATACTCGAGCGACCAGTAGCTCGGCGGGGCGAAGTGGTCGTGGCGGGAGGTGGCGTACTGCCCGTCGGCTCCCTGCGCCGCGTGCTCCGGGTAGTCCTCGTGCCACGTGCGGTACGGCCTCGCGCTGATGTAGATGACGAAGTAGCCCTCGGGGTTGCGGCCGACCGCGTTCCACATCGTTTTGTCGACCGCATCGAGATCGAAGGTGTCCTTCGCGGTCCAGACGTTGCGGAGCGAGATCATGCTCACGTCGATGCCGTGCTCACCGAAGTCGCGGACGAACCCGCGCTCGGGGCGGATGACGTCGGCCATGAGGAACTGCGGCGCCACCGGCCGGCCGTCGATGTGCAGCTTCGGCGTCCCGGCATGCACCCGAACCTCGGCGGAGGAATCCGGCCGCGACTGAAGCAGGTCGACCGTCTGCTCCCGCGGCAGCGGCTCCTCGCGCGTCGGCCACGACCACGCCCGGTTGTCCTCGTCCGGCGGGCCGAAGTACAGGTTGTCGAACAGGAACGTCGACTCCGGGCCCTCCACCGTGATCGCCACACGGACGTACCGCGTCGAGCCCGCGGTGCGCAGCGTCCGCGTCTTGCGCACCCACTCCCCGGGGGCGCGGTTGAAGGCGGTCCAGTGCCCGACGTGGCTGAACCGGCCGGGCGTCGAAATACGCGACTCGAGCCCGCCTGCCATGTCCGGCCTCGCGCCCTGGTGCAGGCTCAGCTCCGCGAGGCTGCCGTAGCTCGCGTCGGATGTGTGGTACAGGCCGGTGAGCAGGTAGTCCGTCTCCGGCGCCACCTCGACCGCGTCCGACACCACGCGGATCGGCCCGTCCCCGCGCACCCGCCTGATCCGCAGCGCCGGCCCGTGCTCCGTCTCGACGACGGAGCATTCCGCTTCCACGCCGTCACCCTTCGACACGGTCCAGCCCGAAAGCCCTTCGTCGAAGTCGCCGTTCGTCAGCAGACTCGGCTTGGTGAGCGTCGGCACGACCTCGCCCTTCATCGGGCGAAGCTGCATCAGGTCCCCCTGCGCCGCGGCCTCTGCCGCCGTCTGGTATTCGATGAGCAGCGTCGGGGCGTACTCGGCGTTGCCGGAGGTCTCGGCATTCTCACGGGTGCGGAAGCGGACCCAGTCCACGCCGTGATCCACCTCGGGGCCGATGATGATCCACCCGTGGTTCTCCGCCTCGCCGGCCCGCATCGCGTTGACGTCGCGGGTCACGTCCAGGTGAACCTGCACCCCGTGCGACTGCCCGAGCGCGTTGGCCGTCGCCGTCGGCTCCGCCGCGCGGTCGGGGCTGTCGGCGCTGTCGGCGGGCGTCGCGTCGGCGCCGGGCTTCGTCCACGGGCTCACCTTCCGCTGGCCCCACGCCCACGACGCGCCGTCCGGCCGGCCCTCGCCCCACGGCTTCATCAGCCGGTACGCCCCGATCTCGATCGTCTTGTCCTCGAGCCCCTCGCCCTCCTCCTTGGCGAACGCCCGGCGGAGGCGCAGCGTCGCGGAACTGACCGTCGCGTCCTGAGGGATCGCGTCCAGGTCGAAACTCACCAGCAGCCGCACGTAGCCTTTCTTCTCGTCCTGTGCCGCCGACCGCGTGCCGACCTCGGCGTACTCCACGTTCCCCGTCGGGTCCGCGGCGTTCACGCCATGCGAAATCATCGCGTCGGCGGAAGCGGGGATCTGCAACGACTCGGCGGAGGCGGACAGGGTCATCCCCGCAATCAACGACGCGGCCGTGACGGCACCGATAGCCGATCTCATCATCCTGACCTTTCAACGCGGAACAGAGGCATGGCTTGAGACGCGGGAGACGCCGACGCGCCGGCGCGCGTCCGCGGGATCATTCGTAACCCCAGAACCGGCCCCACTCCGGCTGATAATGAGCCGACCAGTAGTAGGCGAAACCGGGGGGTTTAAGCTCGAACTCGGGGTCGGGCCGGCTCTCGGCGTGCCCGTCCATCATCACGGTGTTGAACCCGCCGTTGTGCCGCATGGCGATCCGGCCGGCGGTGTCCATGTTGAACCACGAGTTGCTCGGCGGCGGGTTCAGGTTCCGCGTGTCGCCGAACATCGCCGTTTGCGAGATCGCCTTGAGCCGACGGTTGTTGTAGCCGTAGCCGTAGCGGACGGCGTTGTTCTGTCCCGCGACGTTGTAGTTCACGCCGTAGGAGTACTGGTCGCGGGCGTAGGGCTCGTCCTCCGACGCCGGGCACCGCAGCGGGTACCGCCACTCCTGCGACCACATCGCGGGGGTGAACCCGGTGGCGCCCACGTAGGGCAGCACGTACCTCGCCCAGCTCCCCCCGACGGGGAAGCCGTTGCGGGGCACGCCGCTGTCGACGTTGACGTAGCCGGGCGGGCCGCTCTGCTGGTTGTCCTCGACGTAGAGCATGAAGGCGAAGCCGAGCTGCCGGATATGGCTGAGGCACTGCACGGACCGGGCCGTGTCGCGCGCCTTGGCGAGCGCGGGCAGGAGGATGGCGATCAGCAGCGCGATGATGCTGATGACGACGAGCAGCTCGATGAGCGTGAAACCTCGGAGCCGGTGGCGTGGATGTGACATGGTGACGCCTTTCCCGCAAGCTGACGATGGGACGCTTCAGGACCGCCGGCCGCGAGACGGCCGGACGAGGACGAACGCCGCGCCGACGACCCCCAGCGCCGCCGTCGCGGGCTCGGGGATGACGTAGGTGA
>CAZKRE010000023.1:18211-26837 GCA_964555075.1 uncultured Phycisphaeraceae bacterium
GCCGCGCCGACGACCCCCAGCGCCGCCGTCGCGGGCTCGGGGATGACGTAGGTGACTCGCAAAAACACACCGGGGTCGGCCGCTTCTCTCGAGTGGAAGCGCAGGCGATCCCCGTCCGCGACGGCGGTCGGTCCGAAGAGAATCCATCCATAGTTGGCGTACTCACCGCTTGCCATCTTCTGCACGTCGGAGGTGACGTTCCAATACTTCCACGCGATCCCCGTGTCGACGTCCACAATGTCGGTCGGCGTGGCCGCCCTGTCAGTCGCACCGTCAGCGCCCGGGACCTCCCACGTCGAGTTAGCGGCCCCCCCTTGCTCGTAGAAGTTGTAGTCCCATGAAGCACCGCGGCTGGAGTACCCGGCCCCGGCGCCACCCTCTCCCCAATCCTTGAGCAACCGATAGGCGCCGATCATGACCACATCATCGCCTTGGCCGTCAGTGACGACGACTTGCCTGATTTCTAGGGTCGCTTGCGTCACCTGCGCGTTCGCGGGGAGTGACGAGAGATCGAAACGGACCAGCCCACGCGTGATGGCGCGAGGATTGCCAGAGGCGGCGATGCCCGTGTCGATGTAAACGTTCCCACCGATATCGGTTCTGGTCGGCACCGAGTGCATGATCCCCGTGTCCGCGCTCGAATGCAGACGGAGTTCCTCATTGATGGTGTCCGCGTGCGCGGCGGTGCCGGTGAGCGTCAGGCCACCCACCAGAAGGCCGGTTGAGAACAGGTACCGCAGATCCATGGACATCCTCCCTTTCAAACCAGAAAAGAAATATCAATGCAAAGAGACCGTTGATTCCCGCACCACCAGGCGCGGGGTGACGAGCACCTGACGGGGTTCCGGCCGGGGGCGGGACGGGTCCTTCTGGGCCTCGAACTGCTCGAGGAGCATCGCCAACGCCCGCGCCCCGACGTCGCGGGGCTGGTGGACGGTCGTGAGCGGCACGGGCAGCGCGGCGGCGAAGTCCTCGTCGTCGAAGCCGATCACCGCCACGTCCTCGGGCACCCGCAGCCCCGCCCGGTGCAGCGCCTGCATGGCGCCCACCGCGACGCTGTCGGCCGCGACGATCACCGCGTCGAACCGCTCACCCCGCGCCAGCACCTCGGCCAGGGCCTGGGCGCCGACGATGAACCGGTCGGCCGGGGTGGGCGAGATGGGGACCATCAGGTGCTCGGCGAAGCTCGATCCCCGCTCGGCCAGGCCCTTCTCGAAGCCCCGCATCTTCCGCGGCGCCAGGCCGGTCGTCTCCGATGGGGCGAGGAACACGAACCTCGACCGCCCCGCCGCGTAGGCGTGCTCGACCTGGAGCCGCCCGGCCTCCTCACGATCCACCGACACGTCCGGCGTGGGGAAGTCGTACAGCGAGTCGATCGTGACCAGCGGGACGCCCTGCTCCAGGATGTCGCGGACCAGCCCCGCGATCGCGAGGCTCGGGGAAACGAGGATCAGCCCGTCCACCCGGTTGGCGAGGAACTCCTCGATGTGAGCGCGCTCCCGCTCCGGGCTGCTGTAGTGGTTGCCGAAGATCACCCGGTAGCCCGCGTCCCACGCGACCCGCTCGATAGGCGCCAGGCGAGCGAGCGCGATGGTAGGCGCCGCGAGCGTGCCGAAGAGCAGCCCGATCGTGAACGAACGCTGCCCCCGGAGGGCGCGCGCGAAGTGATTGGGGCGGTAGCCCAGTCGTTCGGCGGCGTCGACGACCTTGCTCCGAGTCCCCTCGGACGCGTAGCAGGTGCGATCGGCCCGGAGGACGGCCGAAGCGGTGCTCACCGCCACCTTCGCCTCGGCCGCGACGTCCCGCACGGTCGGCCGGGACACCGCATGCCGGGCCCGAGACGCCATTTTTGCCGGGGTCGACTTCTTGATCGATGAGCCATCGCGACCAGCGAAGGTTTTACCCATCCGCTGCCATGGTAATATAGTACGTTACGAGAAGTCAACGGTTTTGCAGAACCTATTACCCCTCGGGTACTTGCGGTCTTTGGACCCGTTGGCAGGTCGATCGGCCTTTCTGCGGCAGGCACCGCCTGCATCGTCCACGCGGCTCAGTGAGGAACGCCTTCGGGCGCAATCAAACATGCCTCAAACGCTTCACGGTCTCCCGTCGCGATGCTCGCCACGTCCGCTTCCTGCCGCGACTCCCGCGACAGCGGCGGCCCGTGTCATCACGAGGGCAGCCTCGTCCCATACGCCCGCCGTCGGCCGACTCCTCGCGGCGGCATGCGTCCTCGTGCTGTGCCTGCTCCAGGCGGTTCCCCGGGCCGCCGGAGACACCGCGGAGGCTGGGCCGATTGTCTTCCGCGCCCAGGGGCTGCCCGCGCCTGACCGGACGGACGCCCCCGCGATGGCTCAGCGGGCGGTGCTGCAGGCGTACCTGGCGACGCGACCGGACGTGCGGATCGAGCCCTTCGTGATGCCGCGGATCGCCGGGGCGAGCATGGACATGGGCCCGCTGATGGCGATCGCCGCGGGCATCCCACCCCACGCGATTTTCGTCAACTTCCGCCAGAGCTCGACCTACATCAGCCAAGGGTTTCTCGAGCCGCTGGAGATCCTGCTCGCGCGGTTGCGGTCGGCGGATCCGGAGGCCCGGCAGGTGGACGCCGAGGGCCGCTGGATGGCGGACCCGACCGATGCCGAGGTCGCCGAGGCCCTCGCCGCGATCCGCGACCGCGTGCCGGAGCGGGCCTGGCCGGTGGTGTTCCGTCCCGACGACAGCGGCCGGTACGACGGCGAGCACGTCTGGGCGCTGCCGCTGAGCACGATGGTCAAGGCACTGTGGTACCGCAAGGACCTGTTCGCGGCCGCGGGCCTATCCCCGGAGCGGCCACCCCAGGACTGGGACGAACTGCTCGAATACGCCCGGCAACTGACGCGCCCCGAGCGCGGGCAGTACGGGCTCATGATCGAGGGTGGCCCGGCCTTGAGTTGGGGCGCGTACACGCTGCTCGTCAGCGCCGGCGCCCGCGCCGTCGCCGAAGACACGGACGGCAACTGGCGGGCGACCTACGGCAGCCCCGAGGCCGCCGAGGCGGTCTCGTTCCTCTGGCGGCTGGCGCGGGAGCCGTTCGAACGCGACGGGCAGTGGATCCCCGGTGCGGCCCGCATCGGCGGAACGGACCTGACCCTGCTGTGGACACGCGGCCAGATCGCGATGCGGTTCCAGGGACTTGACGAAGAGCTGCTGGGCGAGATCAACCCGCAGCTCGTGGGCATCGCGCCGGTTCCCGCCACGCCCGGCGGCCAGCGCGGCAGCGAGCTCAACGCCCGCATGCTCGGCGTCTTCAGCGGCTCGAGCCCCGCCCAGCAGCTCGCCGTCATGGACTACATCTGGTTCCTCACCTCAGACGAGGCGCAGGCGATCCGCACCCGCCGCTACGTCGACGCCGGCTACGGCCAGTTCGTCAGCCCCGACCTCCTCGAGCGCTACGGGTATGAGCGGATCCTGCGGCTCGTTCCCGACTCGTGGAAGCAGGCCTTCGACACCGCGATGGCTCACGGCGTGCCCGAGCCCTACGGGCGAAACACCCAGAATATCTATCGCTACATGTCCGAGCCCATCGCCCAGGCGCTCGAGCTGAACCTCCTCGACCGCCCGGAGGAAGAAAGGCGGCGCATCATCCACGGCCTCCTCGCCGCATCGGCGGAGAAGGTCAACATGGAGGTGCTCGGCAACATCCCACCCGACACGCTGTTGCGACGCCGGGTTGTCGGCTCCGCCGTTCTGCTGCTGGTGGTGGCGGCATTTGTCGGCGGGTTCGTCCACGTCTGGCGCTACTTCTCGACGGTCACCGTCGACGATGCAAAGCCCTCGCTCCGCCGCCACGGCTTCGGCTACCTCCTGCTGCTCCCCGCGGTCTTGCTGACCTTGCTGTGGCTCTACCTCCCGCTCCTGGGCGGCCTCGGCCTCTCGACGATGGACTATCGCCTCGTGCTCGATAGCACCTTTGTGGGCGTGGACAACTTCGCGGCGGTGCTCTTCGACGGCCGATTCTGGGCCGGCTTCGCCCGAACGCTCTACTACGTCACGCTCGTCATCGGCCTGGGCTTCTGGCCGCCAATCCTCCTCGCGATCCTCCTCGACGAGGTCCCCACCGAGCCTCTGAAGTACTTCTTCCGCACGCTGTACTACCTGCCTGCGGTGATCTCCGGCGTGATCATCATGTTCCTCTGGAAAGAGCTGTATGACCCCTCGCCCTATGGCGTGCTCAACCAGCTGCTGCTGAGCCTCAACAAGCTCGGGCCCGTGGCCGCCACCGTGGTCAAGGCCGTCGTGCTGGGGACGTGGCTGAGCCTGATCGGCGTGCTCCTGATCCTGCCCTCCAGGCTGCACGAGATTTCGCTGCGGATGAAGCTGAGCCTCTGGTCCCTGGCGGCGCTCTTCGTCGCGGCGACGCTCTACCCCGTCGTGCAGGAGCCCGCCGCGCTCGCCGCGGTGGTCGGCCGGTTCGAGCTCGAGCCGCTCCGATGGATCGAGTCGCCCGACATGGCGATGCTCTGCGCGGTGATCCCCATGGTCTGGGCCAGTGCCGGCCCGGGTTGCCTGCTCTACCTCGCGGCGCTCAAGACCATCCCGCAGGACCTGTACGAAGCCGCCGCCATCGACGGCGCGGGCGTGTGGCACCGGATCGCCTACGTGACGCTGCCCCGGCTGAAGTACCTGATCACGATCCAGTTTATCGCCGCCGTGGTCGGCGCCTTCAAGGGGGGCACCGACTTTATCCTCGCCCTCACCGGCGGCGGGCCGAACAACGCGACCATGATCCTCGCCCTGGAGATCTTCATGCAAACCTTCGGCGGCCTGCGATTCGGTATTGGTAGCGCCATGGCCTGGATCCTGGGCACCGTGCTCATCGGATTCACCGCCCACCAGCTCAAGATGCTCGCCCGCGCCGAGTTCAAGGCAGGAGGCGCCTGACCATGTCGATCCTCTGCCCCGTTGAATCACACGGCGTCCGCGGACGGCTGTTCCACCTGGCCGTCATTCTCGCCCTGTCGCTGGGCGGCCTGACGATGGTGTACCCGTTCGCGGTCATGATCTCCGGCTCCTTCCGCAGCGAGATGGACGAGACCACCCTCGACCTCGTCCCGGCGTTCTGGCACGACGACGCCGCGCTCTACAACAAGTTCCTCGAGACCAAGTACCACCAGGACGTCACCGCCCTCAACCGGGCACACCTGACGTCCCACTTCCGCTTCGGCGACGTGCCGCCGCCCGACGAGACCGGCGCGAACCTCGAGGCCTTCACGAACTGGCTCGAACGGGGAGAGCTGCCCCGCCACTGGCAGGTCCTGGGCGGCAGCGTCGGGATCAAAACCGTGCCGGAGAACCTCCGCCGGCTGCGCGATCGACTCGAGCGCCGCTACGCGGGCGACGTCGAAGCCTTCAGCCGGGACTTCGGCTCGCCCATCACCAGTTGGGGCACCATCGTCGTCGCCACCCCGCGGTGGAGCGACCGCCGCTATGACGTCCCCGACGATCCGGTGTACGACGAGCACTTCGCGCTCATGCGGGAGAGGCCGGCGGCGGAACGGCAACTCGTCTCCCTCTCGGGAGCGTTCCTCGAGAAGATGATCTACCCCGTCGACGGTCAGACCTCGACCGACGGCTTCAACCGCCGCTTCGGCACGGACCTGAAAAGCTACGACGAGTTCCGCCTGCCCCGGACCGCCCCCGCGGAGGACGAGCCGGCCCTCCGCCGGGCCTGGGTCGAGTTCGTGTACGAGGAGCTCAACCCCTCGTTCGTCGTCACTGCGGCCTCGCACGCCGGCGAGTTCCGGGAGATGCTCGCGGAGACCTACCCCGGCGGGATCGCCGAACTCAACCGAGCGTGGCGGAGCGGGTACGAACGGTTTGACGACGTGCCGCTGCCACGCGGCGAGTGGCTGTCCGGCCAGCGGCGGCTCGACTACGAGGCGTTCCTGCGGACCCTGTCGCCCGAGGCCCTCTCCCTCGTCGGCCCCGAATACGCGTGGGCCGATCACCTGCGGGACCTGGGCCACGACGTCGACGCCTCGGCTGCGGGCCCGCCGATGCCCCCGCTGGCGGCGCTGGAATGGCGGCACGTGCTGTCCCACGCGTCGAACCTGAGGTGGAGCTTCTCGATCCGCAACTACGTCGTCGTGTGGGATGAACTCGTGAACCAGGGCAACGCCCTGAGGAACACGGTGGTCGTCGTGCTCCTGGCCATCGTGCTGGCGCTGCTCATCAACCCGCTGGCCGCTTATGCGTTGTCCCGCTACCAGTTGCCCGGGACCTACAAGATCCTGCTGTTCCTCATGGCCACCATGGCGTTCCCGCCCATGGTGACGATGATCCCGCAGTTCATCGTGCTCGAGAACCTCAACCTCTTCAACACCTTCATCGCTCTCCTGCTCCCGCTGATCGTGAACGGCTACATGGTCTTCCTCCTCAAGGGCTTCTTCGATTCGCTGCCGCGGGAGCTCTACGAGGCCGCCCGCATCGACGGCGCGGGCGAACTCCGCATGTTCTTCGTCATCACGATGGCGCTGTCCCAGCCGATCCTCGCGGTGCTCGCCCTGAGCACCTTCACCCATGCCTACGTCGCCTTCCTCTACCCCCTGCTGGTCGCGCCGGACGAAGACATGTGGCTGATCAGCGTCTGGCTCTACCAGTTCCAGCAGCGGTCCAGCACCGCGGGGGTGTTCGCCTCGGTGATCGTGGCCAGCCTCCCGACGCTCGTGATCTTCCTGTTCGTCCAGCGCACGATCATGCGCGGCATCGTCGTGCCGACAGAGAAGTGACGCCTAACCTTCGGCAGATCGTGCCGCGAGATGTCGATCCTTGGGGAGCGTTCGCCCCCGGCCACCCCAGCCCCTTCGTTACCCCCGGAGCTTGCATCCCTCATGCTCGACCTCGATCGGCAACGGCAGCAGATTGTCCTGACGGACTCGGCGGGTGGGCCGCGGTGGCGCGGCCGGATCGTCCTGCAGGGACTTGACGAGGAGCACCCGTTCGTCCCCGGCCCGGACGGCGAGCCCTTCACCGGAGATGCCGGCCCCTGGCGCGTGTCGCTGCAACTCGAGGATCTGGGCAACCTGGCCCGCCTCTCGATCCGCGTGGCCGCGAACCCTGATCGGGAGCTGCGGCGGCTGTTCGTGCGGATGGAGCCGGAACCCCCAACCTCGGCCGCCGCCCCCCTCGTCGCGATGGTGATGGCGAAAGGGCTGCAGGCCGCTCGCGGCATCGCCCCTGCCGAGGAGGGGCAGCCGCGGGATTCGCAGCTCATGGCCCTCGTCCGCCTCGACGGGTCGTCCCAGTACCTCATCGCGGGCATCGACCGGCCCCACGAGGACGCGTCCCAGTTCCTGGTCGCCCGTGACTCGCTCGACGCGGGATTCCGCATCGATCGGGCGCCCGCGAGCGACCAGACCTACCGCCTCGTCTTCGCCGTCGGCCCCGCCGCTCAGCCCCTGCTGGACCGCTACGGCGAGCACCTGAAGCCACACGCCCGGCCGACACCGCCCCGCTACCACGGGTGGAACTCCTGGGACTACTACGGCGGGGCCGTGACCATGGAGGACCTCGACCGCGAGATGGACGCCATTGAGCGGTCGCCGCTGCGGGAGTCGGTCACCGCTATCGTGATCGACATGGGCTGGGAGTCGGCCTGGGGCGACTGGGTCCCCAACCGCAAGTTCCCCGCTACACTCCGGGAGATTGCCGAGCGGATCGAGGCTCGCGGCTTCACCCCCGGCATCTGGACCGCGCCGCTGCTCATGAGCCCCTGGGCGCCGCTGGCCCGGCACCGGCAGGACCTGCTCGTGCGCGACGCCCGAGGCGGGTTGGCGTTCGCGGAGGGCCAGGTCATCCTCGACTTCGACCAAGGCGAGGTGCAGGAGCAGCTCCACGCCTGGTTCGCGGACATGGCGGACGCGGGGTTCCGCATCTTCAAGCTCGACTACATCTACCAGTCGGCGATCGACCAGTTGACCCCGACGCCCCGCCACGGGCGGATGGGCCTGATCCGCCGGGGGCTGGAAACCATCCGCCGGGCCGTGGGCGAGGAAGCGCACATCCTCAACTGCGGCGCGCCGATGGAGGCCGCCCTGGGCATCGCCGACAGTTGCCGCATCTGCAGCGACATCCACACCTACTGGGGCCACGTCCTCGCGGCCGCCCACCAGGTCTCAACCAAGCTCTGGCAGGGCGAGCGGCTGTGGCGGATCGATCCCGACTTCGCCATCATCCGCAGTGAGCGCTCGACGACGGACCCCTTCCGCAACTACCCCCACGAGCCCAAGGAGCTGCGGTTCCCCGAGTCGTTCTGGATGGCGGGACCCGAGGCAACCGACACGGAGCTGCGGACCTGGCTGACGATGGTCCGTCTCACCAGCGGCCAGATCAACCTCGCCGACTCGATCAGCCGGCTGAACAGTCACGGCATCGACCTGCTGACGAAGCTGTTCCCGCCGCTCACCGGGCGGGCGGAGGCGCTGGACCTCTTCGACAACAACCCCCCGCGAGCGTGGGTCAACCGGTCCGCGGGCGAGACCTGGCTCGGCCTGTTCAACTGGTCGGACGAGCCGCGGCCGATGGCACTGCCCACCGGCATCGACCTGCCGGAGCAGGCAACCGACTGGTGGACCGGCGAACGGGT
>CAZKRE010000024.1:0-26709 GCA_964555075.1 uncultured Phycisphaeraceae bacterium
ACGAGGTCGGCGCCGACGTCGGCGGCCTTGGTGTAGATGCCGCCGCCGACGCGGGCGAAGAGCGCCTGCAGGGAAGCGCCCATGGCGAAGCTGAGGGTGATGGTGGTGACGGCGGTGAGGTCCTCGTAGCCGAAGACCTGGGTGAGCAGGAAGAACCAGACGCTGACGTCGAGCAGCGCGAAGCCGGTGACGCAGAGGCCCATGACGGCGCCGGCGCGGAAGGCGACGCGGAGGCCGTCGTTGAGGCTGCTCTTGGCGGCGTGGGCGGTGCGGGCGGAGGCGTTGGTGGCGGTCTTCATGCCGAAGTAGCCGCACAGGCCCGAGAGGAGGCCCGCGACCGGGACGCCCAGCGCCGAGAGCTGCGGCTGCAACCCGAGCAGGCCCACGACCAGGAGCGCCAGGACGAGGACGACGAAGACGGCGGCGACGATCTTGTACTGCCGGCCGAGGTAGGCGTAGGCGCCGGCGCGGACGGCGGCGGCGATGCGGACCATCTCGCTGTCGCCCTCGCTGGCGCTCATGATGCTGCGGTAGAAGACGAACGCCATCACGAGCGACGCGATCGCGCCGATCGGGGCGATCCAGTACGCGGCGGGCAACTGCATCGCGAGGGTCGACCCCACGACGTCCGGGGTCAGTAAGCCGAATCCAGATGTCACGTCTAACTCCTAAAGGGGGTGAAAGGCGATCGGTAGCAATATGGCGAGCGGACCCCGATCGTCGAACCAGCCCAACCATGATGCCAAGCGCCGCCGGCTTCGCAAGCGCACCCGGGAGGGGGGCCCTTCCACGGGCCGCGGCGGAGGGTTTAGGATGCCGCCCATGCTCACCGCCCGCCCCATCCTGATCCTCGGCCCGACGGCCGGGGGCAAGAGCGAACTCGCCGTCGCCGTCGCGGAGCGGCTGGGCGGCGAGGTGCTCGGGGCGGATTCGATGCAGGTGTACCGGCACATGGACGCGGGCACCGCCAAGCCGGAGCCCGACCTGCGGGCCCGCGCCCCCCACCACCTCATCGACATCGTCGAGCCCACGGAGCGGTTCACCGTGCACGACTGGCTCACCCGGGCCGAGCCGCTGGTCGACGGCCTGCGCGCCCGCGGGGCGACGCCGGTGATCGTCGGCGGGACGAACCTCTACCTCAAAGCGCTTCTCGAGGGGCTGTTCGAGGGCCCGGGGCAGGATGCCGCCTTCCGCGCCGCGATGGAGGCGGAGCCGCTGCCGGCGCTGCGGGAGCGGCTGCTGGCGATCGACCCGGCGGCGGCGGGACGGATCGACGCGAACGACCGGCGGCGGATGACGCGGGCGCTCGAGGTGCACCGCCTCACGGGGCGGCCCATCAGCGCGCTGCAGACGCAGTGGGAGCCCGGGCCGGCGTACCGCTTCGACCCGGTCCTCATCGGGTTGCATTGGCCGGCGGAGGCGATCAACCCGCGGATCAACGCGCGGGTGAAGCAGATGTTCTTCCCCGACGATGGGAGCGAGTCGCTGCCGGACGAGGCGGCGCGGCTGGAGGCGGCGGGCCTGCTGGGGAGCCAGGCGCGGGAGGCGCTGGGGTACAAGCAGGTGCTGCAGGCGCTGCGGGGGGAGGTGTCGATGGGGGACGCGATGGAGCGGACGAAGATCGAGACCCGCCGCTTCGCGAAGCAGCAGCGGTCGTGGCTCAAGCGGTACCGGGGGGTGCGGTGGCTCGACGCGCCGGGGCGGGCGGGACGCGACCTGGCGGACGAAGCGCTCGCCGGCATCACGAGCTGACGGCGCCTCGCCGCTTACCCATCTTCCCAAATGCCCCGGCGAGTGTGGATCACGTGAAAAGCTGTGCTAGAGTCTTGTGATTGAAACGGAGACGGAGTGGGCGCAGCGGCGGTTCCCGGGATGTTCCAGGCGGCGGTAGCTGCGGTCGCTCCACGCGAGATTGCTTATGAATCGGGAATCCAGGTTCGGCGTGACGCTGTTCGCGGGCACCGCAGCGGTGCTCGGGGCCCATTCCACCTCGGTCGCGGGGCTGATCGACTTCGAACAGTACACGACGGGCGAAGAGATCGGCGGCGCCATCGCGCCCGGCGTGACGCTGGGGATCGTGAACTACAACGGCGAGCTGAACATGGGCGTCGCCTGGGACGCCAACGGGTTCCTGCACAAGCCCAAGGTCCGCGGCTCGCAGACGCCGTGGCTCGCCGGCAACCTGCAAGGGGGCTATGACCCCGGGCAGGGCCTGATGATCCAGGGCATCGGCAGCGTGATCCCCCGGCCCGAAGGCAAGCGGGCGGCGGGCGAGTACCTGTTCAGTTTCGACATGGAGCTCGACTCCTTCGGGTTCGACTTCTTCGACATCGACGGCGAGAAGGAGTTCGTCTCGCCCAACGGCTACTTCGTCTCGTTCTTCAGCGGGGACGACATGGTGGGCGGGATCACCTTCACCGACCTGATCACCCCGGGCGGCACCTTCTACGACGCGTCCTACGGCTTCGGCGAAGCCTCGGCGAACCGGCTCGCCACGGTCACCGCGGCGCAGGTGGGCGGCACGTTCGATCGCGTCCGCATCAACCAGGGCGGCTCGGGATTCATCGACAACGTCCGCTACTCCGTGGTCCCGACGCCGGCCTCGGCGGCGCTCGTGCTGCCGATGCTCGGCGGCATGCTGCTGAGGCGTCGCCAGGGATGAGCGGCTGGTTGCCGGCCTGAGGAGGGGTATGGGAAGGGTGCCATGGTTTGCCCCGCGTCTCGCGGGCAAGCCACGCGGGCATCCGATGACGCTTGGCACGGGCTGATCTTTCGCGCTCGACTCAAGCCGCGGCCCCTCACCCCGAATCGGCTTCTCACACGACATCGTGATCGATGAAGGCCCGGAAGCGAGAGCTCCCGGGCCTTTCTTTGCGCGCGGCGGGCGCGGCGGGCGATCGAAGCGTGGGATGGGCGCAAAAAACCGGCCCGGGCGTGAGCCCGGGCCGGCGCTTCAACAATGCGGGTGACTCTCGCCGGTGAGCCCAGCGAATCTTGAAACGAGCTTAGAAGTTGAAGCCGATGCCGACGACGTAGTTGAACCGGCCGTCATCGAAGGAGTTGTCGGCGTCGTCGCCGTCTTCGAAGAACCAGTCGTACGACACGCGGCCGTAGATGAAGGTCTCGTCCTTCACGTACCACTTGAGACCGGCCTCGGGGCCGGCGAAGAAGCTGTCATCGACCTCGTCGCCGTAGATGTAGCCCAGCGACGCACCGATGAAGGGGCGCACGGCGCCCATATCGAAGTGGTACTGGAGATACGCGGCCGTCGAGCCGGTGATGACGCTGTCCGTCCCATCGCTGTCGAAGATACCGAGGGTCTGACGACCACCGACGAGGAAGTCCTCGCTCAGGTAGTAGCCGAGCTCGATGTTGATGTTGCCGGAGCCCGACTGGAACTCCCGGTCGTTCGAGCCGGAACCGCCGAGGATGAGTTCCCACTGACCCTGATCCGGGCCGTAGGCGTCACCGGTGTAGGTCCGCTCTTGCGCATTCGCGGTGAGAGCGGCCATGCCGCACACACCCGTCACAACCATTGCATACCGCAGCATATCTGCCTCCAAACCTGAAAAAAAGGCCCGACGCACACCGCCGGGCTTCCCTGTTGGTGAAGCGTCACCCGCTTCGACTCGTTTCACACGATAGAGCCATCGTTCGTCCGTGTCATCCGGAGAGGATCGGAACCCGTGCGTCGGGGTCCGCCCTGTTCTCCGTGCACCCACTACATCGGCCGATCTCACCGTTGACGGCCCACATTTTTTCCTCGGGGGCGGCCGGCTCTTGAAACACGCGATTGCCGCCCACGAGTTCGCTGGCCGAGGCCGCGTATTGTAACCACCTGCGTCGTAAAGGCGAGTGATAGCGGAAATTACCAGTCAAACGCTCGGGAAACTCCCGAGCGCCAGTGGGCCAGTGCGCGCGGCCGTCCACCGCAACGGGCGCGGCGGGGCTCACCACGCGAGGCGCTCGCAACTGCGTCGGCGGCGTGGGTGTCTTAGAATGCGGCGGTGATTCAGACGCGCGTCCTTATCGTGGGTGCCGGGCCGATCGGCATCGAGCTGGCGGTCGCTCTCAAGCACGCGGGGGTGGACTACGTGCACCTCGACGCGGGGCAGATCGGGCAGACGATCGACTGGTACCCGCGGCAGGCGCGGTTTTTCTCGAGTCCGGAGCGGATCGCGATCGCGGGCGTGCCGCTGGTCACGCAGGACCAGGGCAAGGCGACGCGGGAGGAGTACCTGGGTTACCTGCGGGCGGTGGTGCAGCAGTTCGAGCTGGACATCCGCACGTTTGAGCGGGTGACGTCGATCCGGCCGGAGGCGGACGGGGGTTTCCTCGTCGAGGCGACGCGTGGCGGCGAGCCGCGCACCTATGCGGCGGAGCGGGTCGTGCTCGCGATCGGGGACATGCACGCCCCGCGGATGTTGCACGTGCCCGGGGAAGACCTCGATCACGTCAGCCACTACTTCGACGAGCCGCACCGCTACTTCCGCCAGCGGCTGATGATCGTCGGGGGGCGGAACTCGGCGGTCGAGGCGGCGATCCGCTGCCACCGCGCCGGGGCCCGCGTCACCCTCTCCTACCGGCGGGCGGCGTTCGACGCGGGTTCCATCAAGTACTGGCTGCTGCCGGAGCTCGAGTCGCTCATCAAGCACGGCGCGATCGCGTTCCGGCCGTGTACCGAGGTCCGCCGGATCACCCCGCGGGCGGTGACGGTCGCGCCGTCGCAGGTCGGCGGCTGCCCCGGCGGCGCGGGGGAGCACGAGGTGCCCGCCGACTTCGTGCTGCTGCTCACCGGCTATGTGCAGGATTGCTCGCTCTTCCAGTCGATGGGGATCGAGCTGCACGGCGAGAACCGGGCGCCGCGGATCGACCCGGAGACGATGGAGACAAACGTCCCGGGCGCGTACGTCATCGGCACCGCCGTCGCGGGGACGCAGGAGCGGTTCCGCCTGTTCATCGAGAACTGCCACCCGCACGTGACGCGGGTCGTCCGCGCCCTCACCGGCAGCGAGCCGCCCCGCTCGCTGGTGAACCAGGCGGCAAAGACGTTCGGGCTGCCCGAGTCGTAAAGACGTGTGGGCCATGGGAGCCCCGGCTGGGGAAGACGCGTATTCCTCGGCCACGCAAGGCCGGCTCCGGCTCCCTCTCCCCCTCTCCCTCCGGGAGAGGGTGCCGAGCGGAGCGAGGCGGGTGAGGGCGGCCGCGAAGTCACCTCGCCAAGTTCACGCGATCACGTCGCGGCCACCCTCACCCCAACCCTCCCCCGGAGGGAGAGGGAGCCGGAAAAAGTGTCGGGAGGTGAGCCCGGGAGGAGAGGGAGCCGGAAGCGCCGCGCGGTTGGCGTCAGCATTGACCGTGAGAGGTATTACGCATCGGAGGGCATGGTGCCGGCGCCCGCGCCGAGGGAGCGGATGCATTCGATGAGCGTCTCGGCGGGCCCCCCCTTGGTGAGGTAGGCGGCGGCGCCGGCTTCGCGCATGGCGGCGGCCATGTCGGACTGGTCGTGCATCGACAGCGCGATGATGCGTGCATCGGGCACGCGGGCGGTGATCTGTCGGGTGGCTTCGATGCCGGTGAGGCCGGGCATCGTGACGTCCATGACGATCAGGTGCGGCCGCAGCCGCTCGGCGAGTTCGACGGCCTCGCGCCCGTCGGAGGCCTGGCCGACGACATCGATGTCGGGCTCCTCCCGGAGCAGGCCCGCGAGGCCCTCGCGGAGGATCTTGTGGTCGTCGGCGAGGAGGACGGCGATGCGATCGGAACGGGGGCGCGAGGCGTGGGTGCGGGGCGCGGACCGGGGGGCGGGGGTGGTGGCGGGGTCGCCGTGGCGCCGCGCCGGGAGGGGGTCGCGGACCGGGGGGAGCTCGATGGTGCAAACGGTGCCGGAGTCGGGGGCGCTGCGGATGCAGAGCGTCCCGCCGAGGGCCTGGAGGCGTTCGCGGATGCTGAACAGGCCGAAGTGGTCGCCGGCGTCGGCGAGGGAGTCGGTGTCGGCACGGGCGTCGAACCCGGCGCCGCGGTCTTCGACGGTGACGCGGGTCGCGCCGCCGGAGACGCGCTCGAGGGAGAGCCTGGCGGCGGGCGTCTGGGCGTGCTTGACGACGTTGAACAGCAGCTCGCGGGCGGCCTGGAAGAGCAGGACGCGGCCCTCGTCGGTCGTGGGGTCGCCGGCGGCGTCGCAGTCGGTGGTGACAACCAGCCCGTGCTTCTCGCCCATCCAGCGCCCGAGCCACTGCAGCGCGGGGGCGAGCCCGCCCTCGTAGAGGATCGGGGGGCTGAGCTCGACGGTCAGCGACCGCGACTCCTCGATCGTCTCGACGATCAGGTCGTTGGCCCGCTGGATGGGGGCGCGGGCGGCATCGTCGCTGGCGCGGGCGAGCGCGAGGCCGAGGCTCAGCCGAGCGGCGACGAGCAGTTGCTGCAGGTGGTCGTGGAGGATCTGCGCCAGGCGGCGGCGCTCGCGGGCCTCGGTGTGGATGAGTTCGTTGGCGAGGGCGCTGAGCTGCGCGGCCCGCTGCTCGGCGACGGCGGTGCGTTCGACGACGCGGGACTCGAGCAGCTCGTTGGAGCGGGCGCGCTCGAGCAGGTGCTCGCGGATCTGGTACTGCCGGCGCCGGGCTCGCAGCGCGGTCCGCACGGCGCTGACGAGGGTGGCGACGCGGAGCGGGCGTTCGAGGAGGGTGACGTTGCCGAGGCGGGCGACGGCATCGCCGACAGGGGCGGAGTTGCCCCCCCCGCGGACGAGCAGGAGGATCGGCAGGTCGGACCAGGGCGGCTGTCGATCGAGGCACGCCCTGAGGGCGTCGACGCCCCCGTTGACGAGCGTCTCTTCGGGGAGGAAGATGGCGCCCACCGGCCCCGCGATCTCGCCACAGAGATCTGCGAGGCTGGGACAGAGGTGGGAGGCAATGCCCGCTTCGGCGAGCATCGCGGTCGCCAGTTCCCCGTCCCGGAGTGTGGGCGTGAGCAGCAGGACTCGCTCTTCGGCGGGGTCCGGCGGAGATGCGGGTGTCACTGGACGATCCCCGGCGGGGGTCCGCCCAAGGCGGGGGGAGCGAACGTGGTTATCCCGCCCAGGATCCCGTGGACGTCGCGGAGCGGCTCGCCGACGACGATGCCTTGGGCGGTGAGGCGGAAGTCGCGGATGGTGCGCTCGTGGTGGCCGCTTCGTTTCTTGACGACGGAGAGCGCCTGACGGACTTCCCCGGCGCGTTCGTAGTAGCGGAGGAGGACGACGCTGTCGGCGAGGTAACTGGCGTCGACCGGGCTCTGCACGGCCGCGCCGATCAGGCCGTGCTGCGCGAGCAGGAGGAGCGTCATGACGCCCTGCTGGCCCAGGTAGGTGAGCAGTTCGTGGAGCTGGATGGTGAGGAATCGCTCCTCGGGCATGGCGTTGAGGTAGCCGTTGAGGCTGTCGATGACGACGACGCGGGCGCGGCGCTCCCCCTCGACCGCCCGCCGCACGACGGCGGTGAACTCGCCTGGGGAGAGTTCGGCGGGGTCGACCTGCTGGATCGTCACGAGGCCGGAGTCGAGGTGCCGGTCGATGTCGATGCCCAGGCCCCGGGCGCGGTGACAGGCGGTGTCGGCGCTCTCGTCGAACGAGAAGATGGCGGCCCCCTCGCCGCGCTCGGCGGCCGCGACGGCGTACTGGATCGCGAGCGAGGATTTGCCCGAACCGGCGGGGCCCATCAGCAGGGCGCTCGTGCCCCGGTCCAGCCCCCCGCCGAGGATCGCGTCGATCCCCGGGACGCCGGAGGGGATCGATTCCCGCTCGAACGCGCTGGGGTGCTCGGCGGCGATGAGCCGGGGGAAGACGTCCAGCCCGCCACGGATGATCTTGAAGTCGTGGTACCCCCCGCGGTACCGGGCGCCGCGCATCTTGACGACGCGGAGCCGGCGACGCTCGGCGCCGAACTCGGGCGCGAGCTGTTCGAGCGTGATCACGCCGTGCGCGATGCTCTGCAGGTGCAGGTCGTGATGCTCGGAGGTGCGGTCGTCGAGGAGCAGGACGGTGCTGCGGCGGCCGATGAAAAACTGCTTGAGGGCGAGGATCTGCCGGCGGTACCGCAGGGCGTTCTGCGCGAGCAGCCGCATCTCGGAGAGGGAGTCGAAGACGATCCGCCGGGGATTGGTCGCTTCGACCTGGGCAAGAACCTGCTGGGTCGTCTCCGTCAGCTCGACCTCCGACGGGTGGAACATCGTGTACTGCGCGTCGGGCTGGAGGCTGTCATCGGAGGGCGCGAGCTCGAAGAGGTGCACCGCGGCGAGGTCCCATCCGTGGGACGCCGCGACGCTGCGGAGTTCGGCGGCGCTCTCGGAGAGCGTGACGTACAGCCCCGGCTCGCCGCGGCGGATGCCCTCGAGGAGGAACTGGATCGCCAGCGTGGTCTTGCCGGCGCCGGGGTCGCCCTCGATGAGATAGAGGCGGTCCGCTGTCAGGCCGCCGGAGAGGACGTCGTCGAGGCCGGGAACGCCGGTGGAGACGAGGGGCGCGGGAGCGGACGGTGGGGGCATAGGGCTCCGATTCTCTGCAAGGTCACTCGCCGCAGTATAGTCGACCTGCGCGCGGCGGACGGCGCGACGCGCCCCCTTGCCGCGCCGTCACGACCGTCACCGACCCCCCTACCGGCGGCGGCTCGGGGAGCGGCGGATCGGCGCCATCGTCCCCACCGGCTCGCGGACGTCGAACGAGTCGTCCCGCAGGTTCCACTCGATCCGCAGCCCCAGCAGCGGCACCGGCAGGTCCGACCGGCGGACCTGAACCGCCCCGCCCGCCTCGGCGGTGAGCACGACCTTGCCGTCCGCCTCGGTGTAGACGAGGTGGTCCGCCTCGACCTCGAGCGTGTCCCGCCGGATGAGGACCCGGCCATCGGCGTTGATCTGCCGGATCTCCGGCTGCGGGCCCTGGTCGTCGAGCCAGCCCGTCCGCTCCTCGGACTTCTCGAGGTCGGCGGTGACGCGGTCGGCGTCGAAGAAGACGGGCGGGCCGCCCCCCGCCGGGCGGTGCGTCATCCGCACGTCCCCTTCGAGGGTGATGTCGTTCTCCGCGGCGTTCATCGTGAGCCGGCGCGTCCACTCGAAGAGCGTCGCACCCCGGCCGGAGACCCTCACGGCCGGCGACCCGCGCCCGGGCGCGGCGGCGGCGGCGGCCGCGGGGGCAGCGTCGTCCGATGGCCGGGTGTCGAGGATGCCCATCCGCCCGGCGCCGTTCACCCGCACCGTCTCCGCGCCCGCGGTGTTGTCGAACGCCATCTCCGGGCCGCGGAGCGAGAACTGCGTCACCAGCTCGTCGGGCTGACCTTCGTCGAAGCGGTCGGCGCGGAAACGGACATCCCCCTTCGCCAGCGCCGACCGCACACGCTGCGGGCGGCTCGAGGGCGCGTCCTCCCCGGGTTCATCGGCGGACGCGGGAGCGGGCTCGGCTCCGGCTTCGGGCTCGGGTTCGGCGGGTTCGACGTGCTCGAACCGCACGTCCAGCGCGTCCGCGTCGAGGTGGGTCCGGTCGGTTGGCGACTCGGTGGTCGTGTGGACGCCGCCGGTGAACGTCGCGAGGCCGGTCTGGTTGTCGTATCGCATCGCCTCGCGCCAGTCGACACGGAGGGAGCCGCGGCGGTCGCCGGGGAGGGACGCGAGGGTGAGGTGGCCGGGCATCTCGACGCGGACGGTCTGGGATCGCTCGCCGAAGGCGATCCGCTGGCCGACGAGGGTGCCCTCGGGCTGGATGACGCGGGCGGGGTCGTCGGGGGTGCCGAAGAGTTCGAGGCGATCGGACCCGATGTCGCCGGCGAGGCGATCGCCGGTGAGGGTGACACCCTGCTCGGTGAGAAGAACGTCGACACCGCCGCTCGCGACGAGGCGGTTCACGGCGAGGCGGGACTCGCTCTCGGTGGGGGCATCGGCGGACGGCGGCTCGGGGGCGAGGGTGATGGCGAGCTGCTGCGTCCTGAGTCGCATGTCCGGCCGATTGGCGACGACGTCGCCCGAGCCGGCGACCCGCCGCGGCGAGGGCCGTCCTTGCTCATCCGGCTCGAACGTGATCCGCAGGTGCTCGCCCGCGAGGTCGAACCGATCGTCGGGTGACTCGCCCCGCGCCGCCATCCGCGCGAGGCCCTGCGCCTCGATCGCCTGCAAGGTGTTGCTGCCATCGGTCGGCTCGCCGAGGCTGAGGGTGACGAGGTCGCCGCTGAGGTGGAATCGCGGGTGGTTCGCCATCACCTCGCCACGGAACGCGGCCGAGCGCAGGGCCTGGAGTTCGCCGGAGGCGCCCAGGCCCAGGCCGCCCGGGCGCGGGCTGTCGGCCGCCGCGTCGCCGGAGCGGTAGAAGGTGAGGTCGAGGCGGTCGGTCCAGGCGACTTCGAGTTCCTCGGCGGCGGGTTCGTCGACCCGTGCGGGATCGGCACCGACGGCGGCTCCCTGGTTGGCGACGCGGCCCTGGAGCCAGCCGGGGCCGCGGACGTGGCCGTTCCCCAGCGACTGGTTGAGCACCAGCCCGGTGCCGGTGATGGCGCCCATCCGCGGCGACTCCAGCCGAACGAGGCTGCCTTCGCTCCCGCTGGCCTCGACGCGACCCGCGCTGGTGAGCACCGTCACCTCGGGCGAGATGACGGTCTCGTCACGGCCGGTGCGGACGTGAACCGGCTCGCCCTGGAGGGTGATGAGCATGTCGTCGGGGCCCGCCATCGGGCGTGGCTTGCGTTCGAGCGGCTCAACGAGCAGCCGACCGACCCAGCGGACGACGACGTCGTCGTCGCGGGCGATCATCATCGACCGCTCGGAGACGGGCATCGGTTCGGGCGCGGCGGCGGGTGTGTCCGCGGGCGCGGCGGCGGGCGACGCGGTGCGGCGGCGGGGTCGCGCGGGCGCGGACGGGGCCTCGTCGCCCGGCACGGGCGTGGCGACGAGCGCGGGGACCTCGGCGTCGGCGTCCGGCACGGCTGCCGCGGCCCCTTCGTTCCCGCTTCGGCGGCTGCTGCCGTCCATGCTGAAAATCGCGGAGAGGGTGTCGGCGGTGACGTCGGCGGTGTCTTCCGCGGCGCCGCCGGTCGTCACGCGGACGTCCCGCTCGAACGTCGCGCGGTAGTACTGGTCCTCGTTCCCGTCTTCGTCGGGCGCCGCTTCGGGGGCGGGCGCCGCGTCCTCGCTTGCCGCGGGCTCGGGCTCGGTTGCGAGGGTCTGCGGCTCGGTGTCGGTTGACGGGGCGGGCTCGGGCGCTGGTTGCGGTGCGGCGGCAGGCGGGGGCGCGGCGGCGGGCTGCGACGGCCGTCGTGACGCCGGCGGTGCTTCGGGCGTGGCGCCGGGGGCCGTGGCGTCGTCCGCCTCATCCGGGTGACGGCGGAATCGCAGGACGTCCCCCTCGCGGATCTCGAGGCGCTCGAGCCGGTCCCGCAGGTGGTTGTGATTCAGGCTCAGCCCCCGGCCGCGGAAGTCGATCTCCCGCCCCGTCAGGTGGACCGGGCCGCGGCTGTCGACCTGCGCGAGCTCGAGGTTGAAGGAGGCCTCCTCCAGGTAGACGACGGTTTCGAGGTCGGGGCTGTCGTGGTCGAGATCGGGCTCGCGGCCGCGCTCGCCCTCGAAGATGCGGAGGACGACGTTGCCGACGAGTTCGCCGCTCTTGGGGTTGTTCTCGGGTGCGAGGAACGTGCCGGCGTCGGCCTCCATCGTGAGGACGCGGCTGCGGCCGAGGTAGGTGCGGGTGCGGGGCCGGTCGACGTCGACGACGCCCCCGGGCTTCGGGTCGGACGCGGTCCAGCGGATGAGCGTCCAGACGTCGTCGCTGTCGGCGTCGCCCGCTTGCCTGGCGTGGCGGACCAGCCACTCGCCGCCCTTCGACCGGCCGACGGGCACCCCCTCGAGGTCGGCATCGGCGGGATCGGTCGCGGCGCCGCCGGTGGGCAGGCCGGGGCGCAGGTCGGCGGGGTCCCCCCGCTCGTCGTCGGCCATGGGCGGCCCAACGAGCAGCGTCACGCCGAACACCACCGCCGCGATCCCACACGCGGCCGCCACCATCACCCAGGACTTGCGCATCCGGCTAGTGTCGGGACCCGCGAGGCGAGCCGCAACCCCGGCCGGTCCTGCGGCGGCGCAGGGGCACCGGTATCATTGCCTCCCCGCGGCGGCCTCCGCCTCGGGTTGCCGCTAACCCCAGGAACCGATCATGCTCGCGAAGATCTTCAAGGCCTACGACATCCGCGCCACCTACCCCGACCCGCTCAACGAGGAGGCCGCCTGGAAGGTGGGCTACGCCGCGGGTGAGTTCCTGAAGAAGCAGAACGACGGGAAGTCCGGCAAGGTGCTCGTCACGCGGGACATGCGGCCGAGTTCGCCATCGCTGGTCGAGGCGCTGACGAACGGGCTGCTCGCGGCGGACATCCACGTCGTCGACGGCGGGCGGGTCGACACGAGCTTCCAATACTTCGCGATCAACCACCTGGGCGCGATCGGCGGGATCCAGACCACCGCTTCGCACAACCCCATCGGGTACAACGGCTTCAAGATCTCCGCCAAGCTCGCCAAGCCCATCGGTGCGACAACGGGCCTCAAGGACATCCAGGCGATCGCCGAGTCGCTCAGCGGGACCGACAAGCCCCGGCGCGGCAAGCGGGAGGAAGTCGACCTTTGGGACGACTACCGCAAGCACGTCCTGAAGTTCATGGCCCCGCTCAAGCAGAAGACCCGCGTCGTCGTCGACGCCTCCAACGCGATGGCGGGCGAGATGGTCCCCCGCATCTTCAGCGGCATCGAGAACCTCGAGATCATCCCGATCAACTTCGAGATCACCGGCAGCTTCGTCCACGAGCCCAACCCGCTCGTCGCTGAGAACATGGTGCAGACGCAGGAGACCGTCGTGAAGGAGGGCGCGCACCTGGGCGCCTGCTTCGACGGCGACGCCGACCGATGCATGCTGACCGACGAGAAGGGGCAGATCATCGGCTGCGACCACCTGACCGCGCTGCTCGCGCACCACTTCGTCGCGCAGTCGTTGACGAACCCGGCCGTCCACCACCAGCCGCGGATCGTGTACGACCTGCGCTCGTCGAAGGTGGTGGAGGAGACGATCCGGTCGCTGGATGCGAAGCCGATCCGCAGCCGGGTGGGCCACGTGTTCCTCAAGGCGGCGCTGCGGGAGCACGACGCGGTGTTCGGCGGTGAGCTGTCGGGCCACTTCTACTTCCGCGACAACCACTTCGCGGACTCGGGGGCGATCACCCTGGCGTCGATGCTGACGGTGCTCACCAACATGGGCCACAAGTCGGCGAGCGGCCTGGTGGCGCCCTACCGCAAGTACCCGCAGTCGGGGGAGCGGAACTTCCGCGTCGAGGACAAGGACGGGGTCATCGCCAGGCTCCGGACCGACTTCGCCCCCGCCGGTAGCGGCGCGAAGGTCGACGACCTCGACGGCGTCACGGTCGACCAGTGGGACGGCAAGGGGTGGTGGTTCAACGTGCGGGCGAGCAACACGGAGCCGCTGCTGCGGCTCAACGCCGAGGGGCGGGACAAGGACGCGCTCGACGGGCTGCTGAGCAAGCTGCAACCGCTGCTCGGGGAGCCCGCGGTGGGGCACTGAAGCGTCCGCATCGCGTTGTGGATCGAGCCCGGCACAGATGAGAGGCTCCGCGTGGCCGGGGCCCGACGCGGCGTCCTCGGCGAGGATCGCCGCGCGGGGCGGCGGTCGGGCGTCACGCCAGAGACTACACTGCGCCGCCAATCCCGCCGAGGTCACGATGGGCGATGCCGATGACATCCTGGATTCGCTGCGCGAGGCGCTGACCGTTTCGCCGGAGAACCTGCCGATCCGGCGGCAGTTGGCGACGATGCTGCTGTCGCGGGGCCGGGCGGACGAGGCGGAGCGCCTGATCCGCGAGGGGATGGAGAAGGCCCCGCAGAGCGAGCAGCTCAAGCTGGTGCTCGCGCGGTGCTTCGTGCAGCAGGGCAAGCACTCGGCGGCGATGGTGATTGCGGAGGAGCTTGTTGCCCGGCCGGGCGCGGCGCCCGCGGTGCACCTGCTGCTGGCGAAGCTGCTGTTGCGGGCGGGTGAACTGCGGCGGGCGGGGCACAGCTACGGCCGCGCGGTGGAGGCGGACCCGTCGCTCGCGGACGCCGACCTGGCGGAGGCCGTGGGCCACGCCGCCGAGGCCGGGGGCGGGGGCGGAGACCTCCCGTTCGACGAGGGGGAGGAGGACGACGACGTCGACGAGGAGGGCCGGGTCCGGCTGCGGAGCGACGGCGGCGAGTCGAAGCCCTTCGGCGCCGACATGGAGAAGCCGAAGATCGACTTCGACGACGTCGGCGGGATGGAACCGCTCAAGGAGCAGATCCGGCTGAAGATCATCGAGCCGCTGCGCAACGTCGAGCTCTACAAGGCGTACGGCAAGGCGGTGGGCGGCGGGATCCTGATGTACGGCCCGCCCGGGTGCGGCAAGACGCACCTCGCGCGGGCGACCGCGGGGCAGGTCGACGCGGCGTTCATCCCGATCGGCATCCACGACGTGCTGGACATGTACATCGGGGAGAGCGAGAAGCGGCTGCACGCGATCTTCGAGCAGGCGCGGGAGCACAGGCCTTGCGTGCTGTTCTTCGATGAAGTCGATGCGCTGGGCGCACGGCGGAGCGACCTGCGCGAGAGCTCGTCGCGGCGGATGATCAACCAGTTCCTCGGCGAACTCGACGGGGTGGAGTCGAGCAACGACGGGGTGCTGATCCTCGCGGCGACGAACGCGCCGTGGCACCTGGACTCGGCGTTCCGGCGGCCCGGGCGGTTCGACCGGGTGATCTTCGTCCCCCCGCCGGACAAGGCGGGGCGGGCGGCGATCCTGCGGGTGCTGCTGAAGGACAAGCCGCAGGCGGACGTGGACGCGGAGGCGGTGGCGGCGAAAACCGACGCGTTCTCCGGCGCGGACCTGAAGGCGGTGGTGGATCGGGCGGTCGAGGCGAAACTGGACGACGCGATGCGGACGGGCAAGCCGCTGCCACTGACGACCAAGGACCTGCTCAAGTCCGCCAAGGCGGTGAAGCCGAGCACGAAGGAGTGGTTCGCGACGGCGAAGAACTACGCGCTCTACTCCAACGAGGGCGGGGCGTACGACGACGTGCTCGACTACCTGAAGATGCGGTGACCCCTTGAGCCTGACCCACGCCGAGATCCTGCTCCGGCACGGCCGATACGACCTCGCGGAGGAGCAGGTGCGGCGCGCGCTGGCGGAGTCGCCGGACGATGCGCGGGCGCACGGCCTGCTGGGGCTGGTGCTGCTGCACCGGGACCGGCACGGGGACGCGGAGGCCGCGGCCCGCCGGGCGGTGAGCCTCGAACCGGCGGACCCCTGGACGCACTACGTGCTGGGGCACGTGCTCGTCGGCGGCGGGAAGCTGGCGGAGGCGCGGGCGGCGGCGGACGAGGCGGTGCGGCTGGACCCCGAGTCGCCCGAGCACTTCGCGCTGCTGGCGCACGTGTTCCTCGCGGCGCAGCGGTGGCGGGAATCGCTCGATGCCGCGGAACGCGGGCTTGCGCTCGACGCCGAGCACCAGACGCTCTCGAACCTGCGCGCCACGGCGCTGACGCACCTGGGCCGGCGGGACGAAGCGACCCAGACGATCCGCAAGACACTGGCGGACAACCCCGAGAACGACTGGAGCCACGCGAACAGCGGCTGGGGGGAACTCCACGCCAATCGGCCCAGGCGTGCGCTCGAGCACTTCCGCGAGGCGCTGCGGCTGAACCCGGAGAACGACTGGGCGAAGGGCGGGCTCGTCGAGGCGCTGAAGGCGAAGAACCCGATCTACCGGGTGCTGCTGGCCTACTTCCTGTGGATGATCCGGCTGAATCCGCGGGTGCGGATGGGCGTCCTGGTCGGGGCGTTCGTGCTGTACCTCATCGGGGGCGAAGTCGCGGCGACGAATCCGGGGCTGTCGCCCTACCTCACGCCGCTGCTGGTCGCCTACCTGGTGTTCGCGGTGCTGACGTGGGTCGCGATGCCGCTGTTCAACCTGCTGCTGCGACTCAACCGGTTCGGGCGATACGCGCTGTCGGACGAGCAGCGGCGTGGGAGCACGATCTTCGGCCTCGGGATGCTGCTGCCGATCGGGGCCCTCACGGCCGGCATCGTCGCGAGCTGGGCGACCGGATCGACGCTTCCTGGACGGCTGGGGGGTTTCCTGCTGGTGAAGTTCGGGCTGCTGCTGTTGCCGCTGGCGTTCGTGTCGCTGACCATCGGCCGGCCGCGCTTCCCGCTGTTCGCGGCGGGGATGGCGGCCCTGTACGGGTTCGCGGTGGTGACAGGCGTGGCGGTCGTTGGCGGCTGGTCGAACGCGGCGGGATTGCAGAATGCCTACTCCCTCGCGTTCATCGGCGCGATCTGGGGCGTGGTGCTGTTCGCGGGGCGTCGGCCGGCGGTGTGAATCTCTCGGACGAGCCGCGACCGTAAGGGAGCGGTCCCGGCGCCGTTCACCCCACCGCTCCCTCACGGTCGCGGCTCGTCGTCGGAACGTCATCCGGCGATCGTTTCGGTAGATTGTCCGCATGACGCCCAAGCAAGCCGTGACCCTGGCCGAAGAACGGCGGATCGAGTTTGTCGACTGCCGGTTCATGGACTTCCCCGGCCTGTGGCAGCACATCACCATCCCCGTGAGCGAGCTGAGCGAGGACAGCTTCGAGCTGGGCTTCGGGTTCGACGGCTCGAGCGTCCGCGGGTGGCAGGCGATCAACGAGAGCGACATGCTCCTCGTCCCCGTGGCGGACACGGCCCACGTGGACCCGTTCTTCGAGCGGCCGACGCTCGGGCTGATCTGCGACGTCAAGGACCCCATCACGCGCAAGCTTTATTCGCGGGACCCGCGGTCGATCGCGCGGAAGGCGGTCGACTTCCTGCGGGAGTCGGGCATCGCCGACGCGGCGATGTTCGGGCCGGAGATCGAGTTTTTCGTCTTCGATCAGGCGTCGTACGACCAGGACCTGCACAGCGCCTCGTACCGCGTCGACAGCGTGGAGGGCGTGTGGAACCGGGGGAGGCCCGACCCGACGAACCTGGGCTACCAGGTCCGCCAGCGGGAGGGCTATTTCCCCGCCCCGCCGGCCGACACGCTCCAGGACCTGCGCAGCGAGATGGCGGCACTGCTCCGGGACATGGGCGTCGCGATCGAGGGTCACCACCACGAGGTCGCCACGGGCGGGCAGTGCGAGATCGACCTCCGCCACAGCGACCTGCTCCGCACCGCTGACGCGTGCATGCTCACCAAGTACGTCGTCAAGGGCGTCGCCCACCGCCACGGCAAAGTGGCGACCTTCATGCCCAAGCCGCTCTTCGGCGACAACGGCAGCGGCATGCACACCCACTTCTCGCTCTGGAAGGACGGCAGGAACCTCTTCGCCGGCAACCGGTACGCGGGGCTCTCGCAACTGGGCCTCTTCGCGATCGGCGGGATCCTCAAGCACGCCCCGTCCTTGCTGGCGTTCACGAACCCCACGACGAACTCCTTCAAGCGGCTCGTCCCGGGCTTCGAGGCCCCGGTGAACTTCGTGTACAGCTCGCGCAACCGTTCCGCCGCCATCCGCATCCCCGTCTACCAGGACAACCCGCAGACCAAGCGGATCGAGTTCCGCTGCCCCGACTCGTCCTGCAACCCCTACCTCGCCTTTGCCGCGACGCTGATGGCCGCCGTCGACGGCATCCGCAATCGCATCGATCCGGGCGACCCGATCGACAAGGACCTCTCCCAACTCGAACCCGAGGAACTCGCCACGCTCCCCGCGGCCCCCCGTGACCTGGTGGAATCTCTCGCCGCGCTCGCCGCGGACCACGCCTACCTCCTCGAGGGCGGCGTCTTCACTGAGGAAGTCGTCCGCTACTGGATCCAGTACAAGCGCGCCCAGGAAGTGGAAGCCCTCCGCGCCCGCCCCCACCCCTACGAGTTCTGCATGTACTTCGACGTCTGATCCCGGCTTTTCAAGTTTCTTCTTTCTCCGCCAGGTCGGGCAGGTTCCCGAGCCGTGGGCCAGCGATCACCCGGGTCTCTAATCCGGCGATGCCGCGGTCGACCCGCCGACCCAATGCGCCAAGAGTGAGGGGATCGATGATCCAGAAGGAGACTCAACGATGGCTTCCAACGAAACTGTGACCGGCCTGAACTCGCTGCTCCGCGGCGAGATCTCCGCCGCTGAGACGTACAAGATGGCGATCGACAAGATCAGCGACCACGCGACCTACAACACGCAGGTCGACCAGCTCAAGGAGATCCAGCGGGAGCACGGGCTTACCGCCCAGCGGCTCCGCGACCGGATCACCGCGCTCGGCGGCTCGGCCGACAACGACTCAGGCGCCTGGGGCACCTGGGCCCAGACCGTCCAGGGCGCGGCGAACATCTTCGGCGACACCGCGGCGCTCAAGGCCCTGAAGGAGGGCGAGGAGCACGGGCTGAAGAGCTACGAGCGAAAGCTCGAAGGCGGCGGCCTCGATCCGCAATCCGAGGCGATCGTCCGGCAGATGATCCCGGCGCAGCAGCGCCACATCGCCACGCTCGACCGGCTGATGAACAACCACTAGCCCCGTCGAGCCTTACGAAGACTCATCCTTTGGCGAATAGCGCGGGCGTTCCGCGCTATTCGCTTGCGCAGCCCCCGCAGGGAGACAGAGAACCAGCCCGATCACGAGGATCGGCCAGACGTGCATCGCCGTCCGGTCGGACGACGTCACCAGGTGCCACGACAGCCGGGGCGAGAGCGCGACGTAGACGGCCGCGTACACCAGCAACTGCAACACGCCGGCCAGAAGCACCAGCAGGCCCGCGGACAGGCGGGTCCAGTCCCGCCGGTATCCGAGGAGCGCCGCCCCGGCCAGCAGGCCGAGCGTCACCGGGTCACCCACCTGACCCCACGCGGCACGAGCGGCCCGGCCGACGCGGACATACCGCTCGGGGTCTCCCAGCCGGGCAGCGACGGCGTCCCAGGCGCCCTGCTGGATCAGGTCGTTGCCCCCCGTAACGAGGAGGCCGCGGTGGACGCCCCACGCGAGCAGGAACGGCGCCCCGCCGAGCGCACACGCCGCGATCGATCGCCACGCCGGTTGAGGCCTTGCCCAGGCGAGCCACACGGCCGTCATTGTCAGCATGACGACCGCGAACGCGGCCCCCTCGTTCTTCGTCCACGCGGCCGCTCCGAGCACCAGGCCGGTGACGGCAAACCAGCCCGCCCGGGCCCTGCCGTCGTCGGCTTCGACCGCCTGCACCCAGGCGATCACGGCGGCGGTCATCATCAGGACGAGCGTGTTGTCCGCGTATTGCGTCGCGCCGTGGCGGATGAGAAAGAGCGACGCCAACACCGCCGCGGTGGCGACGCAGCCGCTCCACACGCCCCGCACCGCCGCGACGCCTACACCCGCCGTCAACGGAGTCAGCACCGTCACCAGCACCGCGAACAACAGCGGGATCATCCATGAGTCTCCCCCGAAATACCGCCAGAATCGCGCCAGCGCCAGCGGTTGCAGGAGCGGGTAATCCGCGTGTGAGAACTCCTCCGTGAACAGCAGCGGCAGCGCGGGAATCGCGTGGTACAGCACCAGCCCCTTCACGTTCCACATCGCCCACGCGTCCCACCCCCCGTGCGGCTTCCGCGCCCCTTCACCCCACACCGCGGCGGCCGCGAGCCACACCGCCACCGCGGCCAGTGCTACGCCGACCAGCGGCCCCCAACCCGCGCGTTCGCCACCCCGCGGGATCGCCCCCGACTCCGGCTCGCCTCGCGACGTCCTGGCCCACCACGCCGCCCCCGCCCCCGCCAGCAGCGCCGCCTCCGCCAGCCAGAAAGACCCGGTCGTGTCGCGCAGCAGCAGCACCCAGGCAAACGACGCCAGCGAGTGGATCGCCACCCCCAGCGTCGGGGCCAGCGCCAGCCGCAGCCACCGCGTCTGCGACCCGGGCACGATCACACCCAGCATTAGCCAGCCCGTGCCGGTCGCGACCGCCAGTGCCAGGAGGAGGCCGAACATCCCCATCACTCGGCCCCAGCCGGACGCACCACGAGCAGGGAGTCCTCGCCGGTCCAGACGACCTCCGCGCCCGGCAGTGCCTCCAGCGTCGCCCGCCCCGCCTCCTCCGAGTGCGCATCCACGACAATCAGCGGTTGATCGGCGCCCACCACCAGCAACGTCGGCAGCAGCGCAACACGCGCGATCAGAAACGGCGGCGCCTGACGAACGTCCCCGTCGCCCACGAAGCCGACCGTCGCGTGCCCGTTCACAACCGGCCGCGCCGCCGCGTAACGCCCGTACAGGGCGGCCTGATCGTCGGGCCAGCTACCCGCGGGCGGCTCGGCGATGCTCCACGCGGTGAAGGCGGACCAGCTCCCCCGTGCGAAAACCAAGGCGGTGAGCGCAACCGCCAGAACGGTCCGCAACGCTCCCCATTGGAAACGGCCACGCGAGCGAGTCATGGCATGATCCGGCGCTGACGGACCGGCTTATGCCGCGTCCGAAGCGCGGTCCTCGATGGGATAGGCCGCGTCATCCGACGCCGCCCCGCCCCCCTCTTCCCCGGCGACCCGCGGCACGTAATCGTCGCCGATCGTCTGGCCCTCGGTGTTCACGATCGTCGGCAGCGGGTTGTCCGCGACGTGCTTGTGCCACGCCTCTTCGAGAGCCTTCTGCTTCCCTTCGGGGACGTCGCCCCAGCCCGCGCGGCCGCGACACTTCGGGAAGCCCGAACACGAGAGCCAGAACCCCCGCTTCGAGTCCCGCATGTTCAGCGGCTTGCCGCACTTCGGGCACTCGAGGTCCGTCACCAGCGGCGGGACCTTCGGCAGCACCACCGTCCCCTTCTTCGGGTCCAGCTTCAGGATGAACTGCACCTCGGGGTAGTTCTTCGCCCCCAGGAACGGCCCGAACCGGCCCTTGCGGCGGATCATCCGGCTCCCGTCCAACGGGCAGATGATGTCCGTCAGCTCCGGCTCCATCGGCGCGCCCTTCGCATCGATCGGCGCGGCATACTTGCAGTCCGGGTAACGCGTGCAGGAGAGGAACCGGCCGCTCTTGCCGAACCGATACTCCGTCGGCGCGTCGCACTGCGCGCACTTGTACGGCGCCGGCTCGGTCACCGCCTTCGCGTGGACCAGGTTCTCGTGCGCCGACCGCAGCTTCTCCTCGAACGGGCCGTAGAAGTCCGCCAGCATCCGGTGCCAGTCGAGGTGGTCGCTCTCGATCTGGTCGAGCTTGTCCTCCATCTGCCGGGTGTAGCCGACGTCCATGATCGTCGGAAACGCCGCCCGCAGCAGGTCGGTCACGACCTTGCCGAGGTCGGTGGCACGCAGCCGGCGGTCACGCGGGGCGACCGGCTCGACGTAGTTGCGGTCCTGGATCGTCGAGATGATCGCGGCGTAGGTCGACGGCCGGCCGATCCCCTCTTCCTCCAGCTTTTTCTGCAACGACGCCTCGCTGTACCGCGGCGGCGGCTGCGTGAAGTGCTGCGTCGGCGAGAGCTCCATCGGCCCCAGCTCCTGCCCCTTCTCCAGCGGCGGGAGGATCAGGTCATCGCCGCCAGGCACGCCGGTCACCCGGTAGTGGCCGTCGAACACCAGCGACCGCCCCGTCGCGCGGAACGCCGCTTCGACGTCCGACCCTTCGGTGCGGATCATGATCCCGGTCGAGTCCCACTCCGCGGGCGTCATCTGGCACGCCACGAAACGCTGCCAGATCAGCCGGTACAGCTTGAGCTGCTCTTCCCCCAGCGCATGCTTCACCGCGTCGGGCGTCAGCGTCACGTCGGTCGGCCTGATCGCCTCGTGCGCCTCCTGCGCCGCCTTGTTGCTCGAGGAGAAGAAGTTCGGCTTCTGCGGCAGGTACCGCTCGCCGTAGCTCGTGCCGATGTAGTCCCGCACCATCGACAGCGCCTCGCCCGACAGGTGCGTCGAGTCGGTTCGCATGTAGGTGATCAGGCCGGTCTGCCCGCGGGCGCCCTTGAGATCGACGCCCTCGTAGAGCTGCTGCGCGACGCGCATCGTCCGCTGGAGCTGGAACCCAAGCCGGTTCGCCGCCGCCTGCTGCAGCGTGCTCGTGATGAACGGCGCCGACGCCCGCGTCGTTGTCCGCTTCGTATCGATGGACGCGATGCGGTAGGTCGGCCGCTCCCCCTTCGGCCCGACCCGTCCCTCGTACCGGCACTGGGACTGCTGCGGCCCCTTGGCCTCCTCGTCCCGCCATTCCACCGTGTTCTCGAGCACGAACCCCAGCCGCCGGGCCAGCGCCAGCGCGGCGTTGCGCTCCGTCAGGTCCACCGGCTTCCCGGCCACCTCGACGAGTTCCGCCCGAATCGCCCGGTGCTCCCCCAGCCACGCGTTCATGTCCCGCACCGTCCGCCCGTCGTGGCCCGGCTCGGTGAGGAAAGACCGCCACGCCTCCGCGAGCGCTTCGGTGCGCGCGAGGTCGGTGGCGAAGATCCCGCCGATCTTCCAGTGCTCGTCGGGGATGAACGCCTCGATCTCCCGCTCCCGCTCGACCACGAGCCCCGCCGCGACGCTCTGGACCCGCCCCGCCGAAAGCCCCCCCGCCACCTTCTTCCACAACAGCGGCGAGACCTGATACCCCACGATCCGGTCGAGGATCCGCCGCGCCTGCTGCGCATCGACCTTGCCCGCCTCGATCGGCCGGGGCGTCTCGAACGCCCGACCGATCTCCGCCTTCGTGATCGCGTTGAAGACGACCCGCTTGGCCCGATCCAGCGGCACACCCAGCGTCTCCGCCAGGTGCCACGCGATCGCCTCCCCCTCGCGGTCCAAGTCGGTCGCGAACCAGACGTCCGCCGCCTGCTTCGCCGCCTTCTTCAGGTCCGCGATCGTCTTCCGCTTGTCCGGCAGCACCTCGTACGTCGGCTGAAAGTTCCGCTCGAGGTCCACCCCGGGCACCGGCTGCTTCACCCCCTTGGGCGACCGCTTCGGCAGGTCGCGGACGTGCCCCACGCTCGCCATCACCACATAGTCGGGGCCGAGGTACTTGTTGATCGTCTTCGCCTTGGCCGGCGACTCGACGATCACCAGGTGCTTGCCCTCGGCGCTGCCCCGGAAGCCGCCCCCGCCCTTCCCGGAAGACCGGCGCGTGCTCGTCGTGCGGCCCTTCCGTGCGGTGGACGTGCCGGTGGTGGAACTCTTCTTGGCAGACTTTTTCGCCATAACCCGCTTGCTACGCCACCCCGGGGGCGGCTGTTCATTCGTACCCGTCGACTCGGCTTGAAACGGGGCGTAACTTGAGCGGACCGGGATGGGCTTGTCAAGCCTCGCGCGCAAATACAATGAGTTCGAGCATTTACGAGCGGCCCGCGGGACCGCCCTGCGCCCGCGGGGCTTGCCGCCCTCTTTCCAGAGTCCCGTTTGCCCCGGCCCGACCCCCTCGTCAGGCCCAGCCCACCAGCGGGCACAGCACCCGCAGCCCGCCCCAGATCACCAGGAAACCAATCACGTCGAACAGCAGCCCCGCCCGCACCATCCGCGGCAGCGGGATCAGGCCCGAGCCGTACACGATCGCGTTCGGCGGCGTGCTCACCGGCAGCATGAACCCGTAGCTCGCGCCCAGGCACGCCCCCAGCGCCGGCGGCAGCGGGTTCACCCCCGCCCCCTGCGCAATCGCGATCACCACCGGGATGATCATCGTCGCCGAGGCGGTGTTGCTCGCCGCTTCGCTCATCACGATCGCGATGAGGATCGCCAGCCCGGTGAGCATCCAGATCGACTCGACCCCCAGCGCCCCGGTGAGCCCCCGCCCCATCGCCTCCGCAACGCCCGTCGAGAACATCAGCCCCCCGAGCGCGATCCCCCCGCCGAAGAGCAGGATCGTGCCCCAGTCGATCTTCACCGCCTCCGCCCACGTCAGCGTGACGTGCCCGCCCCGCAGGTCGGTCGGCAGGATGAACAGCAGCACCGCCGCCGCGATCGCGACCACCGCCTCGGGCAGGTGCGCGTTGAACCACGCGTAGATCGACAGCATCCGCTCGCCCAGCGGCGACCCCTCGTTCAACTGCGCGAGCACCTGGAACACCCCCGGCAGCACCCAGAACGTCACCGCGAAGAGGAACGCGGTCAACGTGCAGGCCTGCCCCGGCGTCCAGCCCCCCAGTTTCGCCCGCTCTGCCCGGACGTAGCCCAGGACGTTGCCCGCCGCGTCGCCACCCCCGCCCGTCGCGCCGCCAAACCCCGCCCGCGTGACCTCCCCCCTCAGCGGGTGCAGCAGATACAGCAGCGAAAACAGCGCCGCCCCCATCAGCAGCATCATCGGCACCGTCACCGCCATCCACTGGAAGAAGCTGATCTCGATCCCCACCGTCTCCCGGATCTGGGCGATCCCAATGAGATTCGGCGGGCTGCCCACCGGCGTCCCGATCCCCCCGAGGCTCGCCGCGTACGCCACCATCAGCATGGTCCCCGTCGCAAACGGCCAGGTCCGCGCGTCCAGCGGGCCCGACGCCAGCCCCCGCTCCACCCGCACCTGATGCAACGCGCCGAGAATGCCCAGCGCAATCGGCAGCATCATCGCGGTGGTCGCCGTGTTGCTGATCCACATCGACAGGAACGCCGTCACCAGCCCGAGCCCCGCGAGCATCCGCGCCGGGTGCGACCCGACCACCCGCATCGCCATAAACGAGAGCGCGATCCGCCGATCCAGCGCGTGGACCGTCATCGCCCGGGCGATCATGAACCCCCCGATGAACACGAACACCACCGGGTCCGCAAAGTGGGCGAGCACCGTCTTCGTCGGCGCCACCCCGAGAATGACGCACAGCGCCGCCCCCAGCAGGGCCGTCACCGGCAGCGGCAGGGACTCGCAGACCCACAGCACCGCAACCGCCGCGAGGATCGCCGAGAGCCGCTGCCCTTCCGGGGAAACGGCATCGCCCACCAGCAGGTAGGTGCCGAAGAACGCCAGCGGCGTCAACGGGATGCCGGCCAGTTTCCGCCACCGATCAAAGGCCGCTTCCCCCGGCGAAACCGGCTCCGCGTCGGGGTGGGGCACGGAAATCGGGTGTTCGAACACGTCCGTTGGATCGGGCGTAGACAGGTTCATTGGGGGCGGAGTTTACCCGCCCCACTGGCGTCCACTCCCCCTCCGGGGGACCGCTGACTCCGGCCTCCCAGATTTTTTCGGGTGGTCGATTTGACGCCGCGATTCCGCCCGCTACATTGTGCGTGTCGGCCATTCGACCTGCCCCCCACCCGGGGGCACCAGAACTGCCCGAACCGTTTTCCACCACCTTTTCCACAAGGTTTTGGAAAACGAGCAAGGGCCCTTGACAGTCTCCAAAGACTCGATAGGATGCCCGACCCGATCAGGAAACGGCCACCCGCCGCAGACTGACGAGTCGAGCCGGAAGCCGTGTCCCTGACACGAATCTTCGGCACGACACGAACCCTGAACCGCCGAGAGGCGTCATCAAGGGTTCTTGAAAATCGAAGCCGAGGCCGTGTTGAAGACACGACTTTCTGCTAAGATGACGAACCTTGCGAAGCCGAGAGGCGTAGTAAAGGGATCGAGGCCCGGACGCCTGTCCGATCCTCAGCCGATCTTTGACAAGTGAACAGTTGGGTAAGCCGCGAGGATGTGGCTTGGGTTTTCTGCTCGTCACATGGCAGAGGCCCGGGCAATCCCGTCCGTCGAAAGGCGGACAGGTTCACATCCTTGTGATACGGTCGAGATCGCAAGGTTTCGGCCGTTGGAAGTGAGCACCAAATCTCATCGGGTCTAGCCGCCCGATGGGGCGACCTTCGAGGATTCTGAAAGGAAGCCGAGAAGGTCGTGACCGGCCCGCCGCAAGGCGGGTTACAGGTCAACTCTCGATCTCGAAGCCCATTTCGGTGGGTGAAGAGGTTCAATTGAAGAGTTTGATCCTGGCTCAGATTGAACGCTGGCGGCATGGTTAAAACATGCAAGTCGAACGATCCCTTCGGGGAGAGTGGCGAAAGGGCGAGGAATACGATCGAACGTACCCCGAGGTGGAGGATAGCGTGGGGAAACTCACGGTAATACTCCATGTCCTCTACGGAGAAAAGGTTTACCGCCTTGGGAGCGGCGATCGTCCTATCAGGTAGTTGGCGGGGTAACGGCCCACCAAGCCGAAGACGGGTAGCGGGTGTGAGAGCACGACCCGCCGCATCGGGACTGAGACACTGCCCGGACTCCTACGGGAGGCTGCAGTAACGAATATTCCGCAATGGGCGAAAGCCTGACGGAGCAATGCCGCGTGCAGGATGAATCCCCTCGGGGTGTAAACTGCTGTCAGGGGCTACCAAATCAATGAGGAGCCCCAGAGGAAGGGCCGGCTAACTCTGTGCCAGCAGCCGCGGTAATACAGAGGGCCCAAGCGTTAATCGGAATCACTGGGCTTAAAGGGTGCGCAGGCGGACCTGTAAGTGTCTTGTGAAATCCCACCGCTCAACGGTGGAATTGCTTGGCAAACTACAGGTCTTGAGCCCGACAGGGGTCGTCGGAACGCTAGGTGGAGCGGTGAAATGCGTAGATATCTAGCGGAACGCCAAAGGTGAAGACAGACGACTGGGTCGGCGCTGACGCTCAGGCACGAAAGCGTGGGGAGCGAACGGGATTAGATACCCCGGTAGTCCACGCCGTAAACGATGTGTACTAGATCCGGGAGGTTTTGACGCCATCCGGGTCGAAGCGAAAGTGTTTAGTACACCGCCTGGGGAGTACGGTCGCAAGGCTAAAACTCAAAGGAATTGACGGG
>CAZKRE010000025.1:0-26617 GCA_964555075.1 uncultured Phycisphaeraceae bacterium
CGTTGGCGGATGTGTTTTGGGAGTCGTCGATCTACCGCATTGACCACTACCTGGGCAAGGAGCTCGTGCAGAACATGCTCGTGCTGCGTTTCGCCAACGCGATCTTTGAGCCGCTCTGGAGCCGACAATACATCGACCACGTGCAGATCACCGCCAGCGAGACGGTAGGCGTCGAGGGCCGGGGCAGCTACTACGACAGCGAGGCCGGCGGCGCGATGCGTGACATGGTGCAGAGCCACCTGTTGCAGGTGTTGTCGCTGGTGGCGATGGAGCCGCCGGTGGCGATGGATGCGGAGAGCATCCGGGCGGAGAAGGTGAAGGTGTTCAAGGCGCTGCGGGTGCCGACGAAGGAGGAGGTGCCGCACATCGCGGTGCGTGGGCAGTATCGGGCGGGCGAGGTGGACGGGAAGAAGGTGCCGAACTATCGGGACGAGAAGGGGGCGTCGAAGGACAGCCAGACCGACACGTTCGCGGCGATGCGGTTCCACGTGGACACGTGGCGGTGGGGCGGGACGCCGTTCTACCTGCGGTCGGGCAAGGCGATGGAGAAGAAGCTGACGCAGATCGTGGTGTACTTCAAGGCGACGCCGCACTGCCTGTTCCGCGAGCAGGTGTGCGACCTGAAGCCGAACCAGTTCCTGATCAACGTGCAGCCGAACGAGGGCATCCGCATCCGTTTTGAGGGGAAGGTGCCGGGGCTGGGGGTGCGGATCAAGGATGTGGTGATGGACTTCGACTACGAGGAGCAGTTCGAGGCCGAGCCGCCGGACGGGTACGCGCAGCTGCTGCACGACGCGATGGAGGGCGATCAGACGCTCTTCAAGCACCGCGACGAGGTGGAGAAGAGCTGGAACGCGGTGCAGCCGGTGCTGGACCACTGGCGGGAGCACCCGGACCCGGAGTTGCCCAACTACGACCCGGGGACGTGGGGACCGGCCGCGGCGGACGAGATGATGGAGCGAGCGGGGCGGTACTGGCACAACCCGCACGGGGACGAGTTGTAGGCGGCATCGACGCCACTGCCCGGGCGGATCGGTAAAACCGTGCGGCCCGCTCCTATACTCGCGGCATGACGACGCCCGTGGCGCAGATGCTGGAAGAGGCCCACGTCCGGCCGGACACGGACGAGCTGTACTTCGACCTGGGCCGAGCGCTCCTGGGCGCGGCGCAGGCGGCGGTCGGGGCGCGGGAAGTGTTCCACCTGGCGCTGTCGGGCGGGACGACGCCCGAGCGGTTTTACATCCGGCTGGTGACGGATCCGTCGCTTCGCCACCTGCCATGGGAGCGGACGCACGTGTGGCTGGTGGACGAGCGGCTGGTGCCGGAGGACGACCCGCGGAGCAACTACGGCATGGCGCGGGAGGCGCTGCTGGATCACGTGCCGATGCGTCGCCGCCAGCGTCACCCGGTCCCGACGGGCGAGCGGGACCCTGCGGCGGCGTACGAGGCGGAGCTGCGTGAGGTGATCTGCGGCCCGGGCAACGCCTGCCTGCCGAAGCTCGACTTCGTGCTGCTGGGGATGGGGAGCGACGGCCACACCGCGAGCCTGTTCCCGCACTCGCCAGTGCTGCGGGCGACGGAAGCGCTCGTGGCAGTCAACGACGGTGACACGGTGACCCCGCCGCCACGGGTGACGATGACGTTCCCGCTGCTGAACGCGGCGCGACAGGTGGCGGTGCTGGTAACCGGGGGAGGGAAGGCCGCGGCGGTGCGGCGGGTGGCGGAGCAGTTGCGGAAGGGGCCGGACCCGCTGAACCTGCCCATCACGGGCGTGGACCCGGACGAACACGGCGACGGGACGTTGACCTGGTACCTGGACGCCCCGGCGGCGTCGGGGTGAGCCGCGTCCCGGGCGTCCCGGGCATCCGGGCGGCTTCCCGGGCTTCTCCATAGAGGCGGATGAGGTCGGGGAGCTGGTAGTTCGCGTTGAGCCCGCTGGGGTTGGGCAGCACCCAGACGCGGGTGTCGCCGCCCAGCCGCTCCGGCTGCTCGCCCAGCCCGGCTTTGGGGCGGTTGAAGGCGGTGCGATAGGCGCCCATCCCTACGACCGCGAGGATGCGCGGTCGGTAGCGGGCGATCCGCCTCGCCATCCGCTTGCCGCCGTCGATGAGCTGCTCCGTCGTGAGTTCGTCGGCCCGGGCGGTGGCGAAGTTGACCAGGTTGGTCACGCCGCAGCCGAACGCCAGGAGTTCCCGGTCTTCGGCAAAGGAGAGGAGGCGCGGCGTGAAGCCGGCGCCGTGGAGGACCTTCCAGAAGCGGTTGCTTGGCCCGGCGAAGTGGTGGCCGGTCGCGGCGGAGTAGAGCGACGGATTGATCCCGCAGAAGAGGACGCCAAGGTCCGGAGCAATGACGGGAGAAAGTCGTCGGCCGTGCGCGGCGAGTTGCTGGTCGCGGGTGGGTCGAGGGGGCATGGGGGGCGTATCGTAACTGGCGACGACGGCGGTGGGCGCACGACAAGGCCGCGAGCGGCGGTTCGCGGCCTGGTCGCAGGTCTTTCGAGTGGGCCGCCGGGTCAGGCAGCCATGCGTTCGGGGGTCCAGGCGGGGGCTCCCTGCGGGGCGCCGTCGAGCAGCGTCTGGCGGTACCGGTCGCTGCCGAGCCACCAGGGGCGCTTGAGCAGTTGTTGCCACAGGAACCGGCGGGTATCGCTGACGACGCACTCCTCCTTCGCCATCGCGTAGATCCGGCGGCGCTCGACGCAGTTCGTCAGCAGCGCGTGCCGCTGGGTGAGCGGGAGCCGATCCGCGTACCGCTCGGCGGCGACGATGTACTCCTCGCCCTCCTGCAGCACGTGGGCCATCGTCCGGGTGCGGCGGGGCTCCCGATGCGCGGAAACATCGATCGGCAGGAGCGTCGGCTCCACGCCCGCCGCCAGCAGTCGGCAGCTCAGTTCGTAGCCGAACGCAAACCGTGACGAATGGTCGAGGCCACCGTGCGCCTCGATGAGGCCGCGGTGGAAGAAGCTGGCGGCGCTCGGCAGGAGGCCCGCGTCGAGCGTGAGGTACTCGCCCAGTTCGGCGGCCTCGGCGACCCACCGACCCAGCGGCTCGTCGTCCGCGTCGATCCGCTGGCAGTGCCCAACGTACCAGTCGGCACCCTTCAGCCGCTCCGCCACCGCGTGGAGCGAGCCGGGCAGGAGCACCCCATCGGCGGGGAGGATGCAGACGTAGTCGCCGGTCGCCATCGCGAGGGCCTGGTTGATCGCATCGCCCGGGCCGCGGTCGGGCCGGCTTTGCCAGTAGGCGATGCGATCGTCGTAATGGTGGATCAGGGCGACGCTCTCATCGGAGCTCCCGCCGTCGATCACGAGGTACTGCAAGTTCTCGTACCCCTGATCGAGCACGCTGCAGATCGCGCGTTCGAGGTAACGGCCCTGGTTGAGGCTGGGGGTGATGACCGTGATCCGCGGCTGGTTCGACATCGCGAGAAACTCCCTGGCACCGTCGAGGGTGCTAGGGGTTTCATCGTCGCACCCGGGGAGTCGCTTAACCGCGCCATCCGGAAAATCTTGCCCAGCTTCTCAGGCCAATGAGGTCCTAGGAGAGCGGTCCGGACCTCCTGCGAAAGCAGCCACCCCGTCCGGCGCATGCCGTGCAGCAGGAGGTAACGTCGCAGGTCGTTGTCAGAAGCCAAGAGGCCGACGTTGACGTGCTCACAGCGGCCTGCCGACCCGAGCGGCTACGTCATCGTCAGAACCGCCCATCTCCGCCCGTTCGCGCCGCCGCCAGCGCCAGACGATCCGGCCTTCCGCCGCCACGCCAGCCAGCAGCAGCGCCATCGGGATGGCCGCCACCGCCTGCCATCGCCACGCATCCGTCGCGGGCGTCATCCAGATCGCGACGAGCAGCGCTCCCGGCAGCGCCAGCCCCGCCCGCCGACGCCGCAGCAGGAGCGATACGCCCCCGAGCCCGGCCCCGACCGCAACGGCCGCGGCACAGACACCCCACGCGATTGAGGGCGCCGCGGACGGGCTCATCGCACCGCCCGTAACCAGCGCCAGCGCCGACGCATCCCGCAGTTCTTCCGGTGCCGACAACCCGAGACGCTCCCACGTCGCATCCCCGCCGTGTCCAGTTAAGGCCATCAGCAGCCGCTCGCCGCCGATGAGGTCCCCGAACGCCGCCGGCATGATCAGCGACGACACCTCGATCGCCGACCCGCCACCCGCGACGTTCCGCGCCTGCCATCCCCCCACCGGCACAAGCGACGCCGCCCCGAACAGCACCGCGAAGACGGCGCCCCTCCACCGCCGATCGTGGCATGCGATCCACCCCGCGATGATCGCTCCGAGCAAGCCCGTCAGCGGGAGGCAGAGCGTCGCCGCACCGATCGTCAGGCCGCCCAGCACCGCGCTGCCGTAGTCACGCCGCCGCCGCTCCGCCGCGAGCCACAGCCCGAACAGGAGCAGGGCGATCCCAAGGCTCTCGGGCAGCAGCGTCGACGCGGCGAGCCAACCCGCGGGATGCACCGCCACCACAGCAGCGGCGATCAACCCACCCGTTGGACTCCCCAGAAGGATGGCCCCAAGGAGATAAGTCAGGTAGACGGCGGCACACCCCAGCGCCACCTGGAGGAGGAGCACCGTCACCACCGGCAGCCCCAACCCGTGCACGACCGCGAGCAGCCCCGCATACGCCGGCTGCCGCTCCACCAGCGCACCGGCCTCCCCGGGAACCGCCGCGAAAGCGCCCTCGGCGTCAAACGCGGCCGCCGCCTCGAGGTACGGCGGGGAGCCGCTGCCGATCGCCCGCGCCGGATCGCCCACCGGCCCCAGCCACACCAGCAGGAGCCGCATGACCAGTGCCGTCAGAACCACGAGCCACACGGCCCAGCCCATGCTGTCGCCCCGGTCGATTCCCGCTGCCGCGCGAGGCACGCCCCGCCGCGCGATTCCCAGCGACAACTCCGCCGCCTGAACCTGACTGGCCCTCTCGCTCATCGTGCCTCCCTGTAGTGGCTCAGCCGTAACCGACGTATCCAGCACGGCCTCGATCAAGCCCGGAGAAGGGGCGACCTGCGAAAGCGTGGCAAGCCGTGCGGGTTGTGCGGCCGCCGCGGCGCCTCCCGGCGGCCGTGGGGCGTCGGCAGGTGTTGCATGCGCCGATCCACTGACGCGGATCGCGCGCCCGCGTCGTTCAGAACCGGCAGCTGAGCGGTCGGGGCGGGGGGGTCAGGGCGGGGTCGAACCGGGCGGCTCCGGACTCTCTTGCCCCAGCAAGCCCGCGCGGCCGAGGGCATCCCGGAGAGTCGCGGCATGCCGCTTGTCGCGGGTCTCGGCGATCATCGCGACTTCGACGCTGGCGACGTCGGGGCCGGCAAACGTCCGGTCGTGGCGGACGTCCTGGATGCTCGCGCCGGTTTCGGCGACGACACGTGTCAACTCCGCGAGGCCGCCCGGGCGGTCGCTGATGGTGGCGGTGAACCGGCAGAGGCGACCGTCGGCGGCGAGGCCGTGCTCGATGACGCGCCGGAGGACGAGCGGGTCGATGTTGCCGCCGCAGAGGGGGATGCCCACGCGGCAGCCGCGGAGCTCGGGCAGCTTCCTCGCGAGCAGGGCGGCGAGCGGCGCGGCGCCCGCACCTTCGACCACCGACTTCTCCAGTTCCAGCAGCCGCAGCACCGCCAGCGCGAGTTCCCCCTCCGACACCGTCACCACCTGATCGATCAGGTCCCGTGCCGTGGCGAACGCACGCTCACCCACCTTGCCCACCGCCAGGCCGTCGGCAAGGGTGGAGCAGGGGCCCACCGGGACCGGCGTGCCGGCCTCGATGGCGCGGGTAAGGCTGGGCATGCGTTCCGGTTCGACGGCGACGATGCGGATGCCCGGCCGCAGCGCCTTCACCGCGGCCGCGACGCCCGCGAGCAGCCCGCACCCGCCCGCGGGGATGACGAGGGCGTCGAGATCGGGCACCTGCTCGATGAACTCGCACCCGAGCGTTCCCTGGCCGGCGATGACGTCCGGGTCGTCGTACCCGTGGACATAGGCGAGGCCGTGCTGCCCGGCGAGTTCGTCGGCGCGTGTGCGTGCCTCCGCGAAGCTGCTGCCGTGACGGACGAGCGTGGCGCCGAGCCGCTCACACGTACTCGCCTTGATCAGCGGCGCGAAGCGAGGCATGACGACGGTGACGGGGATGCCGAGACGGCGGCCGTGGTAGGCCAGGGCGAGGGCGTGGTTGCCCGCGGAGGCCGCGATCACGCCTCGCCGCCGTCGATCGGGCTCCAGGCGGATGAGTGCGTTGGCGGCGCCGCGTTCCTTGAAACTGCCCGTCCGCTGGAGGTATTCGAGCTTGCAGAAGAGTCGGCAGCCCGCCACCTCGGACAGCGCCTCCGACTCGTTGCACGGGGTGACGACGACCGCTCCGGCAATTCGCTCGCCCGCGGCCTTGACGTCTTCCAGCGTGATCGGTTCCACGGCGCCCTCTCTCAGCCCGCGAGCCAGGCGTCGCGGTGTTCGGCAACGAACGCGTCATCGTTCAGGTGCGGATAGGCAGCATACACGCGTTCGATCTCCGCGAGCTGACCCGGGCCGAGGGACTCGTGCTCGTCGAGGCACCAGATCCCCTCCAGCAGCCCCTGCCGCCGGAGCACCTCGTGCAGGCCCGCGATGCACCCGCGGAACGCGTTGGCCGCGTCGAAGAAGGCGGCGTTGCTGTCGGTCACTTCGATCGACCGCTGCAACATGGCGTCGTCGATTCCCTTCGCTTCCGCCGAGAGCGCCCGGCACTGTTCGAGCAGTTGCACCGCGGGGCGGGTCCAGACGGACCAGTGGCCAAGCAACCCGCCGACGATGCGACGCTCGACCAGGCGGCCGCGGACCGGCAGGCGGTACGGGGTCACGAGGTCGAGCACGATGTTGTCGTCGTTGCCGGTGTAGAGCGCCACCTCGCCCTCGCCGCGCCCGCTGTCGATGAGCGCCCGTACGACGTCGAGCGTCTGGTACCGGTTGAAGGGGGCCATCTTGACCGCGACGACTCCCGGCAAGTCGAAGAAGCGTCGCCAGAACGCGTACGGCAGGGCGCGTCCTCCCACGGCCGGCTGGAGGTAGAAGCCCACCACGGGCACAGCCTCGGAGACCGCGCGGCAGTGGTCGATCAGCTCATCCTCCGAGGCGTCACGCATCGCGGCGAGCGACAGCAACGCCGCGTGATAACCCAGCGACCGCACGAGCGCCGCCTCGTTCAGCGCCTGGTCGGTCCGGCCGCACACCCCCGCGATCCGAACGAGCGGCTCCGATCGTCCGGCATCCGCCCGGTCCATCTCCTCCTTCGCGAGCGTCAGCACCGGCTCGAAGAGCCCGACGCCCGGGTCGCGGATGGCGAACTGCGTCGTGTGCACGCCCACCGCCAGCCCGCCCGACCCGGCGGCGACGTAGTAGCGGGACAGGGCTCGCTGCCGCCGCTCGTCGAGCTTCCGGCGGGCGTCGAGCGCGAGCGGGTGTGCCGGAATCGCGACCCCGCGGCGGAGCACGCGCAGCGCATCGCTTCCGGCTTGACGGTCGGGGGACGAACCGGCGGCCTCAGAACTTGCCATCACGCACCTCAAACTTCGTGGGTTTGCCGAGCACCTCGCCGCCCTCACGGGTCCAGTCGGCGATCCACTCGATCAGGGTCTGGATCGGCAGGGCGGGGTAGCCGAAGAGCCGATGGCCCTTCTGCCCGTTGCTGAGGATGCCGTTGGGCTGCTCCTCGCCCGTAAAGACCGGCGCCTTCCCCAGCAGCGCCCCGAGCTGCTCGCTCGCCCGGCGGACGCTCAACTGCTCCGGTCCGGCGATGTTCAGCACGAATGGCGGGCTGTCCGCCCGGCCCAGCGACAAGAGCGCCTGCGCGTTGGCGTCCCCCTGCCAGATGACGTTCGCCACACCCATCGTCAGGTCGATCGGCGTGCCTCGCCAGACCTTCTGCGCCAGGTCCACCAGAACGCCGTACCGCAGCTCACACGCGTAGTTCAGCCGCAGGATGGAGACCTTCGTGCCCCGCGTCCTGGAGTAGTGCTCGAAGGTGCGCTCGCGGCCGAGGCAGCTCATCGCGTACTCGCCCCGCGGGTCGGGCGGGTCGGTCTCCACTGAGCCGCCGCCCGTCGCGGATGCGAGGCCGTAGATGTTGCCGGTGCTGAAGGCGGCGATGCGGCTGTCGGCGTAGCGGGCGCAGACATGGGCGGGCAGGAGGGTGTTCATCGCCCAGGTGAGGCTCTCGTTGCCGGTGGCGCCGAACTTCATGCCCGCCATGAACACGACATTCGGCGCGTCGGGCAGCGACGCCACGAACCGCTCGTCGAGCAGGTCGCCCGCGACCGTCTCGATCCCCGCCGCCTCGAGCTTCGTCCGCTCCTCCGGATTACTGAACCGGGACACGCCGATCACCCGCCGGGGAGCCCCCGCCTCATCGGCGGACCGCTTCGCCATCCGGGCCAGCGTCGGCCCCATCTTGCCCGCCACGCCCAGCACCATCAGGTCACCCTGGAGCGACTGGAACAGGCCGCGCGTCGCGGGCGTGGGACGCGAGAGCGCTTCTTCCAACGCCTCCGTGGTCGCCGGTCGGTCGATCGTTTGAGCACTCATGAAGATCCCCTCACTGTGCGGTGGTTGACAGGGTACTTGTGACATCGCAACATCACAATATGGAATCTCGTCACCGTCTGCTCGCCGAACTCGGATCCCGGCTCGACCGCAGCGGCGGCAAGCACCTCTACCTCCAGATTGCCGAGCTGCTCCGCGAGCAGGCGGCGGCGGGCGGGCTCCAGCCGGGCGACGTCCTCCCGACCCAGCGCGAGCTCAGCACGCTCTGGGGCATCGGGCAGGTGACGATCCGCCGGGCGCTTCAGTCGCTCGCCGCAGAGGGCCTGCTGGAAGCCCGCGCCGGAAGCGGGACCGCCATCCGAGGCGGCGAGGCCCGGCCCCCGGCGTCATCGGCCGAGCGTGGGCCGCGGCTGGGGATCGCGTTTGCTGATCTGGCGGATGGCTATCCGTTCTTCCCGCCGCTGCTGGCCGGGCTGCGCGCGGGGGGGCGATCCGTGGCGGTGCGGCTGTTCGACATGCCCCCCGACGAGCACGCCGCGGGCTCGCTCGCCCACGCTCCGCCCCTCAACGACCTCGACGGCCTGATCATGCTCTCGCCGGTGAACCTGGGGCTGCTCGCGACGTGCCAGCAGCGGCGGCTACCGACGGTGCTCCTGTTCAACGACCTCGCGGACGGGTTCAGCCACTGCGTCGTCCCCGACTACACGCACGGGGTCATGCAGGCGGTGCAGCACCTTGTGGAACGCGGCCGACACCGCATCGCGCTCGTCACCGCGACCGCCGAGCGATTCAGCACCAGCCGGTGGGTCGACGCGTTCCGCACCGCGCTGGTCCTGCACGGTTCACCCGCGGATGGCGAGCTCATCCTTCACGCGGGCTACTCCGAGCGCGCGGGTGCGGAGGCGGCGCGGACACTGCTGTCGCGGCCGTCGCCGCCCGACGCGATCCTCTTCGCTTCGGACGCGATGGCGCGAGGCGGCCTGCTCGCGGCCCGGCACGCGGGCGTCCGTGTCCCGGAGGACCTGGCGATCGTGGGGGCGGGCTGGTGCCCGGAGCAGGATCAATGGGCCGTGCCGCTGACCACGATCGACCTGGGGATCGAAGCCATGGGCGAGCGGGCCCGCCGGCTGATCGAGGCGGCCGGGACGGGGATCGCGCCCGTCCGGGAGACCGTGCCGACACGGCTGATGGTGGGCGCGACGAGCTGAGCGCTACGGCGACGCGGCGGGCGCCACCGGGGCGGGCTCCGCGCGGACGAGTTCGACCCAGTGCTTCGCCGTCACGCCACACGCGTCCTTCACCTGGTGGCGACAACTGAAGCCGTTGGCGCAAACGGCGGTGTCGGGCGTCTGCATCGCCGCGCGGATGGCGGGGAACAGCCGCTGCTCCCCGACCTTCATCGAGACGTCGTGATGCTCGTACCCGAACGAGCCGGCCATCCCACAGCAGCCCGCGTCGACTTCGGTCGCGATCAGCCCCGGCACCGCCGCGAAAAGACGCTTCATCCCCTCGGTCCCGCCCTCCAGCACCGACTTCTGGTGGCAGTGCCCGTGGAGCAGGATGTTCGCGTGGACCGGCGAGAAGCGGACACCGTCGAGCCGGCCCGCGTCGAGCTCGGCGGCCAGGAACGCGTCGAGCATCTGCACCCGCGACGCCACCTTCGCGCCCATCTCGGCGTCATCGATCAGGTCGGGCAGGTCATCCGCGAGGGACGAACAGCACGACGGCTCGAGGCAGAGGATGGGCAATCCCTCCTCCGCGTAGGGCAGGAGGTTGCGGAGCGTCCGCTCGCCATCCTTTTTCGCCGCCCGCACCATGCCCTTCGACAGCCGCGGCCGCTGACAGCAGCCCGCGTTGGGCAGGACCACGTCATAGCCACAGGCTTCGAGCAGCTCGACGGCCGCGACGCCGATCCCGGTCTCGTAGTAGCTCGCGTAGGTGTCGGCGAAGAGCACGACGCGCCCCAGGGGCGGGGCCGCCGGCCGCGTTCGGGCATCGCCGTTGCGTCCGCGGGCGCGCAACCGGGCGCGGAGCGTGCGGGAGGCGAACATGGGGATCGGCCGCCGCGAATCGATGCCCGCGACCCGCTCGAGCACGCGCTTGAACGGCGACAGCGACTGGAACCAGTTGACGATCGGCGCCAGCGGCCCCGCGACGAGCCGCGCCGCGCGGGGCGAGTCGCCCATCAGCCGGTAGCCCAGCGGCACGCCGTACTTGTCGTGCCGCATCTGCAGCACGTCGCTCTTGAGCTTCGCCATGTCGACGGCGTTGGGGCACTCGGCCTTGCAGCTCTTGCACTGCAGGCAGAGGGAGAGCGCGTCCATGACCCCCTCGCCGGTGAGCCCGCCGTCCTGCTCCAGTTGCCCGCTCATCGCGAGCCGCAGCGCGTTGGCGCGCCCGCGGGTCGAGTCCTCCTCGTCCTTCGTCGCCATGTAGCTGGGGCACATCGTGCCGCTGCCGATCTTCCGGCAGGCGCCCACGCCCGTGCACTGCTCGACCGCGCCGGCAAAGCCGTTCTGATCGCGGTAGTGGTAATGGCTCGTCACCTCGGCCACGCGGACCGCGTAGTCCGGCGCCTCGGGCGGGTGGTGCCGCAGGTTCTCGACCATCCCCGGCGTGTCGACGATCTTCCCCGGGTTCATCAGGTTGGGCGGGTCGAACAGCCCCTTGACCTCGCGGAAGGCCTCGTAGAGCCGATCCCCGAAGAACGGGCGGATGAACTCGCCGCGGACCAGCCCGTCGCCGTGTTCGCCGGCCCACGACCCGCCGTACTCCCGCACCAGCTCGAACGCCTCCCACGCGATCGCCCGCATCCGCTTCACGTCCTCGGGGTCGTGCAGGTCGAGCATCGGCTTGGGGTGGAGCACGCCCACCGACGCGTGGGCGCCGATCGGGCACTCGACGCCGTGCCTGGCGCAGATCGCCTTGAGCTTCACGACGTAGTCCGCCAGGTGTTCGACCGGCACGCACGCGTCGTCGACGAAGTCGAGCGGGCGCCGCGGCCCCTTCACGTTGGATTGCAGCCCGAACGCGAGGCGGCGGAGCTCCCAGACGTTGGAGATCGCGCGCGGGTCGTGCCGGAGCACGTGGGCGTAGCCGATCCCGCGCCGCCTCATGTCCGCGGCGAACGCGATCGCCCGCTCGTCGGCTTCGGCCTGGGTGTCCGCCATGAACTCGACGATGTCGATCGCCGCGGGCTCGCCCTCGAAGAAGTCCGCGAACAGCCGGGTCGACGGGTTCCGCCGCGACTCGGGGATGATCGAGTCATCCAGCAGCTCGATGGTCGAGGGCGCGTGCTCGAGCATCGCCGGCACGTGGCGGACCGCCTCGACCGCGTCGTCGAAGTGGACGATGCAGAGCGCCGTGGCCCCCGGAAGGGGGGTGAGGCGGACGGTCGCGTCGAGGATGATGCCCAGCGACCCCTCGCTGCCGCAGACCAGCTTCGCCAGGTTCCGCTCGGCGGGGTCGAGCAGCTCGTCGAGGTTGTAGCCACCGACGCGGCGCATCACCTTCGGATACCGCGCGCGGATCTCGTCCCGGTTCGTCTCGACGATCCGCTCGACGCCCCGGTACAGCTCGCCGGCACGCGACGGATCGCCCGCGGCAGCGGCCCACGTGGCGGCGTCCCGGGCCCCGAGTTCCACGATCGAGCCGTCCGAAAGCAGCAACCGCACCGCCAGGAGGTGGTCGACCGTCTTGCCGTAGACGATCGAGCGGGTGCCCGAGGAGTTGTTCGCGATCATCCCGCCGACGGTCGCCCGGCTGCTCGTCGCGGGGTCGGGGGCGAAGTGGAGCTTCCGCTCGCGCAGCGAGCCGTTGAGATGATCCCGCACGATGCCCGGCTCGACGCGGGCCCACCGCTCCGTCTCGTTCACCTCGAGCACCTTGCACAGGTGCTTGGAGAAGTCGATCACGATGCCGGACCCGAACGTCTGCCCCGCCAGCGACGTGCCCCCGCCGCGCGACGTGATGGGCACGCCCCGCTCGCGTGCGACGCGGACCGTCGCGACGACGTCCGCCTCGTCGAGCGGGATCACCACGGCCTGCGGCACCATCTGGTAATGGCTCGCGTCGGTCGCGTAGATGCCCCGCATGGTGGGGTCGCATCGCACCTCGCCGCGGACGGCGGAACGCAACGCCTCTTCGAGCGGCGAACGGCTCATGACAACCTCTCGTTACGACTCGTCAAACTCCGCTGCATCGGGTCACGCCTCCCGATGCGGATCGCGCGGCCCGATCCAGTGGCCCCGGCTCGCGGCTCGCCAGCCCGCGGGCGGCTCGTCGGCGACCCGCCGCCAGCCACTGTCGAGGCGCTCCTCGACGTCGGCCCACGGCGGGATGCCGCCCGTCGCGTCCGCCGCCTCGACGCTGCACGCGCCGACGGCACACGCCGACTCCAGCGCCGCCTCGGGCGACGCCGACCGCAGCACCGCGGCCAGGAAACCGGCAATCGTACAGTCGCCCGCGCCGGTGGTGCCAACGACCCGCGCCTCGAAACAGGGCGAGGCGAGTTCCCGGCCGAGCCACGCCTCGACATGATCCCGCAGAAGCCCGCCCCCGACCCTCGCCAGCCGCTCCCGGTCGCCCGTCGTCCGCAGCAGCAGGCCGCGGTCGCCGAGCTTGAGCACGACGACCGCTGCCCCGAGGTGGATCAGCCGGTCAGCCATCGCGGCGGCGCGGCCGTGGAGGCTTCCCCCCTCCGCGGGGGTCCGCGAGCCGTCGCGGCTGAGCGCCGCGGCGATCTCGTCGTGGCTGGGCAGGAAGAAGTCGACCGACGGCAGCACGCGGGCAAACCAGGCGGGCCAGTCGACGCGCGCGGCTGGGGAGGAGGGGTCGATGCCGCAGAAGTCGAGCGACGTCGCCATCCCGCGCCTGCGGGCCTCTTCGAAGATGGAGCCCATCGCCTCGCCGCCGCCCTGCATGCGCCGCATGATCGGGGGGTAGCCGAAGTGGAGGAGGCGTGCGCCGCCGGTCTCGTCCCAGCGCATGTCCTCCGGCCCGAACGTGTCGTTGGCGCCGGGGCAGTGGAGGAACGTGCGGTCGACGCCCGGCGGGCTCAGGACGATGGAGTAGCTCGTGGCTTCACCCGGCGTGACGGCCATCGCCGCGGTGAGCCGAGGGTCGCGGTCGCGGAGCAGGCGGAGCACCTCTCCCCCGAAAAGGTCGTCGCCCACCTTGGCCATCAGCGTGACAGGCGTCCCGAGGCGGTGCATCGCGACGCCGGTGTTCGAGACCGCCCCGCCCGTCGACCGCATCGCGGGCCCGACGTTCACGAGCGTCCCCGGCGTCAGGGGCGGCGCCTCCGCCGCGGGATCGAACAGCGGGATCAGGTCGAGACACACGTGCCCGGCAACGACCGCCTGCGGCTGCGCGGGGGGGCTGCTCGTCGGGCTCAGCCGAGCACCTTCCGCCATCGGTCGAGGTTCCACTGCACCTTCTCCTGCGGGGACATGCGTTCGAAGTCGGGCTGGCCGTTGGAGCCGTTGCCGGTCGTGGCGGCGGCCGCTTCGGACCGCTTGAGGCCATTGACGGCGGCGGTCGATTTGCCGCCGCCGGAGTACGCGCTGGCGCGGCGGGTCGATTGCAGGTCGTCCGCCAGCGCGCGGTAGGGCGGGATCCCCAGCTTCGCCAGTTCCGCGTGGTAGCTCCGCACCGCCTCCTCCGGCTTCATCTGGTCGTCCGCGACCGCGCGGAGGTGGTAGATGAAGCTCGGCTGGTGCTCGCTCGCGTTGATCATCCGGCCATACAGCGCGACCCGCGCCCCGTGCGCCTTCGCCTCGTAGAGCTGGTGGAACGCGTCGAACGTCGTCCCGCTCGAGCCGCCGAGGATGCCGACGACGACCGAGCGGTCGTACGCGGCGAGGGCTTCGATCGCGGCGGGCCCGTGATAGGGGATCTTGAGGAACAACGGGCGGCCCTTGCCAACGACGCCCGCCAGTGTCCGCGCGATCATGTCGTTGAGGAATCGCCCCACGTCCGGGATCGGCGCCTGCGGCGCGTTGGGGTCGAAGACCTCGAGGAAGTGGCGGAAGCCCTTGCGCTCGGCTTCAAGCCGGAACGCGGCGTAACGCTCGAGCGTGTCGTGGTCCCGCTCCAGATCGTTGTTGAACGTGCAGGAGTAGAGGCCCAGGTCCGCCCCGACGACCTCTTCGGTCAGCGCGCAGCCGATCTTGCCGCACATCGCGTGGTCGATCGTGGCCGAGCGGAAGGGGCGCGACGGCTCCTGCGCGTAGGTGGACCCGGCGGCGAGCCAGACGTCGGTGGTGTCGTTGGCGCGGATGGCGGGGGTGACGTGGCTGCCGTCGAACAGTCGCTCGCGGATCGTCAGCACCTCGTTCGTCGAGGCGCTCATGAGCATGATGTCGACGAGCCCCTGCCGGACGTTGGCGCGGATGAGGTCGCGGTAGTCCTGGAGCGTGCGGAAACGGCCCTCCTGCGCGTGCATCTCCGGGCTCTTGCCCGGGGACGCGAGGCCGTAAGCCATGTCGGCGTCCTTCGCGTCGGCGAGGATGAACTCGCGACAGGAAGGGTCGTCCAGGATCTGCTGTAGTTTCACGTCGAGGGACTTGGGCTGTCGCATACGCTGCTCCATCATGACTCGACCCGCCGGATGCGCGGGTCGGTGAACACATCCGACTCGTCCCGGCTCGTGCTCGAAACCTCGGTGACGACCGCGCCCTCCGGCCCGCCCTGGAACCAGTGCAACGTATCAGGCGGGATCGTGAACTGCTCGCCCGGGCGCAGGACAACCTCGTGGAAGACGGTGTACCACGCCGCGCTGTCGCCGGGCACGCGGGCTCGGATCCGCTCCCGGTCCCCCTCGCCCGCCACATAGAGGTACACCTCGCCCCAGCGGCACCGGAACGTCTCCTGCTTGCCCGGGTCGGTCCGCCCGTCGGGCAGCAACACCGGGGGATGGCGGTGCTCCGGGCAGGTCTGCCGCGGGAAGAGCACCAGTTCCTTCGAGCAGTAGCGGTCGTTATTGACGTACACGAGCAGCGCGAGTCCCTGCGACTCGAAGTCGCCCAGGCCCAGCGTCGCGAGTTCGATCCCGTCCCGCTCCCCGTGGCCCAGCACCACGCCCGCCCGTTCCAGCAGGGCGGCAGCGCGGGCTCGATGATGGTCCGGTCCGTCCATCGCGGTCTCCTGAGACGCAGCGTACCCGCTTGACGCAGAATGAACAAATCGATCACAATCGTTCACGATGCTTCACAGCCGCCTCGACGCGATCCGCCGCCTCCTCAGCGAGAACCCCCGCCGACCCGTGTCGGAGCTCCAGCGGGAGTTGGGCGTCTCCCGCGCGACCGTGCGGCGGGACCTCCTGCGGCTCGAGGCGTCGGGCGAGGTGCTCCGCGTTCACGGCGGGGCGCTCCACCCCGCGTCGATCCGCGGCGAGGCCTCCTTCGACCGCCGGCTCGCGGAGAACCGCGCCGCCAAGCGGGCGATCGGTGTCCGGGCGAGCCAGCTCGTAAAGCCCGGCGCCTCCGTCTTCATCGACGCCGGGACGACCTGCCTCGAGGTGGGGACGCAGCTCCTGGCCCGCGCGGACGTGCGGATCTACACCAACTCGCTGCGGCTGCTCGCCGCCGCGGACGGGGGGGAGGCGGAGCTGATCGCGATCGGGGGGCAGGTCCGTCGCCCGGGCGAATCGCTCGTGGGCGGGTTCGCTCTCGCGTGGTGCCGCAACCTGCGCTTCGACATGGCCTTCATTGGCGCGTCGGGCATCGACGAGGGCGGCGCGAGCACGACCGAGCTGTCGGAGGCGGCCGTGAAGCAGGCGGCGGTTGAACGCGCCGAATCCGCCGTGCTTGTCGCCGACACGAGCAAGGCCGACCGCCCCGCGGCCGTGCGCACCGTCGGCTGGTCGTCGCTGAGGGCCTGGGTTTGCGACCGGGCTCCGGCGGCCCCGACCGCAGCGGCCGCGCAGCAGGCAGGCACCGCCCTGGTCACGGCGGGGCGGGGGCGACGATAGGCGGGCGTCGGCACCCGCCGACGCGCTCCGTCAGACCCAGACAGTGACGAACAGCGCCTCTTCCGCGCTCTTGCCCGTCAGGGTGCCGATGGACGAGGAAACGAGCTTGACCTCGAACTCGTCGTGCGCGTCGAGCCACTGGTTGATCTGCTCGTCCAGATGTTCGATCGCCTCCGGGCGGAGCTTGGCGACGAACGTCTTCATGCGCACGGCGCCGCGGCCGTCTTTGTGCGGCCGGCGCCGCCAGCCGTGCTCCGCGATCGCGGTCGAGTTGTCGAACCGGCGGATCTTGCTGCTCGGGATGACGGGGACGCCATCGATCGCCGGCCGGGCGTGGACTTCCTCCGGTTCCATCGAGCCGTCGTCTTCGTCGTGGGGGATCGGGATCGCGGTCGCGAGAAGGTCCTCGTCGTTGATCGGACGGGCTCCGGTTTCGTCGGACATGCGTGCCTCCTGCCAAGAAAGGTGTAACGGCTCCGATGATACCCCGAGGGTCGCCGTCCCCCAAGGGGTGACTTACGCGTTTGCGTCCGCCCAAACGTCCGCGATCCACAGTCGGTTCGACCGCCGTTGCAGATCGAGGCGACCCGAGAACGCCCCCAGTCGCAAGCTCATCTCGATCCGCCCGGCCGTCCAAAGCCGCGGCACCGCGTGGCCGGACGCGACCCGACTCACCCGCCCGCGGCCGCCGGTCAGCGGGCCCTGGTAATCCAGGTAGATCCGGCGGTGGGGGGGCAGGGGGACGAGGCGCAGGACACCCGCCGCGACCCAGGCCGCCGGTGGCAGCGAGACGCGAGCGGCCCACAGCGGCGCCAGGCGGGGCGGACCGAGGGTCGGGTCTTCGATGAGCAGATCGAAGTGGCGTCCGGAGCGGGTCTCGTGCTGGAGGAGGGTGGCGCGGAGCCGGTGCATAAGCGTCCCGGGCGGCGGCCGTTGGAGTTTGCCGCCGCCGGGGGCCGATTCTATCTTCGGATGCCCCGAGGCCGGAGAAGCCGGGGACGTTCCGGACGACATACCCGCTGCCGGCCTACCGGCGACGATCAGGGAAGAACCATGCGGACGCCAGTTGGCCGACGAATCACGCTCGCCCTTGCCGCCCTCGCCACCGGGGGGCTCCTGCTATCCGCCGGTTGCGAAACCAACATGATGAAGCGGGACAAGGGTGTCGAGTACATGAGCCAGGGGCAGTACGACCGGGCCGAGGCCAAGTTCCAGGACCTGATGGAGAAGGCGCCGACCGACTACCGCAACCAGTTCTTCCTCGGCGTGAACTACCTCAAGAAGGGCGAACCCCTGCAGGCTCAGGTCGCGCTCGAGCGGGCGCTGACGCTCGCGCCGGAGACCAGCAACATCCTGGAGGACATCCTCGACCACCTCGCCGAGGCGTACCTCCAGCAGGGCCGGTTCGACAGCCTCTCCGCCTTCCTGCAGAAGACGGCGACCTACTACGGTGAGACCGACGACTACCTCCGACAGGCCACCTACCTCGCCAAGGCGGGCGACATCGACGGCGCCCGGACCGCCTTCAAGAAGGCCGCCGCCTTCGCGGACCGGCGGGACCCGACGCCCTACGTCGAGGCGGCCTTGTTCTTCGAGCAGATCGGCGACATCCCCAGCGCCGTGGACACGCTCCGATACGCCTACTACGTCGACTGGCTCGATCGCAGCACGACCGACCCGCGGATCGGCGAGATGCTCCGCAAGTACGGGGTCGTCCCCGGCCCGACCGTCGCCGCCGAGCCGCCCAAGCCCGAACTCTTCCGCTGACGCGATGACGCCGCCGCCGGTTCCCGATCCCGCCTGATCCCCGAAGGGTACGATGGCTTTCATGGCCAAGGCCCCCGTGCCTCAGCTCGCGGCGGTCACGCACCTGCACCACCAGGGCCAACCGCACTGGGGCGTGCTGATGTTCCGCGTGGCGCTGCTGCTCATCGCCGCGGGCGGGATCATCCTGCTCTACGGGTTCCACGAGCCGCCCATCCCCGCGTGGCGGGGCGTGCCGATCTCCCACGCCCTGTTCGCCGTCGCCGTCCACGTCCTCCAGGGGCTCGCGCTGGCGATCTACTTCGCCGACACCTTCATCCGCATCCGCCGCGGCGATGGACCTGAGGCCCATGAAGGGATCGGCGGGATCGACTGGACGCTCCTCGCCCTGACGGTCGGCGGGGTGCTCGCCGGCACGCTCCACCCCGCCGGGTGGTTCCTCTTCCACGGCGGGATCGTTCTGGCGCTCGTGGTGGAGTTCTGGCGGTTCGTGGTGACGATGATCCGCCACGCGCGGCCGGGGCTGGTGCTGCCGGTGTCCTTCCTCGTCCTCATCGTGCTGGGCGCCCCGCTGCTGAAGCTGCCGGTGGCGCTCGCGCCGGGCCGGAGCCTCTCCTGGCTCGACGCGCTGTTCACCGCCACCAGCGCCGTCTGCGTCAACGGGCTCGTCGTCCGATCCACCGCGGAGCACTTCACCCCCGTGGGCCAGGCGATCATCGGCGTGCTGATCCAGCTCGGGGGTCTTGGCATCGTGATCTTCGGCTCGATGATCGCGGTGCTCCTGGGCCGCAACATCTCCCTGCGGGAGCACCTGAGCCTCAGCCAGATGATGGACGACCTGCCGCTGCCCCGCATCCGGGCGATGGTGCGGTTCATCGTCATCGCCACGCTGAGCATCGAGATCATCGGCGCCGCCCTCATCTATGCCCTCTGGGACTCGTCCGTCACCGGGGTTCATCGCCTGGGGTGGAGCGTGTTTCACTCCGTCAGCGCCTACTGCAACGCCGGGTTCGACCTCACGGGCGACAGCCTCGTCTCCCACCGCTACGCCCTGCCGACGCACCTCGTCATCGCGCCCCTCATCGTCCTCGGAGGGCTGGGGTTCCCGGTGATGGTGAACCTGCTCGACGTGGCCCGGTGCCGGTTCGCCCGGTGGCGTCGGCCCGTCCGCCCGGGGAGCATCGCCCAGGTCGACCTCGTCCGGCAGCGGCTGAGCCTGCACACCAAGATCGTGCTTACCACCACGGCCGCGCTCTACGTCGCGGGCGTCGTCGCGATCGCGGCGGGCCAGCTCATGCCCCACTTCCACGCCGCGCTCAACCAGGGCCAGACCGCGCACGTGGACCGGCCCGGGCCGCTGGACGGCGGGGCGGTGCTCGGCATCGTCGCCGACGCGAGCTTCCAGTCCATCACCGCCCGCAGCGGCGGCTACGCCTCCATGCCGATGGACGAACTCCAGCCCGCCGGCCGGTTCGCCCTCACCTCGCTCATGCTCGTCGGCGGCTCGCCCGGCGGGACCGCGGGCGGCGTCAAGACCACCGTCGTCGCCGTCCTGCTCCTCTCCGTCTTCGCCACCGTCCGCCAGCGCGAGACCGAGGCCTTCGGCCGCGCCATCAGCGACAGCCTCGTCCGCAAGGCCGGCACCGTCCTCATCGGCTACGTCGCCCTCGCCGTGCTCGGCACCCTGCTGCTGACGCTCAGCGAACCGTTCCCGTTCGAGAAGCTGTTCTTCGAGGCGATCTCCGCCGTCGCGACCGTCGGCCTCTCGCTGGGGATCACCCCCGAACTGACGACCTTCGGCAAGTCGGTCATCATCGCCCTGATGTTTCTCGGGCGGGTGGGCCCGCTGGCGCTGCTGGGCGCGGTCCTCGTCAGCAACTCCGCCCCCCGACGACCCTACCGCTACGCCCACGAGAGCGTGGCGCTGGGCTGACCCCTCCCCTCACGAGGCACACCCATGGCACAACGTTACGCAGTGATCGGTCTGGGGCGGTTCGGCGCCCGGATCGCCGCCAACCTCGCCGCGGCGGGCGAAGACGTCGTCGGCATCGACCGCGACATCGCCATCGTCGAGTCGGTCCGGGACCAGGTCACGCTCGCCATCGCGATGGACGCCACCGACGAGCGGGCGCTCCGCATGCACGGCATCGACCAGGTCGACACCGCCGTCGTCGGCATCGGGACCGGGCTCGAACCGATCGTGCTCACGACCCTCCTCCTCAAGCAGATCGGCGTCAAGCGGGTCGTCGCCCGGACGATCACCCCGGCGGGGGGGGTCATCCTCAAGCGGATCGGCGCCGACGAGGTCGTTGCGCCCGAGGACGAGACCGCCGATCGCTGGGCCACCCGCCTGGTCAACCCCCACTTCGCACGCCACTTCGGGCTCGACCAGGACCACAGCATCGTCGAGGTTCAGACGCCCCGGGCGTGGGTGGGCAGGACGCTGATGGACCTGAGGTTGCGTCAGGAGCGGAGCCTGCACGTCGTGGCGGTCAAGCGGCAGGTCCGGGCGTCCGAGGAGCCCCGCGTGTTCATCCCCGACCCCACCGAACCGCTCGCCGGTCACGAGCACCTGGTGCTCATGGGCAGCGACCAGGCGCTCGCCCGGCTCAAGCGGGAGGCGTGATCCCACGGCCGCTATACTCCCCGCATCATGCCGATCCGTGACGAAGACATCCTGGTCGTCGACCAGCCCGAGATGACCCCCGCCGAAGCGTTCTACCTCCCCGAGGTGTTCAAGGGCCTGGGGACGACGCTCAAGCACATGCTCAACCGCCGCAGCGAGATGAAGACCAACCGCCGCGGCATGAAGACGCTCCAGTACCCCGAGGAGCGCCGCGAGGACCTGCCGATCGAGCACGGCGGGATGCACATCGGCAACTTCCGCGGCGTCCACCGCCTCAACCGCGACGAGGACGGCCGGGTCAAGTGCGTCGCCTGCTTCATGTGCGCAACCATCTGCCCCGCCCGGTGCATCCACATCGAGGGCGCTGAAAGCCCCTGGGACGACCGAGAAAAGTACCCCATCAAGTTCGACATCGACGAGCTTCGCTGCATCTACTGCGGCATGTGCGAAGAGGCCTGCCCGGTCGACGCCATCGAACTGACCCAGACCTACGATCTCGTTGGGCTGACCCGGCAGGAGATGGTCTTCGACAAGGCCAAGCTGCTGTCGATCTACGACGCGACCGTCGCCAGAAAGCCCATGTAGTTCGCTGTCAGCCGGGCGACCCGGCTGGGCGGGTCGTCAAAGAGGATGCGGGATTGGTGTACGATCTCGCCGATGCGCATCCTCCTCACCAACGATGACGGGATCGACGCCCGCGGCATCCGCGCGCTTCACGCGGCGGTGCGCGACATGGGCGAGGTCCATGTGGTGGCGCCTGCCGAGGTGCAGAGCGCGATGGGGCACGCGGTCACGTTCCACCAGCCCGTGCGGTGCGCCGAGTGGCGTTGCCCGCGAGACACGGACTACTGCGGGATCGCGGTGCATGGGCGGCCCGCCGACTGCGTGAAGCTCGCCTTGTCGAACCTTGTTCAGGGGCCGGTCGATCTCGTGCTCTCCGGCATGAACGCCGGGGCGAACATCGGGGTCAACGTGATCTACTCCGGGACCGTCGCCGCGGCGATCGAGGCGGCGTTCCTGGGCGTGCCCGCGATCGCGGTGAGTCTGCACATCGGCGACCCCTCGAAAACGCGGTGGGAAGCGGCGGCGGCGCACGCGCGGGCGGCGATCGACCGCGTCCTGACGGGCACGATCCGCCGGCACACGGTGATCAACCTGAACGTGCCGATCCTCGACGACGGCGCCGAGCCGCGGGGAATAAAAGTCGTCCCGATCTCGACTTCGCCCCTGGTAGACGAGTACGATTCGAGCCGGGACGCGGCGGGCGACCGCCACTACCGCGTCCGGTCGAGCCTGGCCTTCCGACACACGCCGCGCGACAGCGACGTGGAGGCCCTGTTCGCGAAATACCTGACCGTGACACCCCTGCACTTTGATCTGACGGACCACGCCGGCCTGGATGCGATGCGCGGCGCGCTGGCATCCGACGCTTCGGTGTGACGCCGACAAGGTCGCGGCGGGGGTTCCAGGAGATGGGCATGACGGATGCGCCCTCGGCCTCGGATATCGCATCGACACGCGTAGCCGGGATCGACTACCTCCGCATCGTGGCGGCGATCGGGATCGTCTGGTTCCATGTGATGGAGGCGCCGGCCCGGGTGGTGGCGTACGCGGGGCTGCCGGTGTTCGTCATCCTGACCCTGCTGCTGCCGCTGATGCGGGACGACGCCGCGCCGCTGGCGCGAACCGCGACCCGCCGGGCCCGTCGGCTGCTACTGCCCTGGGCGGTGTGGTACGCCGTGTACGCGGGCTTCGCGGTCCGCATGGGGCGGCCGATCGTGTCGGACCAGGGCCTCGGGAGCTTGCTGTACGGCCCGGCGCTGCACCTGTGGTTCCTGCCGTTCGCGTTTGTGGCAAGCCTGGCGTCCGACGCGGCGGGGCGTCGGCTCCTGCGCCAGCCGGAGGTGACGGCCGTGCTCGCGCCGGTTGTCGGGAGCGTCTGGGTGTGGTTCACGGTGCAATACCTCGATGGCCTGGATGCCCCTTGGGTGCAGTTCGCGCTGGCGGGCTCGTTCGCGCCGTTCGCGATCGGGCTCGCGGCGGCTCAGCGGCTGCCCGTTGCGAGGCTGCGGCACAACGCGCTGGCGCTGACCGCGCTGCTGCCGGCAGTCGTCGCGACGGGGATGTGGAACGCGGGGCTCGAGTCTTCAGACGCCCTGAGCGCCGCGCTGGGGGTCGCGGCGGTCGCGGCGGTGCTGTGCGTCCGGCTGCCGTCGAGCCGGTGGGTGGGGCGGCTGGCGACGCTGACGATGGGCGTCTATCTGATCCACCCGATCGCGCTGTGGGGCGTGTACGACCTCGTGAGCCGCCCGGCGTGGTGGGAGCTCGTGCTGGGCGGGCTGGGGGGCGCCGCGGTCGCCTCGGCGCTGCTGGGCATGCACCCGGTCACGCGCCGCATCTTCTTCGGGGAGGGGGGGCGGCCGCGGGTGGCGGTCGAGGATGAAGAGGTGCCTGTGGGGGCGGTTCCGCTGACGCGGTAGAATCGGCCGGCTGCTGGAGACGCCGTTGGCCGAGATCGAATCGAGAACATCCGTAACCGCCGAGCCGTGGGAGGAACTCGAGGCGCTGCTGGCGTCCGGGAATGCCGAGGCGGTGGCGATGTTCCTGCAGCTGCTCCCGCCGGAAGACACGGCGTACACGATCTCGCACCTGTCGGGCCCGAACCAGACGCGGATGCTCGCGATCCTCTCGCAGCAGGACGCCGCGCTGGCGGCGGACCTGATGGAGCACTTCGTCGACGAGTACGCGGCGGACATGATCGAGGAGCTCGAGCCGCACCAGGCGGCGGCGATCGTGGAGGAGATGGACTCCGACGAGCAGGCCGACGTGCTTGCGGAGCTCGACGAGGAGGACGTCGAGGCGATCCTCCGCCACATGGAGCCAGCCGCGGCCGAGGAGGCCCGGGACCGTCTCGAGTTCCCGCACGACACCGCGGGCGGGCTGATGATCAGCGAGCTGCTCGCGTACCGGCAGGAGCTCACGATCGACGACGTCCTCGCCGACATGCGGGACAACCGGGACGAGTACGCCGACCACGAGATCCGATACGTCTACGTGGTGGACGACGGCGACAAGCTCGTCGGGGTGCTGCCGATGCGGCACATCCCGCTCCTGCCACGGCGTCAGCCGCTGCGCGAGGTGATGCGCCGCGACCCGCTCGCGGTCCCGCCGCTCGCGCCGCTCGATGACCTCGAGGACCTGTTCGACCGCGTCGACTTCGCCGCCGTACCGGTGGTGGATGCGGAAGGCATGCTCGATGGGGTGGTCCAGGAGAGCGCCGTCCGGGAGGCGCTCGGCGAACGACAGGCCGACCAGTTCCTCAAGTTCGGCGGGATCATCGGCGGCGAAGAACTGCGGTCGATGCCGCTGATGAACCGGTGGGTCCGCCGGTTCGCGTTCCTCTTCCCCAACCTCGTCCTCTCGTGCGTCTCGATCAGCATCATCGCGCTGTTCCAGGACGTGATCGAGCGCGTCGTGGCGGTCGCGGTCTTCCTGCCGCTGGTCGCGAACGTCAGCGGCGCCGCGGGCAATCAGGCGGTGGCGGTCAGCATCCGCGAGCTCTCGCTCGGCATGGTGGCGCCCCGCGACGTCTGGCGCGTCGTTCAGAAAGAGGCGGGGATCGGCCTGCTCAACGGCGTTTGCATCGGGCTCGTCATCGGGCTGATCGTGCTCGGGGGCGAGCTGATGTTCGGTCTGGAGGGCCCGGTGTCGATCTTCACGCTCGCGGTTCTGTTCGCGGTTGTATTCACGCTCAACAGCGTGCTGGCGGTCTGCCTCGGCGGGGGGCTGCCGCTCGCGCTCCGGCGGCTCGGCGTCGACCCCGCGATGGTCTCCAGCCCCGTCCTCACCACCGTCACCGACATGGGCGCCTTCTTCCTCGCACTCGCGTTCACCGCGCTGATCCTCGCCCTCATGTGAGCGATGCGGCGCGGGCGGGCATACCATCCCCCATGCCGCGCGACCTGGCCGAGTACAAGCGGAAACGCGACTTCAGCCGGACCCCCGAGCCGCCGCCCGTGAAGAAGAAGGCCGGCGGAAAGCCGCTCTACTTCTGTGTCCAGAAGCACCTCGCGTCCCACCTCCACTACGACTTCCGCCTCGAGCACGACGGCGTCCTCCTCTCGTGGGCCGTCCCCAAGGGTCCGTCGCTGAACCCCAGGGACAAGCGGCTCGCGATGCAGACCGAGGACCACCCGTTCGACTACGGCGAGTTCGAGGGCGTCATCCCCGAGGGCTACGGCGCGGGGATCGTGCTGCTGTGGGACCGGGGCGCGTGGGAGCCCGAACCGGGCTTCGAAGACGTGAGCGCCGCGCTGAAAAAGGGCGAGCTGAAGCTGACCCTCAACGGGTTCAAGCTCAAAGGTTCCTGGGTGCTCGTTCGGACACGCGGGTGGGGCGGCCGCGGGTCGACGCGGGACTCGAGCCGGTCGTGGCTGCTCATCAAGCACCGGGACGAATGGGCGGGCGAGCTTGACATCGTCGAGGCCGCGCCGCTGTCGATCAAGACCGAGCGGGACTTCGCGGATGTTCTCGCGGCCGAGAACCCGGACGTGTGGGAGTCGCATCGCCCGGCCAAAGGCGGGGCGACCGGCGCGATGTTCTCGAAGATCATCCGGCAGGCGGTCGCGCTGCGCGAGGGACAGGATAAGCCGGCCGCACCCGCGACCAGGCCCGCTGCGAAGCCGAAGAAAGCAAAGGTCGCGCGGAAAGCGGCGAAAAAGAAGAAGTAGCGGCATGGCAGGCACGCGCGACACGCCTCGTCGGAGTTCATCGAGATGAAACTGCCCCTCAAACCGCCGTACGCGCCGATGGAGGCGAAGACCGTCGAGGCCATCCCGGCAGGAGACGAGTGGCAGTACGAGCCGAAGTGGGATGGCTTCCGTTGCCTCGCCTTCCGGGACGGGGACGAGGTGGTCCTCCAGAGCAAGGCGGGCAAGCCGCTGACGCGCTACTTTCCCGACATGGTCGAGACGCTCCGCCGCCTCAAGCCGGAGCGGTTCGTGCTCGATGGGGAACTGGTCATCGAGCGCGACGGGGCGATTGCTTTTGATGACCTGCTGCAGCGGATCCACCCCGCCGCCTCCCGCGTCCAGAAGCTCGCCGCCGAGACGCCCGCCACCTACATCGTCTTCGACCTGCTCGCCGACGGTGACGAGTCGCTCGCCACCGTGACCCTCGCCGACCGCCGGCCGAGGCTCGAGCGGTTCGCCAAGGCTTGGAAGAACATCCCCGCGCTCCGCCTCTCGCCCGCGACGGTTGAGCGTGCGGAGGCGGACCGGTGGTTCGAACAGACGCACGGCGGCCTCGACGGCGTCATCGCGAAGCGTCGCGACGTGCCCTACGGCACAGGGAAACGCGACGCGATGGTGAAGATCAAGCACTACCGCAGCATCGACTGCGTCGTCGGCGGGTTCCGCTATGCGAGCAAGGGCAATGTCGTCGGCTCGCTGCTGCTGGGGCTGTTCGACGACGAGGGCAAGCTCAACCACGTCGGGTTCACCTCGGGCATCGCCGCCGCGGAGCGCAAGGAACTGACGAAGCGGTTGGAATCCCTGGCGAAGCGCCGCAACGCCGCCGGCTTTACCGGCAGCGCGCCGGGCGGGCCGTCACGTTGGGCGAGCGAGCGGAGCACCCAATGGACGCCGCTGCCGCACGAGCTGGTGGTGGAGGTGACCTACGACCACTTCAGCGGAGGCCGCTTCCGCCACGGCACGGGCCTCGTCCGCTTCCGACCCGACAA
>CAZKRE010000026.1:0-25746 GCA_964555075.1 uncultured Phycisphaeraceae bacterium
GCCGTCCCGCCCCAGGACCTGGGGATCGACACCCTGCGACTCCCGGCGCTCCCGCGGAGCGGGATGGTGCTGCGCGATGTGCGCGTGCGGGGGAGCGGGGCGGGGTGAGGGCGGGGGGGCCGCGACGTTGATCCCACCCGTGGATGACGGATGAAGCCTTCGCCGCGCACTTATTCTCAGTCACGCTCTACCCATCTCACGGGTCAGCCCCACTCGCCTGATCTTGCCATCGCCAACGGCGACTTCGAAGACGGTCGGCCTGCTCGCCGATTCCACATTGCGAACGATTGCTGGCCAAACCTTGATGATCTTCCATGCGAAATCATGCCACTTGATGTTCGTCCACCCAGGAGCAAGGTAGACGAACATGAGGTCGCACTCGGCTATGACTGCAGCCTCAACCTTGTTACGCAGGATTCGGCCGTCACCGCCCAAGATGGTTGGCCGCTCGTCCCAGCCTGCGATCTGTGCCATCCACTCCGTGTCTGGCGTTCCTCGAGGAAAGTAGTTAAGCAAATGTCGAACTTCATGCACTTGCTCGAACGCTTCGAGCAGACGCACCCCTCTCTCCATGAAGTTTTCATCAGCAAAGAAGATCAAGCAGCCTTGCGACCGTGTTCATGCTCGAATTGTTCCGCGTCGTGCACCGCCGCCTCGCTCACGTTGAACAGATCGGCCACCAGTGCGGCATTACCGCCGTTCGCCCGGAAGGAGTTTGCAAGGACAAAGGTAGAGACACCGGTGCCAGCAACCACAGGCTTCCCAAATGACAGCGTGGGATCGATCACAACGCTCTCGCTTATCCGCCACCGGAATGCCAGTCGCGTATCCGTTCGATAATCGATGCGATGCAGGCAGTCGATCACGTAGCAGAAGAAGCGTTGCCGGCTGATGACTTCCAAGAGCTCACGATCGCCCAAACGGTCTGCGGTCACGCGAAAGATGTTCTGGCCGTCGGTGTGCAGTTCCTGGTGGGCGAAAGGGTGATCCGTCTTGAGGTCGGCAGCCAGTGCTGCATATGCCGCACGGATTCTCGACATCCTGACACCTTCACCACGGAGACGACTCGCGACCCAGGCGTCAATTAGATCTAAGAAGCTAACAGCAAAATCCCGCCCGGCGGGAGCGTAATCCGAAGTCAGTACCGGCCCGCGGCCGCGGCGATCCGATCTGCCACGGAACCACGCCCGCGCCGTCGCAGGATTCATTTCGGCGTAGCGCGACACCTCCGCGAGCGTGTAGACGCCGCTGCCGACCGTAGGGCCTCGATGGGCTACCTCACTGCGCATCACCATCCCAAGCGATTTCCAGAACCAGTCTACTCTACCCCGTCGCGTGTCGCGCATCGTGTCAGGCGTTTCCCTAATCTCGCCGCCTAGTCCTGCACCCGAACGCCTCGTCGAGGTAGTCGGTGATGCGGTCTTCGAGCCAGTATTGGGGGCGCCAGGGCCAGCGGCCGGTGACGAAGCCGAGGTGGCCGCCGCACTCGGTGACCTGGAGGGTGACGTGGGGGGAGAGGTCGGCGGGGGTGGGGAGGAGGCGGGGGGGGACGAGGGGGTCGTTGAGAGCGTTGATGATGAGCGTCGGCACCTGGATGTGGCGGAGCCAGGGGGCGGACTGGGTCTGGTCGTAGTAGTCCTGGGCGCCGGCGAAGCCGTGGAGCGGCGCGGTGACGCGGGAGTCGAAGCGGTCGAAGTTGGTGAGCTTGCGGAGGTCGGCGGGGGTGAGGTCGAGGCCGAGGTCGCGGGCGGCCATCTTGGCGGCGACGTCGCGGCGGAGGCTGCGGAGCAGGTACCACTGGTAGAGGCGGGAGAAGCCGCGGGTGACTTCCTGGGCGACCTCGCCGAGGTGGAAGGGGACGGAGACGCCGACGGCGGCGGCGAGGGGGAGTTGTTCGCCGCGGTGGCCGGCCTCGCCGAGCCACTTCATGCCGATGTTCGCGCCGACGGAGTAGCCGACGACGGCGAGGGGGGCGTGGGGGTCGCGGTCGTGGAGGAGTTGGACGACGTGGTGGAGGTCGTCGGACATGCCGCAGTGGTAGGCGCTGCGGAGGCGGTTGGGGGTGCCGCAGCCGCGGTAGTGGAGGAGGACGGCGCGCCAGCCGCGGCGTTCGCAGGCGGCGAGGAGGCCGCGGACGTAGCTGGACTTGAGGCTCCCCTGCAGGCCGGGGAGGACGACGACGGTGGGTCCGCGGTGGCCGACCCAGTCGAGTCGGAGGAAGTCGCCGTCGGGGAGTTCGAGGATCTCGGTGCGGGTCCGGAGGCGGACGCGTCGGGCGAGGGTGGGCCAGAGGGTCTGGGCGTGGCCCCCGCGGACCCACCAGCCGGGTTTGAACGCGGCGTCGGGCGCGGCCGGCGTGATCGGCGGGGGGGCGGCGGGCGCGGGGGTTGCCGGTGGGGTGGCAGGCATCGGGTCGGGGTGGGTCATGCCAGGTTCGCTTGAACCTTCTCCCAGACGTCGTCGACGGAGACGTGGGCGATGAGGCTGGGGTCGTCCTTGGCGGCACGGTAGTCGAGCCGGGCCTGTTTGGCCTGCTCGGGCTGGACGACGCTGTCGAGCCGGCGGTAGGGCCCGACCTCGTGGGGGTCGGTGGGGCCGAAGATCGCGACGACCGGGCGGTCGAACCCGATGGCGATGTGGAGCGGGGCCGAGTCGTTGCAGACGAGCAGGCGGGTGGCGCTGAGGACGGCCATCATCTGCCCGACGGTGGTTTTGGGGACGACGACGCGCTCGGCGAGGGGCCCGAGGTGTCGGAGGAAGGCGTCGACCTGGGCGCGTTCGGCGGGTGAGGCGATGAGGACGAGCTTGTCGTCGAGGCCGGGGCTGCCCGAGCCGCCGGCGGCCTGGAGGAGCCGACGGGCGATCTCGGCGTAGCGGTCGAGGGGCCAGCACTTGGAGCCCCAGCGGGCGGTGGGTGCGAGGCAGGCGTAGGCGCCGGGGGTGAGGGCGTGCTCGTGGAGGAAGTTGCCGAGCCAGGCGTCGTCGTCGGGGCCGAGGTAGAGGCGGAGGTCGCGGACGGGGTGGAGGCCGTCGCGTTCGAGGAGGGCGAGCATGCGGTCGACGGTGTGCCGGACCTCGCCGTCGACGGGGTGGCGGACGTTGTAGCCGAGCCAGGCGAGTTCGCGGGCGTTGGCGAAGCCGACGCGTCGGGGCGAGCGGGTGAGCCAGGTGAAGACGCCGGAGCGGAAGAGGCCCTGGAGGTCGTAGACGGCGTCGTAGCGGTTGGTTCGGAGTCGGCGGGAGAAGGAGAAGCCGTGGGCGAGGGGGGCCTGGCCTCGGAAGAGCTTGGGGAACCACTGTCGGTCGTAGCGGAGGACGTTGCTCAGCATGGGGTGGTGAGCGATGACATCCGCGAAGGCGTGGGAGACGAGCCAGTCGATCTGGGCGTGGGGGAAGGCCTTGCGGAGGGTGACGAGTGCGGGGACGGAGCGGCTGACGTCGCCGAGGGCGGAGGGGCGGACGATGAGGATGCGGGGCGCCTCGGCGGGGCCGCGGGTCCGGGCGGACGGTTCGGGAGAAGTGGGGGCGTGGGCCTCACGTGCGGGCATGGGTTGCTAGATTACCGCGTCGGGCGAGAGCGGGGCGGCGGGCTGCCCGCGACGGGCCCGGGCGCCCGCGTCTCCCGACCCACAGGCGATATGGAACGCACCGCGATCATCTCGGACATCCACGGCAACCTCGACGCGCTGCTCGTGGTCCTTGCGGACATCGAGTCGCGGGGCGTCGGCCGGGTGATCTGCCTCGGGGACATCGTCGGGTACGGGCCGAACCCGCTGGAGTGCCTGGACCTGGTGATGCAGCGGTGCGAGTGGTCGCTGATGGGGAACCACGACTTCGCGGTGCTGTACGAGCCGACGAGCTTCAACACGATGGCGGAGCAGGCGTGCTTCTGGACGCGGCGGCAGTTCGAGCTCGAGCCGGATGCGGGCAAGCGGCGGGCGCGGTGGGACTACCTGGGTCACATGATGATCCGCCACCAGGCGGACGGGGCGACGTGGGTGCACGCGTCGCCCCGGCGGCCGATCAACGACTACATCTTCCCGGACGACGTGATCACCGCGCCGACGAAGATGCAGCAGATCTTCGACCGGTTCGAGAGCCGGTGCTTCGTGGGGCACACGCACGTGACGGGCCTGTTCACGGACGAGCCGGACTTCTACCCCCCGGCGGACCTGGGCGGGGTCTACCGCTTCAACGCGGACGAGAAGGTGATCGTGAACCCCGGCAGCGTGGGCCAGCCGCGTGACCGCGACCCCCGCGCGAGCTACGCGATCGTGGATGGGGAGCAGGTGGAGTTCGTCCGGCTGGAGTACGACATCGACGCGGTGATCGCGAAAGTCGCCCGCATCCCCGAGCTGAGCGACTTCCTGGGGCAGCGGCTGCTGGAGGGGAGATAGTCAAGCAGGAAGCCAGGAAGCCAGGAGGGGGAAGCGATGGAGCTGGAGCTTGGCGGGCTGACGGAACAGATCATCGGGGCGGCGATCGAAGTACACCGTCGATTGGGGCCCGGTTTTCTGGAGTCGATTTACGAAAAGTCACTACTAATCGAGCTCGGCAAGCGCGGGCTGTTCGTCGAATCGCAAGTCCTGATCGACGTGCTCTACGACGGGCACGTGGTCGGTCAGCATCGACTCGACCTGGTGGTCGAGCGATCACTCGTCGTCGAACTCAAAACGGTCCGGGATTTCGATGACGTCCACTTCGTCATCACACGTTCCTACTTGCGGGCGCTCAACCTTCGTCACGGCCTGCTGCTGAACTTTGCCAAGGTAAAACTGGAAGTGAAGCGAGTCCGGGCCGATCCGCTCTAACCTCAGGCTTCCTCTTCCTGGCTTCCTGGGTTCCTGCTCCTCTCTTACAGGCTCGCCGCCGCGGCGGCGGTGTCGTCGAAGAGGTCGAAGACGGTGTCGAGGCGGGTGACTTTGAAGAGGAACGCGACGTTGTCGTGGCAGTTCGCCAGGACGATCCGGCCCCGGGCGTGCTCGACCTCCTGCATGAACCCCACCAGCACCCCGAGGCAGGCCGAGGAGAGGAACTCCACGCCCTCGAGGTCGAAGAGGAAGTTCTGGGCGTTGTGGTAGCGGATCCGGTCGAGGCACTCGGCGACCGCCTCCTGCAAGTCGGTGTGCGTCACCTCCCGCTGGCGCAGGTGGATGGTCACGAGCGGCCCCGCCTGTTCCAGGTCCATGCCGGTTGGCAACATGTCTGACTCCCGTCGGTGGTGGCGCCGAACTTCTGCGCGCCACGTCGAGCCTGCGGTGTGATCGGCGATCCCGGTCGGGCGATCCGGGGGATTCGGCGAAGATGGGTGACGCCCGGCTTCCCGGACCCGCACAACCGCGCCAGCCGGCCCGGGCCGCCCGTTTCACGCCGCGACTGAGCATGCGTGTGGGCGGGGGTGCCACGGCTTGACCCGAGTCTTCGAGGGCAAGCCGTGAGGGGCGGCCAATGACGTCCGGCACGGCTTGGTCTCGCTTCGCTCGGTACAAGCCGTCGCACCCAAGACCGGCTTCTCGCACACGTTCTCAGTCGATGAACCGCCGCGCCGTCACTTCCCCCTCCACCAGCGCCCCCTCGGCCGGGGCGAGCACCTTCGCACCCGGCTCGTGCTGGCCCCACTTCATCACCGCGAGCGCGATCGCCTTCGCGCTGCGGAGGGGGGAGACGGTCGAGCTGGTGATCGCGCCGATGACGCGGGTCTTCTCGGCCGGGTCGAGCACCTGCGTGCCCGCGACGGGCAGCGCGTCGGTGGGGAACGCCAGGCCGACCAGCAGCCGCCTGGGGTGGCCCAGGTTCTTCATGCGGGTGACGATCTCCTGGCCGAGGTAGCACCCCTTGGTGAAGCTGGTGGTGTCGTCGAGGAGGCCGGTCTCGGCGGGGAGCGAGTCGGTGCCGAAGTCGACGTGGAACAGCGGCGAGCCCGCCTCGATCCGCGCGGTGTTGTACGCCAGCCAGCCGATCGGCCGACCCCGGAGCGACTGCCGGCGGCGCTCGGCCAGCTCGGCGTCGGGCCCGGCGCCAGGCTCGAACCCGCTCGCCGACAGCAGCGCCTCGTACACCGCCCCCGCCCGCTCGGCGGGGACCAGCAGCCGCAACCCCGGCGAGCCGGCGTCGTCCCAGCGGTACACCGTGGCCCGTGCCCCGGCGAGCGGCAGCACGTGGTGCGTCCCGGGCAGGGTCATCGGGCCGGACGCGTCCCCCTCGTCGACGACCGCCCGCAGCAGCGCCGCGGACGCCGGCCCGTGCAGCGCCAGCGGGACGCGCTGGGCCGTGAGGTCCTCGATCTGGACGTCCTCCGCGAACAGCCGCTTCTCCAGCAGCGCCCGCAGCGGCTCGACGTCGAACCGGTCCACCTCGAGCCAGGTGGAAAGGTCGCCGTGGTGGACGATCACGTCGGCGACGATCCGGCCTTTCTCGTTGAGCTGGAACGAGCGGACGGTGGAGCCGCCCGGCCGCGAGCGGAGGTCCTGCGTGAGCATGCGGTGGAGGAAGTCGAGCCGGTCCGCGCCGGTGAAGTGGAGGATGCCGCGGGGCGGCAAGTGGAGGATGCCGACGTGGCGGCGGATGGCGGCGTACTCCGCCTCGTACTCGCCGAAGGAAGCCGCGACCTCCAGCCGATCATCCGGGGCCGCGTCGGCGGGGCCGTAGGGCAGGAACGAGGCGCCGAGGCGGCGTTCGATGTCGCGGAGGGGGAGGCTGCTCACGGCCCAAGTCTAGCGGGATCGGCCTGCGCCACCGCCGAGCCGGGCTTCGATGGAGCCGCGACCGGACGGGTCGCAGACGGGTTGCGCCCTTCGCCGTCTGAGGACAGAGTGGTTTGCTTTCCGGTCGGGCCGCCATAAGAATGCCGCCGAACCGGCCCCCCAGCCCCAAGGAAGTGCCATGGCCAAGAAGACGATCGCCGACGTGGATGTTGCCGGGAAGAAGGTCCTGATGCGGGTGGACTTCAACGTCCCGTTGGAGGGCGGCCGGATCACGGACGACCGCCGGGTGCGGGGCGCGGTGGAATCGATCCGCAGCGTGCTGGAGCGGGGCGGGAGCGTGGTGCTGATGTCGCACCTGGGGCGTCCGGGCGGGAAGGGGGTGGAGCCGGAGTTCAGCCTCAAGCCCGCGGCCGATCGCCTGGGTGAGGTGCTGGGCACGCCGGTGGCGCTCGCGGCCGACACCGCCGGGCCCGACGCGAAGGCGAAAGCCGCCGCGCTGGAGCCGGGCGACGTGCTGGTGCTCGAGAACGTGCGTTTCAACAAGGGCGAGAAGAAGGGGGATGATGCCGGGTACGTGGAGGCGCTGGCGTCGCTGGGTGATGTGTACGTCAACGACGCGTTCGGCACCTGCCACCGGACGGAGGCGTCGATGTATGCCGTGCCGAAGGCCATGAAGGCGCAGGGCAAGCCGGCCGTCGTTGGGTTCCTCGTCGAGAAGGAGATCAAGTACCTGACGGAGACGATCTCGAACCCGCAGCGGCCGTTCGTCGCGATCCTGGGCGGGAAGAAGGTGTCGGACAAGATCAACGTCATCGACAACCTGCTGCAGGTCTGCGACAAGGTGCTCATCGGCGGGGCGATGGCGTACACCTTCTCGCTGGCGCAGGGCGGGAAGACCGGCAAGAGCCTCGTCGAGGCCGACAAGGTCGAGCTCGCGAAGGAGCTGATCCAGAAGGGCGGGAGCAAGCTGGTGCTGCCGGTCGATACCCACGCCGCCGACGACTTTTCGGGCGACGCCAACAAGCAGGTGGTGAAGGCGGGCGAGATCCCCGACGGGTTCGAGGGGCTGGACATCGGGCCGGAGACGGCGAAGCTTTACGCGGCCGAGGTGAAGAACGCGAAGACGGTGGTTTGGAACGGCCCGATGGGCGTGTTCGAGATGCCGCCGTTCGACGAGGGGACGAAGATCGTCGCGCAGGCGATCGCGGATGGGGACGCGACGAGCATCATCGGCGGCGGCGACAGCGCGGCGGCGGTGGAGCAGCTCGGGTTCTCCGATCGGGTGACGCACGTCTCGACGGGCGGCGGCGCGAGCCTGGAGATGCTCGAGGGGCGGAAGTTCGAGAGCGTGGAGCTGCTGGACAACAAATGAGGATAGAATGAGGGGATGACGAAGCTGGAGGAACTCATCACGAGAGCGAAGGACCTGCCCGAAGCGGATCAGCGCTGGGTCGAAGACCTTCTCACGTGGGAAGTTGACCAAGCGACTCATGGGGACGCTGATCGGATCGCGGACGCTTTTCGGTTATTTGTCGAGTCATCGAAAGCGAGGTCACCGGAGGCGTGGCGATTCAGCCGGGAGGAACTCTATGCCGAGCGCATGGAACGATACCGACCGCGTCTTCCTTGACACGAACATACTCGCCTATTCAGTGGATATTCGCGATCAACAGCGGCATCCGATCGCGTTCAACATCGTAACCTCGCTGATTCGAAGGAAGTGCGGAGTCTGCTCGACGCATGTCCTGCAGGAGTTTGTTTGGGTGGCGCTCCGGAAGATTCAGCTGTCGGCGTATCGCACGAAGGACGCGTTGGATTTGCTTGCGGAAGGGCTCCGGGTTGTACCGATGAGTCCGGGCCTGATTCGCAATGCGATCGACCATCACGAGCGATATCAGTTGCAGTTCTGGGATGCTTTGCTCATCGCCGCCGCGGAGCGAGCACGATGCCCCATCATGCTCACCGAAGACCTCAACCACGGCCAGCAATACGGGACCGTGCTCGTACAGAACCCCTTCCTGGAGTCGCCCGCTTGACCCGACACCCGCTCGCCGTCGTTGCCCTCGGCCTCGCTTCGACCCCCGCGCTTGCGCAGACCGGTGCGCCGCTCATCCTCCAGCCGTGGTCGGGCGTCGGTGAGCGGGAGGCGGCGGTCGAGCTCGACGTCGCGGGCGGAACCTATTTCGGGGATGCCGACATCGACGGGACCGACGAGGAGCTCGGCCTGATCCAGTGGGGCGGCGAGGGGCGCTTCAAGCTGACCGACCGCCCCGGCGCGGGCCCGGCGATCGGCTTCGAAGCGCTGCACCTGCGGCTCGACACAGACGACCCCGCGCTGCCCGAGCGGCTGGCCGACTACTCCGCCGCCGTCTCGTGGGGCCACGAGCTCAACGACCGCTGGCAGCTCGGCATCGTCGCGGGCGGGGGCTACGCGGGGACGCGGCCCTTCGCCGACGGCGACAGCGTCTACTTCCTCGGCGACCTCATCGCGGCCTACCAGATCGACGACCGCAGCTCGCTCACGCTGAACCTCAACTACAACGGCAACCGCAACATCTTTCCGGACGTCCCGCTGCCGGGCATCTCGTACGCCCGCCGCAGCGACATCGACGGGCTCCGCTACATCGTCGGCTTCCCTTACAGCAACATCGTCTACGAGCCCGACGACCGCTGGACGTTCGAAGTCGGGTACACCCTGCCGTTCAGCTTCCGCGCCCGGGCGACCTACCAACTGGCGGAGACGCTCTCGTTCTTCGGCGAGTTCGACAGCTTCACGCGCGGGTTCTGGATCGAGGACGACCCGGGCAACAACGACCGCATCTTCTTTACCCAGCGGCGGATCGAGGGCGGGCTGCGGTACGAGGCCGCGACCGGCGTCGACCTGGTCGCCGCCGCGGGTTACGCCTTCGGGCAGGAGTTCGAGTCGGGTTGGGACGTCCGGGACACGGACGGCGTCCGCGACATCGACCCTGCGCCGTACGTCCGGCTGGGCGTGTCGCTGGCGTTCTGAATCGCCTGATTCCCGGAATGCTTGATTGCCGGATCGCGTGTTGACCGATGGAGGAGGGGTGTACCGGCCGGGGCCGCCGTGCGGGAACGGGGGCCGGCCGTCCGGGAATCGGGGTCCCTCGATGTTCGAGCCGCTGGGGAAGCTGTCTTCGTGCCTGCGCAAGCGGGATCGGGCGATCGCTTCGGTCGCGCTGACGGACGGTGACCGGGTGCTGATGGTGCGGGAGAAGTCGGGGGAGTGGAACCTGCCGGGCGGGCGGGTTCGGCGGGGCGAGACGCCGATGCGGGCAGCCGTTCGGGAGGCCCGCGAGGAGACGGGCCTCCGGGTGCGGCTCGATGCGCTGGCGGGGGTGTACCGGTACACGGGCCGCTCCGGCCGGGTCCGCACGCGCTACGTTTTCTGGGCCGCCACGGCCGCCGGTCGAGTCGCCTGGGACGGGCGGGAGATCCTCGCCGTCCGCTGGGTCCCGCTGACCGAGGCCCTGTCGCTGGGGGACGAGGAACTCGCGAAGCCGGTGCTGCTGCGGCGGTTGCTGCACGACCTTGTGGAGCGGCGGAGCTACCCGTTGGGGGACGTGGCGGTGGTCACGCCCGTCGCGGTCGCGGCCTGACGATGGGCCGTCGGCCCGCCGACGCGCCGCGGGTGTCGCGGGCTAAGATGGGGCCGTGCTTGACCTCCAGACCCCGCCATCGCACCCGCTCATCAGCGCCTCGATCCTCTCCGCCGACTTCGGCCGGATGGCGGAGGATTGCCGCGAGGTCCTGTCGCTCGGGGCGGACCTGCTGCACGTGGACGTGATGGACGGGCACTTCGTGAGCAACCTCACGATGGGGGCGGACATGATCCGCGGTCTGCGGGAGCACCTGCCCGACACCTTCCTCGACGTCCACCTGATGGTCGAGCGGCCGGGCGACTACGTCGACGCCTTCGCCGCTGCCGGCGCCAACCTCTTCAACTTCCATCTGGAGGTGTGTGCCCCGTTTCACCCGGCGGGGCTGGATGGGCACGCGCTGATCGAGCGGGTCCGGGCGGCGGGGATGCGGGTGGGGATGACGATCAACCCGCACACGCCTGCCGAGCCGCTGGGGCCCTACCTGGATGCGCTGGACCTGGTGCTGGTGATGAGCGTGGTGCCGGGGCGGAGCGGGCAGGCGTTCATGCCCGAGGTGCTGCCGAAGGTGCGGTGGCTGAAGGAGCGGCTGCGGCCGAGCCAGCGGCTGGAGATGGACGGGGGGGTGAGCCCGACCACCGCGGGCGGCTGCGTCGCCGCGGGCGCGGACGTGCTGGTGTCGGCGTCGGCGCTGTTCGGGGCGACCGACCGGGCCGCGGCGATCCGGGCGATGCACGAGGCCCGCTGACCCGCCCGGGCCGGCCGTCGGCTGAACCCGGCCCGTTCATCATCCGTACCACTCCGAGCCGATAGGTGAGGTTGACGGGCTTCGGGGCGACCCGTACGATCGGCGACTCGACCGAATTGGGGTATGGTGTAACGGTAGCACGACTGACTCTGGATCAGTTAGTCTAGGTTCAAATCCTAGTACCCCAGCTTCTCCCCAAGCCCACGCGAGACCGCGTGGGCTTTTTTCTTGCGCGGCGGCAAGCGCTTGGTGAAGCAACCTGTCGTCCCGGCGAGAGTTAGCAGCGGGTGAGCAGGCTTGAGAAGTTGGCGCCAAAGTTCTTCTTGACAATCGCCCACCCGGTCTGCAACAGTTGTATGCGTCCGGGATGGGCGGCGGTCCCGCGCGGCCATGCGTCAACCCGCCGCACCGACCCATCCGGCCGTCCGGCCTCCACCAGAGTCTTGATCTTCACCTTTGGGAACGCAATGAAGAAAACCTTTGCCCTCCTCGCCGCGACCTGTCTGTGGGCGGGTGTGTCTGTCCACGCCCAGCAGCCGCCGGCTGCCGATCCACTCGATGCGGACGGGAACGGCCTGTACGACAACCGGGAGCGGAAGGCGCTGCTGGACGCGTTGCAGAAGCTGGCACCCGAGCTGACCGGCACGTTCGACGCGGACGGCGACGGCGAGGTCACGATCGCGGAGCAGACGGCGGGTCGGCACCCGCTGTCGATGATCATTCCCGCCGAGCGGATCATCGAAAGCGAGACGAAGATCCCCTGGGGGATCGACATCTTCCCGGAGTGGATCTCCACCGCGTACTTCCAGGAGGACGCGCAGACCGGGCCGGTGACGGAGCTCGTCCCCCGCGGGGTTTTTGACACGTCGGTCGCGAAGCCGACGGTCGAGAACAAGCGCCCGGTGAAGTCGGGGGAGGGGAGCGGGATCGAGTTCGCCGCCAGCACGGGGCAGCAACTGACGATGCCCGGGCGTCGCCACGCGCGGTGGGACTACCGGTGGGTGCTGCTCACGTTCCGTGTGGACCCGCACACGGGGACGGACGCCGAGACCTATCTGCTGGACCTCAACCGGGGCAACGGCTCCGGCCTGTCGTCGCCGAAGATCTGGTACCACATGGACCTGGGCCTGCACGTGCAGTACGTCGGCACGAACAAGGGCGGCCTGGACAAGCGGGTGATGGTGTCGGAGAACGTCGTCGCCGACGGTGAGACGTGGAACGTGCTGGTCTGCGGGATCCGCTACGGCCAGATGTACGCGTCGCTCAACGGCGTGCCGATGACCACCGAGAAGCCGCAGCCCGAGCGGTTCTCGAGTGATCTGCCGGGCCGTGACGTGACGTCGACCATCGGGGACGACGGGCAGGGGCACATGGCGTGGGCGCTGGACGCGCTGGTGTTCGGCATGACCGAGCCGTCGGAGGCGATGGTCGAGAAGCTGACGGGCTGGGCGGCGCACCGGCTGGGGGTGCAGGCGAACCTGCCGGAGGATCACCCCTACCGCAACGACCGGCCGGTGCTGGACGCGGAGGACTTCCCCGACCGGTACGTCCACGACGACGAGAAGTGGAACGCCTGGGGCGAGAAGGCGACGAAGAAGTCGCTGACGCGGGCGAACGCCGGGCAGCCGCGTGTCGAGCCGAAGGGCTTCGAGCGGGTCTTCTACGACGACTTCCGCGCTTCGCGGTTGTCGAAGAGCACCAGCGGCCAGGGCGACCTGTGGTTGGGCCCCGGGTTCAACACCGCGGTCGGGGTCAGCGCCACGCTCATCCCCCCCGGGGAAAAGCCCAACGCCTACCCCTACGACAAGGAAAATCAGAAGCAGACGCTGTCGCTCGTGAAGCAGGGCGAGGACCGGTGGCGGGGCAGCGCGCTCTACACCGTCAACGACCTGGGCCACGGCTACACCTGGAAGGGCCCGAAGGTCTTCCGCATCCGCTGCATGTTCCCGCAGGTCCCGCAGGAGGAGCTGAACCGGGGCCTGTTCCCGGCGTTCTGGTCCTACGACCCGGACTTCCTCTTCTGGCGGACCGCGAACCGCATCGAGGTCGACTACTTCGAGTTCGACGGCAAGAACGGGCAATGGCTCAACGGGTTCTCGACCCACTACCACTACTCCCACGTCCGCAACAACATCTTCGCCAAGCACCCCGAGAGCTATAAGCGGTACAAGATCTACGGGGCCGACATGACCGAGGAGGCCACCAACATCCCCGGCGGGCTCTTCGTCTGGGATGGCCAGTACCACACGTGGGAGTTCGTCATGGACGACGAGGTGACGTACATCAACGTCAGCTACACCGACGAGAGCGGGCAGGAGCGCTGGGTCGAGCTCGCCCGAGCCCCCACCGCACCGACCTACCTGCGGCGGCTGAACCTGCAGATGAACTACGCCCTCAAGGGGAAGGTGATGCCCACGGAACGGCAGGACTTCGTCGTCGACTTCGTCGAGGTGCTGCAGAAGACCGAGGACCTCGACCGGGTGCCCGAGCCGTTCACGGCCAAGCCCACGCTCAGCGGCTCCAACACGGCCGGGAGCACGGTGACGTGTGAGCCGAACGTCGAGGGCGTGACGGACATCCGGTACTACTGGTTCGCCGACGGCTACCCGCTGACGTGGGGCACCCGCGACAGCTACAAGATCACCGAAGCCGAGGCCGGCAAGGAGATCCGGTGCATGGTGAAGGCCGTGGGCGCCCGGGACATGCCCGAGGCGTGGAGCGACGTCCTGAACTGATCACCGCGGAACGATCCGCAGCGATCGAGCAGCCCCCCGCGTCGATGCAGGCATCGGCGCGGGGGTTTTTTCGTTCATTCGTCGCGGAAAGCTTCTGAGGAAAGCAGGAATGCAGGAAAGGTCGGCTGGCGGTCGTCCCGCTGCGCGGTCAGAGCAGGTTGTGATCCGTGAGGAGCTTCCGCAGCGGCTCGCGGTGGGGCTCGCTGAGGTCGGTCATGGGCAGGCGGAGCTCGCCCGTGTCCAAGCCAAGCATCTGCATGGCGGCCTTGATGGGGATCGGGTTGGTCTCGACGAACATGCCGCGGAAGAGCGGGTAGAGCCGCAGGTGGTGCTTGCGAGCCTCGGCGTAGTCGCCGGTAAGGGCGGCGGTGACGAGGGCCTTGATGTCCGCGGGGATGAGGTTCGAGAGCACGCTGATCACGCCGTGACCGCCGACGCTGATGATCGGCAGCGTGAGCGAGTCGTCGCCGGAGAGGATGATGAAGTCCTCGCCGCAGAGCGCCGCGACCTCGGTGGCGATGTTGAGGTCGCCGGTGGCTTCCTTATCGCCGACGATGTTGGGGTGCTTCGCGAGACGGGCGATGGTCGCGGGGGTCAGTGCCACGCCCGTCCGGCCGGGGATGTTGTAGAGCAGCACCGGCAGGTCGGCCGCGTCGGCGATGGTCATGAAGTGCCGGTACAGCCCCTCCTGCGTGGGCTTGTTGTAGTAGGGGTTGACGGAGAGCGCGCCGTCGGCGCCGACCGCCTTGGCGTGCCGCGTCAGCGCGACGGCCTCGCTCGTCGCGTTGGAGCCCGCCCCGGCGATGACCTTGACCCGCCCCTTCGCCGCCTGCACGACGGTCTCGATGACCTTGCGGTGCTCCTCGTGGGAGAGCGTGGGCGATTCGCCCGTCGTCCCGACGGGGACGAGCCCGTCGATGCCCGCGGCGATCTGATCTTCCACGTTGCGGACCAGGCGGTTGTAGTCGACCTGTCCGTCGCGGAACGGCGTGATCAGTGCGGTGAAGGCGCCTCGAAACATAGCGGTTCTCTCGGTAGGGGGGCGACAGGATACCGCATCGCGGCACCCGCCGGGATCCGCGCACGGGGGCGTCCGCCCTATGCCCGGCGGAGGGCGAGGATCAGCTCGACCTTGCCCACGTGCTCGTCGAGCTTCTGCGCGATGGCGACCGGGGTCAACCCCTGATCCGCCAGGTCATGCACGCTGCGGGTGAGCGGGTCGGTCGGCGGGGGCGGGGGCTCGTCGACCGGGGTCGGCGACGCCCGGGATGCACGCGTCGGCGGCGGCAGGTCGCGGGGCCGCTCGAGCTGCGCCAGCCGTTCGTCGGCCTCGCGGATCAGCCGCTCGAGCTGGACCGACTTCGCGTCCAGCTGCGCGCCCATCCGCCTGGCGAGCTGCTCGATCTCCACCATGAGCGACTCGAGGTCGCCACGCACGCTTTGCGCCTGCCTCGACCGCTCGATCTGCTCGCGGGCGGTCGGCCCGCCGGCGGCGCGCTGGCGGCGCTTGCGGGCGAACGCCATCAGCGCGAGCACGATGAGCGCGATCCCCAGGTAGGGCAGCGCGTCGACGAGCCCGTTGCCGGTGGTGGGGAAGAAGCTGATCGCGAGGGGCGGGAGCACGCCACGAGTGTACCGCCGTTCGGTCGCGCCGCCGCCGGCGGTAGGATGCGGCGATGGGTTCAGGCGACACGGCTGCGGCGCGACACCCGCTGGTCCGCGGGGTCGCGGCATCGCTGCGGCGGCTGGGCGTCCGCGAGGGGGCGGCGGTCCTGATCGCCGTCAGCGGCGGGGCGGACTCCGTGGCCCTGTGCCGCGCGGCCGCGACGATCGCGCCGCGCCGCCGCTGGGGGCTGTCGCTGACCGTCGGGCACGTGCAGCACCACCTCCGCGACGACGCCGAGGCGGACGCCGCGTTCGTCGCCGATCTCGCCCGGGCGCACGGCGTCCGCCACCTGCGGCGGGACGTCGAGCCGGCCGCGGCGGGGGGGAACACCGAGCACGCCGCACGCCGGCTCCGGTACGCGGCGCTGCGGGCGATGGCGGTCGAGGCGGGCGCGGCCTTCGTCCTCACCGCGCACCACGCGGACGATCAGCTCGAGACGGTGCTCATGCGGCTGCTCCGCGGCACGTCGGTCGGCGGGCTCCGCGGGATCGCGCCCCGGCGCGCTCTGGGAGGCGGCGTCACGCTGCTACGGCCGATGCTGGGCGCCACGGGAGGCGACGCGCGGGCGTTTCTCCGCGACCTCGGGCAGCCCTGGCGCGAGGATCACACGAACGCCGATGGGGCCCGCTGGCGGGCGCGGCTGCGGCGGGACGTCGTGCCGGTGCTGCGGGAGCTGCGGCCGGACGCGGCGGCGAAGGCGGTGGCGCTGGGCCGGCGTCTCGCGGCCGCGTCGCGCCTCATCGCGGAGCAGACGGCGGCGGCGCACGAGGCGCACGTCCGCGAGGGGCAACTGCAACGGGCCGACGCGCGCGCGATGAGCCCCGCGCTCCTTGCGGGCGTGGTGCGGCGGATGCTTCGGGATGCGGGCGTGCGGCCGGATGCCTTGGGCGGGCGGGCGGTGTCGCCGCTGTTGCGGGCGGTGCGCGACGGCCGGGGCGGGCGCCGCGAGTGGCGATTCGGCGCGGGCGTGCGCGTCTGGCTCGACCGCGACACGCTTCGGGTGGTGGGCCACGCGTCGAACCACCCGGCCTGACCCCGCCCCGTCACCCCACGCGCGGACGGGTCTCCGAACGCTTGGCTGGCTTGAGTCTTCCGGGACGCGGGCAAAGCCGGCATCCGGTGACGTTCGCCACGGCTTGGTCTCGTTGCACTCGACTCAAGCCGTGGCACCCCCGCGGGTCGCGGCGGTGCGGCGCGTTCGATGCGGGGCTGCCGCTACTGTTGGAGTAGCTCGAGCCGTCGCTGCGCCTCGCGGACGCCCAGGCCGCGGACGTTCGCAAGCTTGGCGACCTGCGAGGCGCGGGGGCGGGACTTTTCGCCTTCCCAGTTATAGATCGTCAGCGCCGACACGCCGACGAGCTTGGCGTAATCGGCGGCGGAGAGGCCGAGCTTCTCGCGGTGCTTGCGCAGCCACTTGGCGGAGAACCGCGGCTGCCGCTCCTCGCCGTTGCGGGCGGCGGGGGCCTCACCGGTGCGGCGATTTTCCTGCTTTTCGAGGTGCGCGAGCCGCCGCTGCTGATCGGCGACGGTCCGCTTGAGCGCGGCGATCTCGCGCCGATACACCGAGACCTGCTTCTGGGTCGCGCCGAGTTCGGACCGGACCGTCTTCCGCGACAGTCGGGAAATCTCGTCTTTCAGATACTTAGCCAGATTGGCCATTTAGGCATGCTCCGGGGTGAACGATACTTTTCCAAACGGCGTCAAGGATAACACCGGAAGGGTCCACCCGGGAGAATGTCGGGAAAGAGGCGGCTTCAGTCCCGCCGCCACGGGAGCCGCTTCGCGTCGCCCCACATCATTTCGAGGTCGTAGTGCCCGCGCGTGGCGGGCTCGAAGAGGTGGATCATCGCGTCGATGAAGTCCATCACGATCCAGGTCGAGCTGTCGTCCCGTTCGGAGCCGATCCGTTGCAGCCCGTGGCTGCGGCCGAGGTCGCCCAGGTCGCCCGCGACGCTCTTCATCTGCCGATCGCTCGTGCCGGTCGCGATGACGACGTAGTCCGTGAGCTGCGACAGCCCGCGGACGTCGAAGATGACGACGTCCTCGCAGTGGGAGTCGGCGAGGAGGCGGGCGGCCTCCACGACGAAGGCGCGCATCGTGGGATCGTCCTTGCGCTCCACCGGGCCGGCCTGGGCGCGGTGCTGGGCGGTGTGGAGTTCGGCTTCGAGAGCGGCGTCGCGGTCGTGCTGTGCCATGGTGTTGGGGTGATATTCCGCCCGCGGGGCGGAAGTCAATGGGGGTGAGGGGCGGGGGTTGGTGCGCAGCAGAAAAACGCGGCCGCCGACGGACAGCCGCGTCTCTGAGAACTGGAACCGGGTCGCACGCCGATCAGGCGGACCCGCGGCTCGGCCGACGGGGCGGGAGCCCCAGGGCCTGCTGCTGGCGACGCTTGACGGCCTTGCGGAGGGCCCGCTGCTTGCGCTCGCTGGGCTTCTCGTAGAAGGCGCGCTTCTTGATTTCCTTGGTGAGGCCTTCCTTCTCGCACAGCTTCTTGAAGCGGCGCATCATCTGCTCGGCGCTTTCGCCGCTGCGGGCCTTGATCCGGATCGCCATGGGTGCTCCCGTGGGGTCGTCTAAGTCGTGGTCGAAACGTCAGGTCGAGCCCCGCATTGTTCCAGAACCGGGCTCCCGATGCAACCCGCGGAAGCCGATGCGGATGACACGACGCATAAGTCTTGTAACGTCAACCGCGTACGATGATCCTCCCCGTTAGCCGCGGCACAAGTGCCGCGGCTAACGCGCTAACACAGGACGCGCGTCGAGGGGGGCAGGTCGGGGTTCGCGCGGTAGAGCAGGATGGTCCGCCCCACGAGCGCCACGAGTTCGGCGTCCACCGCCGCGGCCGTCTCCGCCGCCAGCGCCCGCCGCTCCTCGCCCTCCAGCTCCGTGAACCGCACCTTCACCAGTTCCTTGCGGGCCAGCAGGTCGCGCAGGAACTGGACCGTCCCGTCGGCCAGGCCCTGCTTGCCCAGGCGGGCGTCGTCATCCATCCGCTGCCCCATGCCGCGGAGGCGCTTCCTGTCGGTGGCGGTGAGCGTCATGGGCGTGATCGTAGGACGTGAAGGCCCGGCCTGCGCGCGGCAACTGAGGGTTGAAACGTCCGAAGTGCTATCCTGCCCCGACACCCAGCCGGCGGATGAATCACGCCGCCCGCGCACTGCGAAGGAAACCCTATGGCTCCCCAGATCGGCGCGCAGATGTACACCATCCGCGACTTCTGCAAAACCCCCGCGGATATCGCCAAGAGCTGCAAGCGGCTCAAGGAAATCGGCTTCGGCGCCGTCCAGGCGTCCGCCCTAGGCCCCATCGAAGCGACCGAGCTCCGCAAGATCCTTGACGACACCGGCCTGGTCTGTGCCGCGACCCACCGCGGCCTCGAACAAATGAAGGACGCTGCGAAGATCCTCGACGAGCACGAGGCGCTCGGATGCGAACTCACCGCGATCGGCGGCTTCGGGTGGAACGGCCCCGGCCGATCCGAATGGGAACAGTTCTGCAAGGACTACAACGCGATCGCCAAGCCCCTCGCGGAGCGCGGCCTGAAGATCGGCTACCACAACCACAGCCACGAGTTCTCCCCCTTCGACCTCGAAGCCAACCCCTCGGGCATCGCCCCCAGCGAGGTGCCGATGCAGCTCCTGCTCGACCGGCTCGAGGCGCCGGTGTGGTTCGAGATCGATACCTACTGGGTGCAGCACGGCGGGGCGGACCCGGCCGAGTGGATCGAGAAGTGCGCCGGCCGCCTGCCCGCGATCCACCTCAAGGACATGACCATCTCGACCAAGCGCGAGCACAAGATGTGCGAGGTCGGCCGGGGCAACATCAACTGGGCACGCGTCCGCGACGCCGCGAAGAAGGCGGGCGTGCAGTGGTACCTCATCGAACGGGACGCGGGCGACCTGGACCCGTTCGAGAGCCTCAAGATCAGCTACGAAGCCGTGCGCACCTGGGGGCTCGAGTAGCTCAGCCCGCGAGCGTCGAATCCAGGACGGTCCATCGACAGCGCCTGAGGCGGCCATCCGGTCGCCTCAGGCGCTGTCGTGTTGGGTTGCGATCCCGCCGATCAGGCCCGACCGCGGACGGGCCCGTTGCCGGGGAGCGTCGCCTGCGTCCCGCGGCGGACGATCATGTCGAGCACGTCCACGGTCTCGTCCTCGTGCCGGTGGTGTTCCCGAACGTGCGGGTCCTCGTGGGGGAAGCACGCGAGCAGGGCGAGGCGGGCGTCCTTGTAGTTGAGCTTGGCGCCGGTGGCAGCCCCCGCCGCCGGGGCGAGGCCGAAGTTGGCGAGCAGGGTCCGGTAGGCGTTCTGCGTGCCCCGGCCGCCGCCGTGGTTGAGGTGCTCGGGGAAGGAGCGGTCGAGGAACGCGGTGTCGCGGAGCCACTGGTCCTGCGAGGTGGAGTAGCGCAGGCCCATGGTTTCGGCGAAGGCCGCGCCACCCTGCGCCACGTCCACGTGGAACAGGCCGAACGTGTGCCCCACCTCGTGAAGGGCGACGTCGGCGAGGGCGGTGATGGTGTCGGCGGTCGAGGCCCAGTCCTCGTTGTCGACGAAGGCGATGTCGGTGTCGTTGTCGTTGCCGTAGTCGATGTCGGACGCCACGTGCGCCAGGTCGCGGATGTTGTGCGGGCCGAAGAAGAGGGTCGTGGCGCCGCGGCCGGTTACGGCGCCGCCGGTCGTGCGCTGCACCGTCACGCCCAGGGGCGACAGGTCGTTGGAGAGGCTCGTGACGATGCCGTCGATGACCTGCTGCCGATCCGTGCGCGTGACGAGGAACGGGTCGACGCGGATGCCGTCCCCCTCGGGGTCGAGGTAGTCGCGGACGGAACCCTGCCAGTCGGTCCCGGCCCAGGTGACGAGCTGGTCGTTGGTGATCTGGATGCCGTCGAAGTTGAGGTAGACGACGTTTCGGCCAACGGGGGCGGGGGCGGGGGGCGCGGCGGGGGGGGTGATGATCAGGCTGTAGTTCGGGTTGTGCGCGCGGTTGAACCCGACGACGCGGATCGTGTAGGTCCCCGCGGGCAGCCCCTCGAGCGAGACCTGCTCCGTCCCGGTCACCCCGGCGGAGGACCGCAGCACCGCGCCCGTCGGGCTCAGCAGCGCGAGGTCCAGGTCGCCCCGGGCGTGGTCGAAGGTGATCCGGACCGAGTCGTCGGCGGCCCCGGGGGTGTTGATGCGGAACCGGTAGTGGTCCGCGACGTCCGCCATCACGAGGTTGTCGATCCGCAGCGTGTTCAGGAGGAGCCCGAGGTTCGCGGCCCGGGCGCGGGTGTCGTTGTTCTCGCGGTTGTCGTCGGGGACCACCGCGGGCGCGGTGTAGACGCCCGGCTCGATGGTGAGGCTGTAGGAGGGGTTGGTCGCGCCGTCGTATCCGGACACGTGGACGAAGTATTCCCCCGCCGCGAGCCGTTGCAGGGACACCCGCTCGAAGTCGGTGACGTTGACCGACCGTTCGATCAGCCGGCCGTTGGCGTCGTAGAGTTCGAGGTCCAGGTCGCCGCGGGCGTGGGAGAAGTCGATGCGGACGAAGTGGCTCGCGGTGCCCACGGCGGGCATGCGGAAGCGGTACCAGTCGGCGCGATCGGCCATCACGAGGTTGCTGACGGTGCGGGTCGCGGTGACGAGGCCCAGGTCGGCGGCGGTGGCGCGGGTGTCGTTCTGTTCGAAGGCGTCGTCGGCGGCGCTGGGGGCCGGGCGGCCCGCCGGTTCGAGGAAGAGGTTGTACGCGTTGCGGTCGCCGCGGTAGCCGTAGACGCGGACGAAGACGTCGCCCGCGGGATGGCCCTCGAGCGAGACCTGCTCGGCGTCGCCGACCCCGCTGGAGCGCCCGATGAGCTGCCGCTCGCGGTTGTACAGCTCGAGGTCGAGGTCGCCGCGGGCGCTGTCGAAGGTGATGCGGACGTAGTCGTTCGCGGTCCCGGGCGTGCGGGTGCGGAAGCGGAACCAGTCGCCGTTGTCGACGAGCTTGAGGCCCCAGAAGGCGCGCCGGGTGGCGGGGGCGCCCAGGTGCCAGGCCTGCCAGACCGCGTCGTTCTCCTCGTAGGCGTCGTCGGGCTCGGCCGCCGACGGCGTGGCGGTGAGGGTGTAGGCGCCGGTGCTGCCGAACGAGTCCCCCGTGCCGGTGATGGGGTCGTACTCGACGTTCCCGTACCCCGACACGCCGAGGTAATACGTCCCGCCCCCGCTGAAGGTGTAGTCGAGGTACGACTCGTACGAGTCTTCCTCGCCGGGCGCGGTGCCGTCGTCGTTCGACGCGATCTGCACGCCCGCCGCGTTGAACAGCCGCAGGTACGAATCGATCAGCCCGCTGGGGCGGTCGATGTCGAAGCCCACCCGCTGCCCCGCCTCGACGGTGAAGCGGAAGAGGTCGACGTCGGTCGCCGGGTCGATCGACATCTCCTGCGACTGGCGCACCGTCGTCAGCTCGCCCAGGTCGATCGCCTCGGAGATCTGGTCGTTGGGGTCGCCGTCGTCGGCGACGGGGAGGGTGGTGGCGGAGAGCAGGTGGCGGGCTTCGAGCACATCGAAAGCCGCCGCGCAGCGGGGGACACGCGGGAACGGGTGATTCATCGAAAGAAAGCCTCCACCCCGCAAAAGCGTGGGCGCTCGCCGGTCGACAGGAACACGCCCCGGTCCTCCCGGAGGTGAGGCAGTATAGGCACGGGAGGGGGGTTCGCGTGGCGCGGGGTTTGCTCGGATTTTCCCCAAGTCCCGAAACCCCCGCGCCCGCCGCGGGGGCAGCACCTTTTTTTTGAAAGATTTACCCATGGCCGTGCAACTCAAGCCTTTGAGCGAACAGGTCATCGTCATCACCGGCGCCTCGAGCGGCATCGGACTCGCCACCGCCCGGTTGGCGGCCCGGCAGGGAGCGCGTGTCGTCCTCGCGGCCCGCAACGATCAGGAACTCCAGAAGCTCGTCGCCGAGATCCAGGATCAGGGCGGCCAGGCCACCGCCGCCATCGCCGACGTCGGCGACCCCGACGACGTTCAGAAGATCGCCGACGCCGCGATCCAGGCCTTCGGCGGGTTCGACACCTGGGTCAACAACGCCGGCATCTCCATGTACGGCAAGATCGAGGAGATCTCCCTCGAAGACGCCCGCCGGCTCTTCGACACCAACTTCTGGGGCGTCGTCCACGGCTCCCGCGTCGCCCTCCGCACCCTCCGCGAGCGCGGCGGAGCCCTGATCAACATCGGGTCCATCGTCTCCGAGCAGGCCGTCCCCCTCCAGAACTACTACTCCGCGAGCAAGCACGCCGTCTCCGGCTTCACCGACAGCCTCCGCATGGAGGTCGAGCACGACGGCCTGCCCATCAGCGTCACGCTCATCATGCCCGCGGCCATGGATACGCCGTTCATCGACCACGCACGGACCTATACCGAGTACGAGCCGAGCATCCCGCCCCCGGTCTACGCCCCCGAAAACGTCGCCGAGGCCATCCTCCACTGCGCCCAGCACCCCAAGCACCACGTCACCGTCGGCGGCGGCGGCAAGCTCATGACCGCCCTGGGCAACCACATGCCCTGGCTCATGGACAAGGTCATGGAGTGGACGATGTTCCAGGCCCAGCAGAAGAACAAGCCCGCCGACCCGCTCCGCCACGACGCCCTCTACCGCCCGACGCGCGGCGGCGAAGTGCGGGGCAGCTACGAGGGCATGGTCCGCCAACGCAGCTACTACACCCAGGCCGAACTCCACCCCGTCGCCGCGGGCCTCGCCGCCGCGGCCGTCGGCGTCGGGGCGCTCGCGCTCCTCGGGGCCGTCGGCGCCTACGCCACCCGGCAGTCCCGCCACGCCGCCCACTTCCATGAGGGCGAGTCCCCCACGCGGGGCCCGGGCGACCTGTCGCGGCGCCACCCGGGCGACGTGGACTACGAAGCCACCAACTTCCCCGAAGAGGGCTACACCCAGGGCCGCGGGATCTGACGGGTGCCCCAAAAGCTCGACCCCCGCCGCGGTCGCGCTCCCCAGGGGCGCGACCGCATTTCATTCAGGGACCGGCCACGTAACGAACTGCATCAGATCCGCACCGCGCTTGGGTCACCCCCGGCGGGTTGTCCGGTACCGGCTCCCTCTCCCTCCGGGAGAGGGTGGCCCGAAGGGCCGGGTGAGGGTGGCCGCGAAGTCACCGCGTGATGATCGCTGGCTAACGCCGCGGCCGCGCTCACCCGACCCTCTCCCTCTGGAGAGGGAGCCGGAGCACGCGCGTTCCGGCGTCAGTCTTCCCGCGAGACGTGTTACGGCCGGGCCGACGCCGGCAGCACGCGCACCGTTTCGTCGCTGTTCTCGTTGGGCATCGTCTCGAACACGATCCCGTTGCGCTTGAGCAGCGTGCCCACGCCCTCGTAGAAGGTCGCGATGGCGATGTTGTAGTTCGCGAGCGCCTCGGCCTCCTGGATCTCGGCGTCGGCGAGCCGCTGCTGCGTCTGCAGCTTCAGATCCAGCAGGAACTCGGGCGTCAGCGCGATCCCCGCCGCCTCCTGCTCCTCGATTGCCCGCAGGCTGTCCGCCGCCGCCCGCCGCGCCGACCGTGTCGCGCCGATGAGCTGATACGCCGTCAGCACGTCCCGCAGCGCGGTCTTGACCTCCAGCACCCGCTGCTGCACCAGGTTGCGGTAGTTGATCACCGCCGCCCGCTTCTCCAGACGCCGCTGCGTGTGCAGCGCCTCCGCCTGACGGTTGCCGATCGGCGCCTCGAACTGCCCGCTGACGATGTAGTCGATGTAGTCCGCCTCCGCGAGCTCCCGGTAGGCGTCGCCCGGGCTGTCGAGGTCGATCCCGCTGAGCCCGACCGACATCCCCAGCGTCAGCAGCGGCAGCCGCGCGTTGTCCGCCACCCGCTGCCGGATCGACGCGTCCCGGATCGACGCCAGCGCGATCCCCAGCTCCGGCCGGTGCTGGATCGCCGTCTGCACCGCCTCCAGCAGGCTGAACGTGATCGGGGTCTCGATCGGCGTGTCCACCGGCAACAGCAACGCCTCGTCCGCGATGGGCAGGTCCGGGTCGTTGATCAGCCGCTTGAGCAGGTCGCTCTGCTGACGCAGCTGCGCCCGCGCCCGGATCACCTCCGCCCGGCGGAGCTCCACGAAGCTGTTCGCCTCCGTCAGCCGCACCGGCGACACGTCGAACCCCGCGCGGTTCCGCAGCCGGTTCCGGTCGTCCAGCGTCCGCTCCAGCAGCCGCACCTGCACCTGCAGCCGCTGCCGCGCAAAGTGCAGGTTCCAGTACGCCTGCTCGATCGTCCGCGTCAGCTCCAGCAGCGTCTGCTGCAACCGCTGCTGCTCCTGCAGCAGGGCGCTCTCGCTCAGCAGGATCTCGGCGGTGCTGATATCACGCCCGAACCCCCGCAGCAGCGGCTGCTCCAGGCTCACCAGCACGTCCGCGTCGTAGTAGGTCGGCGTCGAGAACCGCGCCGTCGTCCGCTCGTCCCGCGCCAGCGCCGTCTGCAGCGTCAGCAGCCCGCCGCCGCGGAACCGCTTGCGGATCCCGCTCGTCACGCTCAGCCGCTCGCTCTGCGCGTCCCCCGTCGCCCCCGAGAACGGGTCGATCGCGTCGCCCCCCGGCAGCGGCGTGTCGAGCCGCTCGAGCCCCGCCTCCGTAAAGAAAACCGCGTCGAACACCGCCTCCGCCCGAACGAGCTGCGCCTCCGCGATCGCCGGCCGGAGCTGCGCGATCTTCAGGTCCAGGTTGTTCTTCACCCCCAGCTCGATCGCCCGCTGCAACGTGATGCGGGTCGAATGCAGATCCTCCCGGCCCAGGAGGTCCTCCCCGGTGTCCATGTCCGCATCGACGTACGCCGCCGGCCCGCTCATCCGGTCGAGCTGCTCGATCCGCCCCTCCTCGGCGAGCTGCGCCTCCACGTCGCTCGGCCGCCGCGACACCTCGATCGCCGGCGCCGCCGACAGCGCCTCGAGCTGACGCCGGTGCGAGGCGAGCATCTGATCCCGCAGCCGCTGCTCCTCGTTGCGGTCGAGCGGGCTCTGACAGCCGGCCAGCATCGCAACACCAAGCCATAGCGCGGTCGTCGAACGGACGGGCATCGATCGGGGCATGAGCGGTCCTTGGGCGGGAAGGCCGTACAGTGTACGGAGGCAGTGGGCGCGTGCAAGTACCGCCACCCCCACGCCGACCCTGACGCTCCGCGAAGGCTCGGGTCGTGAAGCCCGCCCCCTAAAGCCCCCCCGACACCCGCAGCACCGCCCCCGTCACGTAGGACGCCTCGTCCGACAGCAGCCACAGCACCGCCCCCGCGATCTCATCCGCCTCCCCGATCC
>CAZKRE010000027.1:0-10207 GCA_964555075.1 uncultured Phycisphaeraceae bacterium
CTCGTCGCCCGCCCGCCGCAGCACCTCCACCGGGACCATCTCCAGCACGCCCCCGCTTGCCACGTACACCAGCACCTCGGCCGGCTCCCGCCCCTCCCGCAGCGCCCGCCGCGGAAGCTTCGCCACATCCTCCAGCGTCTGCCCCTCGATGGTCACGTCGACAAACATCCCCGGCACCAGCGCAACCGGGCCCGGGGGGGGGGGGCGGGGGCGCGGGGGGGGCGCGGGGGGGCCGGGGGCGTGTGGCTGCACGGCCGGGGTTGGTCGTGCCGATGATCGGGCGGGGGCGGCTGGGTCGCCCGTGGATCCTTTCTTCAGGAGGGCTTATGTGCGGAATCGTCGCGTATGTCGGGAGTCGGAACGTCGGGCCGCTGCTCATCGAGGGGCTCAAGCGGCTGGAGTACCGCGGGTATGACTCGGCGGGCATGGCGGTGTTCTCCGACGCCGCCGGGGGCGGCATCCGCACGGTCAAGAGCGTGGGCCGGGTGAGCGTGCTCGATGCGCGGTACGCCGAGGACCCCTCCGCGTTCAGCGGGACGCTCGGCATCGCGCACACCCGCTGGGCGACGCACGGCGAGCCGTCGGAGCGCAACGCCCACCCGCACACGGGGACCACGCCGCAGGGGCACACGCTGGCCCTGGTCCACAACGGGATCATCGAGAACTACGCGGTGATCCGGAAGTACCTCGGGGGCAAGGGGCACGCGTTCCACAGCGACACGGACACGGAGGTGCTGGCGAAGCTCATCGCCACGCTGTACGAGGGGGACCTGGAGCGGGCGGTGCAGTCGGCGCTGCGGGAGGTGACGGGGGCGTACGCGATCGCGGCGATCTGCGACGCCGAGCCGCACACGCTGGTCGCGGCGCGGAACGGGGCGCCGCTGATGGTGGGGCTGGCGGACGAGGCGTACATCGTCGCGTCGGACGCGTCGGCGATCATCAGCCACACGACGCAGGTGGTGACGCTGGACGACTACCAGGTCTGCCGGCTGGCGGCGGGGCCGAAGGACGGCGACCACCCCGAGGCGTGGAGCGAGCCGTTCCGGACGACCACGATCGACAACACGCCGGTCACCAGCGAGGTGACGGAGCTGGAGATGGACCTGGAGCAGATCTCGCTCGGGCAGTACGAGCACTACATGCTCAAGGAGATCATGGAGCAGCCGGACGCGATCCGCAACGGGCTGCGGGGGCGGATCGACACGCGGGAGTCGCGGGTCGTGCTCGGGGGGCTGACGAAGTTTCAGCGGGAGATGGTGCGGGCCAAGCGGTACATCTTCACCGCGCAGGGCACGGCGTTCCACGCGGGTCTGATCGGCAAGTACCTGTTCGAGGACCTCGCGAAGGTGCCCGCGCACGCGGAGTTCGCGAGCGAGCTGCGGTACCGCAACCCGATCATCGAGGACGGGACGGTGGTCGTCGCGGTGAGCCAGTCGGGCGAGACGGCGGACACGCTGGCGGCGCTGAAGGAGGCGAAGGAGCGGGGCGCGCTGGCGCTGGGCGCGGTGAACGCGGTGGGCTCGTCGATCGCGCGGGAGACGGACGCGGGGGTGTACCTGCACGTCGGGCCGGAGATCGGCGTGGCGTCGACGAAGGCGTTCGTCGGGCAGGTGACGGTGCTGACGCTGATGGCGCTCTACGTCGGCAAGCGGAAGTTCCTGTCGCAGGAGGTCATGCGGAGCTACCTGGCGGAGCTCGACCGCGTGCCGGACCACATCGCGCGGATCCTGGAGCAGTCGGACCGGATCCGCCGGTGCACGGAGCGGGTGGTGGAGCGGAACAACTGGCTGTTCCTCGGGCGGGGCTACAACTACCCGGTGGCGCTGGAGGGGGCGCTGAAGCTCAAGGAGATCAGCTACATCCACGCGGAGGGCATGCCCGCGGCCGAGATGAAGCACGGGCCGATCGCGCTCATCGACCAGGGGATGCCCGTCGTGTTCCTCGCGACGCAGGGCTCGCAGTACGACAAGGTGATCAGCAACATCGAGGAGGTCCGCGCCCGCGGCGGGCGGATCATCGCGGTGGCGACGGAGGGGGACGAGCAGATCCACCGGTACTGCGAGGACGGGTTCGTGTTCACGATCCCCGCGGTGCCCGAGCCGCTCCAGCCGCTGCTGTCGGTGATCCCGCTGCAGTTGCTGGCGTACCACGCGGCGGTGCTCCGCGGGCTCGACGTCGACAAGCCGCGGAACCTCGCGAAGAGCGTGACGGTGGAGTAGGAGGGGGGAGCGAAGAGGCAGGGAAGCGGGAGGAAGCGGTTGGCGATGAGCGATGAGCGACTAGCGGCTAGCGACTAAAACGGGCCCTCGCGGCCCCCGCGCGGCCGCGGTCCATCACCCCGCGCCGTGACCACTCCCGGCCGCGCCGGCACCACTGCCGGGTGCCCCGGCCGCGTGCGGCCGGGCGTTCGCGCGGAGATCGCCCCCCCTGCCACCTCGCACCGCCGCACGCGGCGGTGGCACCCCGAGAAGAAGCCGTGCCACCGGCCCTGACGGTCCGAATGCTCATAGCCCGCCAACCCAATCAACGATTTGCCGGGAACGACTATCGACCGTGAACCGGTAGATGAACCCTCCCGCGTCAGAAATCGGTTCATCAATGGGTCGGGACCAGACGGTCACAATGAAGTGTTGGTTCTCCGCGTCCAGGTGTACCGCGCCGAACTCTTCGGGCGGAACCGGGTGCGACCGAGTTAGAGATGCCGCCCTGATGTCATGTCAGGCATTCTACCTCTGTCGCCGAGCACTCCGCAGGAAGCCGGCGCGCGGCGTCGCCAGCCTCGCGGAGCTCACAGGAACCTCTGGATCAGGTACCGCACCGTGTCGTCCACGCCGACGTGGGTGACGTCGAACTCGCCGTCGGCGACGTCGCGGTAGACCGGTTCGCGCTGGGCGAGGACGGCGCGGATCTCTTCGACGCCGCCCCCGGGACCCGATCCCCCACGGCGGGTACCTACCCAGGAAACAAACGATGTAGCCCGACGTTGCACTTGACAGGTCGAAGCATCTCAGGGGCGGGATTGCATCCCGCCCTACCAATGCCCGGGCTACTCGCTTGCGCAGTTATCCGAACGACGGGGTCTGTGGAGGGTTCCTCGGAGGTCGTCGGGCGGCCCAGTGGTAAGATGGGCGGATGAAGCCGAAGTGGTGGCTGGCGATGGGGATGGCTGCCGCGGGGGCGCTCACGTTCTTTGGTGGCATGGTGTGGAGCGTCTTTTCGGGTGTGGCCGTCCCCTATCAAGATCCTACACCCGAGATGATCGCGTACGAACATTTCCACCTCCGCGTGTCCGTATGGATGCTGGCGGTCGGAATGGGCCTCATCGGTGCGGCGAGCATCTACACGTTTGGCCTGCTGCTGATCACGCTGGGGCGGAGCGAGATCAAGCGCCGCCTATGCCCCTTTAGCTAGGGGCATACTTCCGAGCATTTACCTCTGTCGCCGAGCACTCCGCAGGAAGCCGGCGCGCGGCGTCGCCAGCCTCGCGGAGCTCACAGGAACCTCTGGATCAGGTACCGCACCGTGTCGTCCACGCCGACGTGGGTGACGTCGAACTCGCCGTCGGCGACGTCGCGGTAGACCGGTTCGCGCTGGGCGAGGACGGCGCGGATCTCTTCGACGCCGCCGCCGTGGGGCGTGAGGCTCGGGCGGGTGGCGGCGGACTGGGTGTCGCCCGCGATGCGGCGGTGGAGTTCTTCGGGCTCGGCGCGGAGGTAGATCCGCTTGCAGTCGGGTGCGGCTTTCACCTCCTCGGCGAGGCCGGCGATCATGATCGTGCCGCCGCCGAGGGCGATGACCCGGTCGGGCTGGGCCATCGCCTCGCGGAGGGTGGCGGCCTCGGCGTCGCGCCAGGCGGGCTCGCCCTCGGCGGCCCAGATCTCGGCGATGGTCCGCCCGCCGAACCGCTTCCGGGTTTCGGCGTCGATGTCGACGAACTGCTTCCAGAGCTGACTGGCGAGCTTCTTCCCGACGCTGGTCTTCCCGCTGCCGCGGTACCCGAGGAGGATCACGTTCATGGGCGGGATGATACGGGGCGGGGGCGGTCGGGAGGCCGGCGGGGGCCCGGGTAAGATGGGCGCGTGCCCGCCACGCCCCCCGATCCGCGCCAGTCGCACCTCGACCAGCTCCGCCGGCACCGCGTCTGGCGGGAGAAGGACACGTCGCTGGGGTTCCTGAAGGACCAGTTCCAGAAGCAGGTCGCCCGGCCGCACAAGCAGCTCCAGTCGCTCGTGGAGCTGTGGCAGGAGCTCGTGCCCCCCGAGCTGGCGGTCCACACGCGGCTGGTGAGCCTCAACCGGGGCACGCTGCACGTGGCGGCGGACTCGAGCGCCCGGGTGTACGAGCTCGACCGGCTGCTGCGCGGGGGGCTGCAGCAGGAGCTGATCACCCGCCACCGGGGCCCGGCGTTCCGGAAGGTGCAGATCCGCCTCTGCGAGCCGCTGAAGCCGGGCTCCTGACCGGCCGCTGATCACTGATCATTCGAGTTCGCCTTCGTCCGAAACGGTGCTAAGCTTCAGGGAGCCGAGCGCAGATTGTGCGCGGTTCGGCGGAAGCAGCCCATGGCACCGGACACCCCCTGGACCCAGGCCGAGTACGTGCTGGCGGACGCCCGACGACGGGTGCAGGCGATGGCGGCGCCGCGCCGCGGGGCGAGGCGACAGGACGACCGGCCGCGGCTGAGGCTCGTGGGGACGGAGGTGGACGAGCGGCCGTCGCAACCCCACGCGGCCGCCCCCGCCGCGCCGGCCGCGCGGGTGCCGCGCGTGCCGCGGGCGCGACCCGCGGCGAGGGTTCCGACTCCGGCGTCGGCCGTGACCAACCCGCTCGACCCGCGCTGGGTGCTCGCGCTGCGGACGGCGGAGAACCTGCAGGGGGCGGTGCTGCCGCCCGAGCGGCGGGAGGCGCTGCTGAAGGTCGGGCGTGCGGCGGGGCTGTCGCCGTTCGAGGCGAACCTCACGATCGCGATCGTGCAGGACCAGGCGCGTCGGGGGGTGCGGCCTGAGGCGCTGGCGGCGACGGCGGAACCGCAACTGCGGATGGTCCCCGTGAGGGCGACGCGAGCGGCGGCGACGTCGCGGTGGCGCGTCGCGTACCTCGTGGCCGGCGGGCTCGCGGCGGAGCTGGCGACGCTGTGGTGGTGGCTCGGCTAAGCCGCGCCTCCAGCGACAGGAACCCCGCGACCCCCATCGCCAGCGCCAGAGCTTCCCACGAACCCCGCAGCAGCAGCCCGAGCCCCAGCGCCTGCGCCGCGACGGCATCACTCAGGAGGAGCACCGACGCGCCGAACGCGGCCTGCGCCACGCACACCGCTGCGACCCCCGCGAGGAGGAGCCCCGTCACCCGCGGCGGCCGCCCCGCCAGCAGCGGCGCCGCGCCGCGTGCCGCGGCGAGAGCCGGCGCGAGCTGTGCCGCCGTGACCGCCAGCACGGTCCATGCGACTCCGCCCGGCAGCGCGAGGAGGCCGACCGCCCCGCGCACGGGGATGCTCGACAGGCTCACCCCCTCCCCAGCAAGGCCGTGCCCCGCGGCGATCCCGAGGGAGAGGGCCGCGCCGCCCGTCGCCAGCACCGCCGGCCGCCGGTCTCCCGCCGCCGCCAGCACGAGCCGCGCGACGAGGAAGCTCGCCACGACGCCCGCCGCGCCGCGCCATCCCACGACGAGCGCGGAGACCGCCAGGAGCGGGAGCAGCGTCGCCCCGTCGGCCACCCACGTCCGCATCGCCCTCACGGCCAGCCGCCACGCCCCCCCACCGGCCGCGAGTGCGACCACCGCGGCGCAGACCGCCGCCGCCAGCCACCCCTCCAGCGACAGGAGCCGCATCCCCCCGCCCGCCACCCCCGCCGCGAGTGCCGGCACCAGCCAGACGACACCGCCCCCGGCCACCCGCGAGGCATAGAGGAGCATCCCCATCGCGAGCCCCGCCCCGAGCGGCGGCCAGATGAAGGCCGTGACCAGCGCCGCCCACAGAGAGGCGTTCAGCACGAACGAGAGCGAGCCGACGCTCTCCATCGACGTCGCCGCCGCCGCGATGATAAAGCACGCCGCGACCACCGCCCCCGACGCCAGCGCCACGCTCACGGGCGACAGTTCCGCCCGCGGCGTCACCGGCGGCTCGAACCGCTCGCCCAGCAGCGTCCCCACGAGCCCCGCCGTGTCCGTCTGCCGCCACCGCCCGGACAGCCGCGCATCGCGCCAGCGCAGCACCAGTGGGACCCGGGTGACCGATGGCTCGGCGCCGGCGTGACCGCCTTGGGACGTCGTGCCGTGGTCGGAGGTGACGAGCACCGCGAACCGCTCCCCCGCCGCCGACGCCAGCCGGCGGATCGCGTCGTCCGCCGCCGCCGCGGCCGAGCGGTAGGCGGCGGAGCCCGGGCCGTGCTCGTGGGCGGCCCAGTCGAGCGCGCCCAGGTGCGCGATCACCAGTCGATGCTCACCCCGCCGCAGCCACGCCTCCGCGGCGGTCGCGACGCCCGCGTCGGCGCGGCTGCCGAACGGTTCGATCGCTGCCGCGTCGACCCATCTGCCATAGAGATCCATCCAAAGCCGCGGCCCCGCCACCGCGACGCCGCCACCGCCCCCCGCCACCGCCTCGAGGATGCCGCCCGCCCTCGCAGGCGGGCTCCACAGGTCCAGGAGCGCCGCGCCGGCGGGCGGCGTGACCCCCTCCACCATCGCCCGGATGCCCGACAGCGTCGACGGGATGATCGCCTCGACCCGCGCCTCGGCCACCTCCCCGCCCGCGAGCGCGTGCAGCGCCGGCATGACTCCCGCATCCCGCGCGGTGTCCAGCCGCAGCCCGTCCACGACGATCAGCAGCACCCCCTCCGGACGCTCCGGGCCGATCTGGAGCGCGGGCGACAGGTCGCCCGCCCCGGCCGTTGCCATCGGCCCCGGCTCGAACAGCCGCGGCCACGCCGCCACCAGCACGCACAACACCGCCAGCGCCGCCGCGTTCCCCGCCGTCGCGAGCCGCCGAACCGATTCCCGCACGGCGTCCGTCTCCACCGCGGAGTCTAGCGCCGCCGCCCCCCACGCCGGGCTCAACCGAGGCCCGGCAACACGCCCTCGGGCGGGTAGGTGATCCGCGTGCCGTCGACCTTCGCGAACGGCGTGAGCTGATGCGGCTTCGCCTGCGTCCGGCTCATGATGTCCAGCACCGTCCACCCGCGGACCAGGAGCGCGTCGCCCACGAGCGAGCGGTGGCACCGCCAGGGCACGGCCTCGGCGCACATCATCGCCAGCGGCGTCGCCTGGGCCTCCTCCATCAGCGCCGCGAGCCCGCCGAGGAACTCGTCGCTCTGCATGTGGTCCGCGTACCCGCGGAAGCCGGCGTTGCGCCAGCCGGCGTTGGGCGAATCCGGCGCGGCCCTTCGCCGCCCGCCCAGCGCCGCGAACGGCCGATACACGAAGCCCCGCTTCGGCAACTCCGCCGCCAGGTGCTCGGTGTTGAAGTGCGGCAGCCGCCGCGAGCCCGCGAAGCGGCGGACGTCGGCGATGCCCTCCACGCCATGAGCGGCGAGGAGGTCGAGCAGTTCATCCAGTGACCGCGTCGAGTGGCCGATCGTGTGGATCGTGGGCATCACACGATGCTAGGTGCCGAGAAAGGTGAAGCGCAGAATCCTGAAATGGGCCCGGCGTGACTCGAACACGCGACCTCTCCGTTATCAGCGGAGTGCTCTAGCCAACTGAGCTACGAGCCCGTCATGCTCGCCTGGCTGGGGCGAGCCGAAAAGACTACGACAACCGGCGAGCGCGGTCAAGCGGACCTTCCCCCGGGGCGCCTCACGGCGTCAGAACGCCCACGTCCGCCAGCAGCCCGCGTGAGGGGGATGCGCTGGGCCGCGTCGGCCTCGCCCCGGATCTCGGGGGGAAGGCGAGGGTGACGACCGACACGGCCGGGACCACGGGCCGCATGGCTATCGCCCCACGTCCTCGCCGCGGTACTCGACGGTGTAGTTCGGGCTTTCCTTGGTGATCGTGATGTCGTGCGGGTGGTTCTCGGTGACGCTCGCGCCGGTGATGCGGACGAAGCGGCCGTGCTCGCGGAGGTGGTCGACGGTCTGGGCGCCGCAGTAGCCCATGCCGGCCCGCAGGCCGCCGACGAGTTGGAAGACGAAGTCGGAGAGCGGCCCGCGGTACGGGACGCGGCCCTCGACCCCCTCGGGGACGAGCTTGCCCCGGCCGTTGCCATCGCGTCCCCGGCCGCCGCGCCCGCCGAACCGCCCGGTGTCGCTCGAGGCCTGGGGCACCTGCTGGCTGTAGCGGTCGGCGGAGCCGGCCATCATCGCGCCCTCGCTGCCCATGCCCCGGTACGCCTTGTAGCGGCGGCCCATGTGGATGACCATCTCGCCCGGCGACTCGTCGAGGCCCGCCAAGAGCGACCCGAGCATGACGCAGGACGCGCCCGCCGCGATCGCCTTGGTGATCTCCCCCGAGTGGCGGATGCCGCCGTCCGCGATGATGGGGATCCCGGCGTCGTTCGCCGCGCGGGCGGCGTTGAAGATCGCCGTCACCTGCGGGACCCCGACCCCCGACACGACGCGGGTCGTGCAGATCGAGCCCGGCCCGATGCCGACCTTCACGGCATCGGCGCCGCAGGCGATCAGGTCCCGCGCCCCCTCCTCCGTGGCGACGTTGCCCGCGATCACGTCGATGTCGTGCCGGCTCTTGATCGTGCGGATGGTGTCCATCACGTTGCGGCTGTGGCCGTGCGCCGAGTCGACGATCAGCACGTCGACCTCCGCCTTGATCAGCGCCTCGACCCGGTCCAGGTGGTTCACACCCACCGCGGCCCCCACCCGCAGGCGGCCCCGGCTGTCGCGGCAGGACAGCGGGAACTGCGCCATCTTCAGGATGTCCCGCATCGTGATCAGGCCCGTCAGCCGGCCCTGCCGATCCACGAGCAGCAGCTTCTCCACCTTGTTCTCGTTGAGGATCCGCTCGGCCTGCTCGAGCGTCGTCTCCGGCGGCCCGGTGACCAGCCGGTCCTTGGTCATCACGTCGCGGACCGGGGTGCTGTCGTTGCCGAGGAACATCATGTCGCGGCGGGTCACGATGCCGACGACCCGGCCCGACGCCTGGCCGTCCTCCGTGATCGGGACGCCGGAGATGTGCTGCTCGCGCATCACCTCCCGGACCTGACCCGCGGGGGCGTCGGGCGGGAGGATGACCGGGTCCACGATCACGCCGTTGGCGGACCGCTTGACCTTGATCACCTCGCGGACCTGCCGCTCGATGGAGAGGTTCTTGTGGATGACGCCCAGCCCCCCCTCCTGCGCCAGCGCGATCGCGAGGGCGGACTCGGTGACGGTGTCCATCGGCGCCGAGAGCAGCGGGATGTTGAGCGTGATCCGCCGGGTGAGCCGGGTGGAGGTGTCGGTCTGGGCGGGGATGACGTCCGAACGTGCGGGAACGAGGAGCACGTCGTCAAACGTGATCGCGTCGCCGATGATCTTGGGGTGGGGTTCCATCGCGTAGAATTACCGCATCGCGGGTGCGGCGTCAAACCGCGGGCAACGCCGAGGGATGGCGATCCCTCGGCGTTACGGGGCCCGCGCGGTACATTCCGCTCATGGGCCTCCCCTGGCGCTTCTGGTACCACTGCGTCGGCAACACCTACGGCACGTGGCCCTACGGCGATCCCCGCGGCTTCCGCACCTGGCGCCACCGACAACACATCGAGGGCGACTACAAGCACCCGCCCCCGCCCGGGGCGTACCGGTTCCTCCATGAGCAGGCCCGGCAGGCGATGACGCGCGACGCGGTGCTGCTGGACCCGGCGGAGCGCAACCTGGCGTGCCGGGCGATGGGCGAGCGGCTGGACCGCATGGGGCTGCCGTGGGCGGACCTCGTCGTCACCGCAACGCATTTCCACCTGCTTGCGCGGTTCGAGCCGCGGGAGATCCAGACGCTGATCGAGCTCGGTCACCCCGTTCCGAAACTCGTCGACGCGAACGCGCTGCGCGACGGCCGGAGCCCGTGGCCGCGGCACCTCGTGGGCATCCTCAAGAAGCACGCTTCGCACACGCATCGACAGGAGCACCCGACGCCGCGCCCCGGCGGGCTGTGGGCGAAGCGGTGTCACGTCGTCCCGGTGGAGTGCGAGGACCACGCCAAGGCGCTGGGGTGGTACATCCGGAGGCACCTGCGCGAGGGAGGCGCGGTGTACTCGATCCTGACAGGCCGCGACCCCGCCGCGAAGTTGCGG
>CAZKRE010000027.1:10307-25567 GCA_964555075.1 uncultured Phycisphaeraceae bacterium
GTGGTCAGCGTGTGGGTGCTCTCGAAGACGACGTGGTTGTCGTTGTACGCGACACCGCCACGCCAGCCGTCACCGGCCGCGGTGTGGACGCTGAAGGCCTCGGAAGCCCCGTTGCCGGTTCCCTTGTTGCGGTCGGAGATCGCGACCGCCTCGGTGTTGAGCGTCTCGCTCCACTCGGTGCGACGCCCCTGGTGATTGCCGGTGGGAACAAGGTCCTGCGGTGCAGCGTCATCCGACAGCTGGAGCATTGCGTACGACATCATCCTGCTGGTCACCGTGCCGCTGGTCCACGCCGTGGCCGTCTCGGACGGGCTGATGGCGTAGTCGCCGGTGAAGTAGTTGCCGCCGAGCAGGATGGCGGTGCGGCCTTCGACCGTCGCGCCCGAGCCGCTGTTCATCGTGCCGGCGGTGGTCGAGGTGTTGTTCGCGACGATCCGGTTGTTCCCGTCGAGGCCGGGGAACTTGCTCTTGTTGCCCTGGGCGAACATCACCATGGCCTGGTGGATGCCGCGGAGCTGGGTGTTGTTCTGCATCTGCCGGGCCGTGCGGCGGGCGGCGCTGAGGGCGGGCAGCAGGATGCCGATGAGCAGCGCGATGATCGAAATCACCACGAGCAGTTCGATGAGGGTGAAACCCTTGCGAGTCTTCATATCCAACGCTCCTAACGGGGGTGTGGAAACCAACCGATCCAACCAACCGACGCGTCATGCGGCCTCGGGACTGTGCCCGCCCGATCACGGACGGAGGCACCCCCTTCAAGTTGTGTCGCCCGGTCCGGCGTTGGTGACAGACGCGGGTGGATGGGGCGACGAACGGCCAGTACCTCAACCGAATGACACGTAACAATACAGGGCGAAACGCTCGCCCAAATAAGTAACTTGTGTTTGCCGACCTTGGCTAGCTTGTGCGTTACTGCTCTGCACCACAGGCGGGAAAGCGGGCGGGAGTGACGACTCGACGTACAACGGACCGAAGCCTTTCTACACCGAGTCGAAACCTTGGGTGACGATTCCGCAACCGGCCCAGCCAGAACCTCCGAACGGGGTTCTCGACTGCGACAATCAGTCTACCCAGAGTCACGCCCGTGTCAACCCCCGAACCGGGATCAAAAGGGATATCCCTAATGGCCGGCACGCCGGGGTCCGCCCTCCCGTCCCCGGGGCAACGCTTAAGATCACGCCCACCATGCCCCCCACCGCCCCCCCCGATCCCAGGCGGCCCCGCCGGCTGCGAGCGAACCCGATCCTCCGCGAGGCGCTCGCCGATGTTTCGCTGCCGCGGCGTTCGCTGGTCTACCCGCTGTTCGTGACGCTCGCGGACGCGCCGAAGCCGGTCGCGTCGATGCCGGGCGTGACGCAGTGGCCCGTCCCGGGGGCGCTGGAGGAGATCCGCCGCCTCGCGGACCGCGGGCTCGCGCAGTTCCTCCTCTTCGGCGTCACGCCCGAGGCGAAGAAGGATGACGCCGGCTCCTTCGCCGCGTCGCCCGACGCGCCGGTGCAGCGCCTGGCGGCGGCGGTGCGGGAGGCGGGGCTCCCGGTGCTGCTGTACGGCGACCTGTGCTTCTGCGAGTACACGTCCCACGGCCACTGCGGCGTGCTCGGGGCGGACCGCCGCGTGGACAACGACGCGACACTCGCGAACCTGGGCGTCGCGGCCGTGGCGCAGGCGCGTGCGGGGATCGACGTCGTCGCGCCGTCGGGCATGATGGACGGGCAGGTGGCGGCGGTCCGCGGGGCGCTCGACGGCGGGGGCCACGCGGGCGTGCCGATCCTCAGTTATGCCGTGAAATACGCGTCGGAGCTGTACGGCCCGTTCCGGGAAGCGGGCGAGGGGGGGATGAAGTTCGGCGACCGGAAGGGGTACCAGATGGACCCCCGCCGGTCGCGGGAGTGGCGGACGGAGCTCGCGCTCGACCTCGGGCAGGGCGCGGACATGGTGATGGTCAAGCCGGCGGTGGCGTACCTCGACATCCTCCACCAGGTTCGGCAGGCGACGGACGTGCCGGTGGCGGGCTACCACGTCAGCGGGGAGTACGCGATGCTCCACGCCGCGGCGGAGCGGGGGTGGATCGACCTGCGGGCCGCGGCGACGGAGCACACGCTGGCGATCCGGCGCGCGGGCGCGGACCTGATCGTGAGCTACTTCGCGCCGCAACTGCTCGACTGGGTGGCGGCGTAACCGCCCGCGCCGCGGCGACACCCCCGCGGCGGGCTGCTACATTCTCCGCCGTGCTGCCACCGCTCCGCCAACGCCTGCTGATCACCGCCGCCGTCGTCATCGGCGGGCTCGTCTGGATGCGGGCCGCGCCCGGGCTGCTGCCGACGGACGGGGCGGGCGGCGTCCGCCTGATCCACGCGGCGGCAGGGCCGGTGGTGGGGCTGATCCTCGCGATCCTCGCCGGGCTGGTGGCGATGGGGCTGGCGGTGATCGCGGGGGCGGTGGGCACGCCGCTCGCCGCGGCGTTCACCTTCGCGGCGTCGCTCATGTTCCTCGCCGCGGCCGGGGGCGGCAGCCTGCCGTTCCTCTGGCACGCCACCCCGGCGGGCTACCTGCCCCTGCTCTTCGAGACGGTCGTGTGGTTCGCGCTCCTGGGCCTGGTGGTGTGGCTGACGGCACGGTGGCGCGGCCCGATCCGGCAGCGGCTGCCGTGGCTCGTAAGCGAGCCCCGCGCGACGGTCGCCTCGCCTCTGGCGGGGTTCCGGGATACGCGCTCGCTGCTCACCGCCGCCCTCTGCGCGGGGATCGCGGGCGTGATCTGCCAGTTGATGCTCCGGAGCTGGGACATCGGGCAGGTGCTCGGCTCGCTGGTGTTCGCGTTCCTGGTCGGGGCGATGATCGCGCAGGTGGTGTCGCCGGCGCCGCACGTGGGCCCGATCCTGATCAGCCCCCTGCTGCTCGCGGGGTACGGGTACATCAAGACCTGGCTCGAGTACGGCTCGGCGGACCCGTTGCTGGCCGGCGCGTACGGCGGGAGCCTGCACGGGTTCGCCTGGACCCTGCCGATCCACTTCGCCTCGGCGGGGGTGGCGGGGTGCGTGCTGGGCGTGGGCATGGCGGCGGGGCTCGTGCGGGGCAGCGGGTTGCGGCAGGAGCCGCCGGACGCCGCGGGGTCCCACGCCGGCGCGGTGTAGCCCGCCGGCGCCGCCCCGAGCTGTGGCAGCGGCGTATAGTGGCCTGCCCGTCCCCGGAGGTCATCACAGCGATGTCGAAAAAGAGGCGCCCCGCCCTGCACGTGACGCGCCGCCCGGAAAAGCTGGTCTCCGATGACCGGCGCGTCATCGCCCGCTTCCTCGAAACCGACGGGCCGGAGCAGGCCAGGCCGATTCTCGAACGCGTGCTCTCGCTCGACGAGGACGCGGTGCGGCGGGCGCTCGACGAGACCGTCACGCTCTTCGGCGCCCGCCACCGGGACTGGGAAGAGATCATGCGGTCCCACTACGAGCGGGTGCGGCCGCTCATCGGCGACGCCGGCGAACTCTCCCCCAGCCGGCAACTGCTCATCGGCGCGTACTTCACCCTCGAGTACTCGATCGAGAGCGCGGCGCTGTTCAACCCCGCGATCGTCCCCCACCCCAACCAGCGCGACCTGCCCGAGGGGGCGGTGCGGTTCCTGGTCAGCCTCCGCGCCACCGGCGACGGGCACGTCTCCTCGATCGTCTTCCGCCGGGGCATCATCGACAAGGATGGGGACCTGCACTTCGACGCCCCGCCCCGCTTCGCGCACACCGGGCAGGTCCGGCCCGACAAGCTCTACGACAAGGCGCTCTTCGAGCGGCGGCTGCTCGAGATCGGCGGGACGGCGGAGGTGGCGGAACAGCTCCTCACCCCCCTGCCCGAGCGGTTCACCCGCGCGCAACTCGACGACCGCCTCGCGGCGTTCGTGGATCGGGCCGAGCGGGAGCCGGCCTTTGCGGCGGTGGTCCGGGACATGCGGTGGCTCTGCGAGGCGAACTACACGCTGCAGTTCCCCGCCGACACCCGCCCGGGCGAGATCGTCATCCTGCCGGCGACGGTGGTCGAGACGCAGGGGATGGAGGACCTGCGGCTGGTGCGGTTCATGGAGGACGACGGCCGGTGCGTGTACTACGGGACCTACACCGCGTGGGACGGCCGCCGGCGGATGCCGATGCTCCTGGAGACCGCGGACTTCCAGACGTTCCACGTCTCGACGCTCAACGGCCCGCACGCGCGGGACAAGGGCATGGCGATGTTCCCCCGGCGGATCAACGGGCGGTACTACTGCGTCGGCCGGGGGGATGGCGAGAACCTCTTTCTCCTCCAGAGCGAGAACGTCCACTTCTGGTACGAGGGCCGGGTCCTGGAAGTGCCGCGGGAACCGTGGGAACTGACCCGCATCGGCAACTGCGGCTCGCCGGTCGAAACCGACGCGGGGTTCATCCTGCTGACGCACGGCGTCGGGCCGGTGCGGCGGTACTGCATCGGGGCGATGCTGCTGGACAAGGACGACCCGTCGCGGGTCCTCGGCCGGTTGCGCGAGCCGCTGATCGTGCCGGACGAGAACGAGCGGGACGGGTACGTGCCCAACGTGGTGTACTCGTGCGGGGCGATGGTCCACGACGGCGTGCTGACCATCCCGTACGCGATGAGCACGGTGGCGACGACGTTCGCGACCGTGCCGGTGCGGGAACTCGTGGATCGGCTGATCGCCGAGGGCCCGTGACAGGCGCTACGATAGGGGAACCGTGGGGACTGGAGGCACGATGCGTCACACACTTGCTGCGTTGCTGTTGGCTGGATCATTCACCCTGATCGGGTGCGGGCAGGAGCAGGAGCCGCAGCGGGAGACCCCGCTCACGCCGCGTCCGACGCCGGAGACGAGCGCCCCGATGCCGCCGCCGATGGCGCCGGAGGCGGGGCAGACGCCGATGCCCGCGATCCCGGAAGCACCGATGATGCCGGGCGCGCCGGAGACGCCGGAGATGCCGACGGGGGATCAGGAGATTCCCGCGACGGGCGGCGAGGCCCAGTCGGCGATCGAGCGGGCGCGTCCGCACCTCGAGCAGGCGGCGAAGTACGTGCAGGAGAACCGCTTCGATCTCGCGGAGCAGGCCCTCGATCGGATCGAGCCGATGAAGGGCTCGCTGTCGCCGGCGATGCAGGAACGGTTCGAGACGCTCCGGAGCGCCGTCCGAGCACGCCAGCAGGCGAACCAGTTGCAGGAGGGCGCCGGGGCGCTGCAAAACGCTGTCGGCGGCTTCCGGGGCGACTGAGCGCCCCCTTGATCATCCCACCCGGACGCGCGGCGGGGCTTTCCTGCGCGCTTACCCAGTTACCGGAACCGGCACCCGCGGCGTCGAGGACCGCGGGGAACGCCGGGCCGATTGGCATTCCCCGGCGTTCGTTCGTACGTTCATCGAGCCGACGGGACCTGTCTCAGACAGGGTAACCCTGTTGGTGCCACGGGATTAGTGATGTTGTGCGTGGCGCCCGGATTGGCGTTGTCCGATCCGGGTCACGCCGCTTGCGAACCTGGGACGGGAGGGTATTTTCCGACCGGCACGCAGCGGTGAGGGCCCGCCGACGGGGTCGGCGGCTCGGGGTCACACACGCGGGATGCTCGATGCTCGATGACGCGACGGTACTGGCTCGGCTGGATTCGGACCTCTATGGCGCCCTCACGCACGTAGGACAACTCGCGCAGCGGGCGGTCGCCGCGGACATCACCGCCTCGCGCATCCTCGGCGGCCCTCCTGTCTCTCAGGCCAGCTACCTCTGCGGCGCCCGACTGGGGATCGACGGCCGCGACGAAGAGTCGCTGGGTGGATGGATCGACGACGACGCGTCGCTCTTCGGCTTCGTCGCCCGCCAGCCGGTCCGGGACGCCGTCTTCCGCCCCCGCGACCTCGTCGATGAACTGGAGTACGCGCGGCTGAGGCTGTTTCGGCGGGTCGAGGCGCTCACCCGCGTCCGCGACGCCGTCTGCCTCACCTTCCGACTCAACGATCAGGCCTGGTGTGTCATGGCGATGCTCCGATGCGGCGAGAGCCCCGCGTTCGGCGGCAGCGAAGTCGCGGCCCTCGAACGCCTCCGGCCCGCCTTCCGCCGGGTCGTCGCCCGCAGCCTCGAACGCGAAACCTCACCCCGCGGCCTCAGCGCCCGGGTCCACGGCAACCAGATCGTCCACCAGCCCGCGTCGAGCGCGGAGCTGCTCGCGAAGCTCAGCAAGACCGAGCTCCACGTGCTGAGCTACCTGCGGAGCCAGACGACGGAGAAGGAGATCGCCGACCGCCTCGGCCGATCGCCTCACACGGTGCACGTGCACGTGAAGAACATCTACCGCAAGCTCGGGGTGAGCTCGCGGAAGCACCTGTCCACGCTGTTCAACGGTTGAGCCGGGGCGCTATGCCGGCACTTTCGCGGGCAGCGAGCGGGCGAGGGTCCGCCGGATGACCGCTCCGGGCGGGGCGGCGATGCGGCGCGTGGCGGGGGCGCTGGCCGCGATGGTGGCCAGCGGCGCGGCGGTGGCGCCCGGGGTGCGACGGGTAATCCGGCGCAGCGGGCGGTAGGAGAGCAGCCTCGCGGTCGGCGAGACCTTCTGCTTGATGCCGATCTGGGCCCGGGCGCGGAGCGTGGCCCCTCTCTCCACCTTCAGGCTGCGGGCCGAGATCTCGCCCGTGGTGAGGCTCTGCCCCTGGAGCTCGATGGCTCCGTAGCAGATGGCCTGACCTTCGAAACGGCCTTCGTTGGTGAGCGTGCCGCAGACCAGCCGCCCGATCATCTCGCCCGGGCCTTCGATGCCCACCCGGCCCATCGTGTGGATGTCGCCCTCGAGCTTCTGGCGGAGGGTCAGGTCCTTGAACTCGAGGGGGCGGGTGCAGCCGGGGCAGCGGACGCTCATCGCCCGCGACGAGATCTCGAACGGGTGCCCGCAGTGGGGGCACCCCACCTTCCGCACCTCCCGCGGCTGCGGGGAGCGGGGGTGGATCGCGCTGAGGGCCGGCTTGAGGGGCATGCGTCGGCGTCCTGCCTCAGGGGAAACAACTTCCGATGGAAGGAAACACGTGTCACCCTCGACCGTCACCCGGCCCGGGAGAGGGCTCGCGCCGCCGAGCGGGGGCGCGGGCCCTCTCCCGGGTGGGAGAGGGGCGATTGTCACACGAACCGGTCGTGGCTCAGTGGACGCCGTTGCCGTTGGTCGCCATCGGGCGCGGCGACAGGACCTTGGGCATCGGGCGGCGGCGCTGGAGCACCGCGTTGAGCGAGTTGGGGTTGGTGCGGATCGGCGACGCGTCCTGGTGCGCCTCCTCGGCGTGCTCCAGCTCGTCGGCGTAGCCGGCGTCGTACTGCTCCTCGGCCTCGTCCGCCACGGGCGCCTGCTGCGAGCGGGGCTGCGGGGCGCCCTTGAGGATGTCCGCGGCGCTCTGCGTCGCCTTCGGGCCGACGCACACGTCGCCCTGGAACACGGCGCCGTCGACGATGTTCAGCCGGCTCGTGTAGACCTGACCCTGCAGGTGCGAGCCCGGCAGCAGCTCCACGCCGTCCTCAGCCACCACGTCCGCCTCGGCGCGGCCGGCCAGGCGCAGCGTGCCCGCGATGATCGTGCCCGACACTTCCGACGAGTCGGTCAGCTCGAGCATCCCCGTCACGCGCAGCGTGCCGGAGAACTGCCCCATGATGACCGCGTCGTTGTCGAGCAGCAGTTCGCCGCTGATGCGGCAGTCGGGTCCCAGAATCGTCTTGCTCTTGATCTCACCGTTCATGACAATCGCTCCTTGGTTCGCGGCCCCGGCCGACCTTGGCCGGGTGTGCCCCTCTCATCGGGCCGCCCCTGCCGTCCGATCCCATACAACCGTCAAAGACCGGATAAGTGCCCCCACTTCTCGGACGCGGGCTCCACGCCGGCCCTGAGCGTTTGCGAAGGGGCGGGTGAGTCGGAGCGGAGTCAAACCGGCACCCGCCCGTTCGCCCAGCCTCAGGACCGGCGTCCGGGGGGTGTGGTAACTTGACCCGCATGGACCCGCGGCGACTCCAGCGCATCCTTCGGCAGCACGTGCAGACCGACGCCCTGCTGGGTGTGGATGCCCTGCCCATGGGCGCCGTCGCCGAGCAGGCGGCGGCCGTGACGCCGGCGGCCATGCCCCCGGCACCCGTCTCCCGCCGCCCCCCTGCCGCCCCGCCCGCGGCGGACCCCGGCGCCCCGCCGGGCGTCCCGCTGTTCAAACCCGCCCCCGCCGGCAAGCCGCTCGACCGGGCGACCAAGCTCCGCGTCCTCCAGACGATGGACCAGGACGAGGTCAAGGGCTGCACCAAGTGCGGCCTGCACGCCAGCCGGACCAACACCGTCTTCGGCGAGGGAGACCCCGACGCGAGCGTGATGTTCATCGGCGAGGGGCCGGGGCAGGACGAGGACGAAGCCGGCCGGCCGTTCGTCGGGCGATCGGGGAACCTGCTCGAGAAGATGATCAACGCGATGGGGTTCCAGCGGGACGAGGTGTTCATCGCCAACGTGGTGAAGTGCCGCCCGCCGGACAACCGCACGCCCGCCGTGCTCGAGGCCGACGCCTGCTGGGACTACCTCCGCCGGCAGATCGAGACGGTGCGGCCGAAGGCGATCGTGACGCTCGGCGGCCCGGCGACGAAGCGGGTGCTCGACACAAACGAAGGCATCACCCGCATCCGCGGCCAGTGGCGGGAGTTCACCGGCGTCGTGCCCCACATCCCGGTCATGCCCACGTTCCACCCCGCGTACGTGCTGCGGAACTACACCCGCGAGAACCGCGAGAAGGTGTGGACGGACCTGCAGGCGGTGATGGAACGGGTCCGGTAACCGGCCGCGCGCGGCCCTCAAAGGCCGGCCCCCGCCGCCACCGCGCGGGTGCGATTGAACGACGGGACGGACCTGCTACACTGCTCCGCCGGCCGCGGCTCGCTGCGACCGGGTCGATGGACGTGTAGCTCAATTGGATAGAGCATCGGTCTACGGAACCGAAGGTTGCAGGTTCGAGCCCTGCCACGTCCATTCCCCTCTCCGCGTTTCCCGATCACGTCGCCGCCTTGGTCACCCTTTGTCAACGGACAAGATGGGCCGCTGAATCGTTGAACACCCCTGGGGTCGGCCCTAGAATCGCCCGTCCCACGAGAGGGAGCGCCGGTGAGACGTAAGTGCGACAAGTGCAATCGGCCCGCGACGTACCACTCGGTCGAGATCCAGAAGGGTCAGAAGATCGAGATGCACCTGTGTGACCTGCACACGGCCGAGGCCGGGCTGGCGGGCAAGGGGTCGCACGAGAACATCAGCCAACTGCTGACGAACTTCGTGAAGCTTCAGACCGGCGGCGTGGGCCTGGCGACGACCGATGTGCGGTGCGAGGAGTGCGGGTTGACGTTCTCCAAGTTCCGGGAGCAGAGCCTCCTGGGCTGCCCGAGCTGCTACAAGGCGTTCGAGGGCCCGCTGTCGCCGCTGCTCGAGCGGGCACACGAGGGGGGGACGCACCACGTCGGCAAAGCGCCCCGCCGCGCGGGCACGGGGGAACACCGCCAACTGCTGCTGGGTCGGCTCCGGCGTCGGCTCGACGAGGCGGTGGCGGCCGAGGACTACGAGCTCGCCGCTCGCCTCCGCGACGACATCCGCCGCCACGAGGAGGCCGAAGCTTGACGCTCCGCGACATCACCCAGCGTGCCGGGGAGTGGCTCCGCGGCGCCGGGCCTCACAGCGACATCGTGATCTCCAGCCGGATCCGGTACGCCCGCAACCTCGCGGGCTTCCCGTTCGTCGCCAAGGCCAATCGCCGCCAGCGGTACGAGGTGCTCGAAGCGTGTAAGCGTCAGATCATGTCCGGCCGGATCGCGGACAACGTGATCTGGGTCGGCCTCGCCGACAGCCCGGAACTCGACCGCCAGCTCCTGGTGGAGCGGCACCTGATCTCGCGCCAGCACGCCGCCGCCTCGGACGAAGTCCCCCGCGGGGTCGCCATCGGCGAGGACGAGACCTTCGCCATCATGGTCAACGAGGAGGACCACCTCCGCATGCAGGTCCTCCGGTCGGGCATGCAGCTCGAAGAGGCCTACGACCAGATCGACCGCATCGACGACGTCCTCGAGGAACGCCTCGACTTCGCCTTCAACCGCCGCTTCGGTTACCTCACCGCCTGCCCCACCAACGTCGGCACGGGCATCCGCATCTCCGTGATGCTCCACCTGCCCGCCCTCAAGCTCACCGGCGAGATCGAAAAGGTCCGCAAGGCCGCCAAGGAGCTGCACCTCGCCGTCCGCGGCCTCTTCGGCGAGGGGTCCGAGGCCCTGGGCGACCTCTACCAGATCTCCAACCAGACGACGCTCGGCAAGAGCGATCAGGAGATCATGGCCGACTTCCAGCACACCGTCGTGCCGCAGATCATCGCCTACGAACAGCAGGCCCGGCAGGCGCTGCTCCGCCAGCGGGAGGCCCAGCTCGATGACAAGATCTGGCGCGCCTGGGCCCTGCTGACCCACGCCCGCACCATCGGCACTGATGAGGTCCTGCAACTCCTGTCCCACCTCCGCATGGGCGTCAACCTCGGCCGGATCAACACCGTCGACCTCCGCACGCTCAACGAACTCTTCCTCGTGACGCAGCCCGCCCACCTCCAGCGGATCACCGGCTGCGCGATGGAACCCAACCTCCGCCGCGTCGCCCGCGCCCAACTGCTCCGCCAACGCTTGGGCGTGCGCTGACTGCGCCTGTTTCGCGGGTGCGCCGCAGGCGCCCCATTCCCTCGGGCACCTTCGGTGCTCCCGCTAAACGACTTGGCGCAGCATCGCCACGGCGCGGAGCTGCGGTTTCGACAGGGGCAGGTCGTCGATCGCGTCGAGCAGCCGCCATTCGCCGGTGCCGCGTCTCAGGCGGCCGGAAGTCACCTCGGCGATCCGGATCGTGAACGCGATGTCGCGGTGCGTCGTGGCGTGCTGCAACCGGCCGAGCGGTCTCGGCTTCGACACGACAAGCCCGAAGCGTTCCTGTACCCAGGCGGCCAGATCGCCCGTGCCCGCCTCGCGGGTGGGCAGTTGCCACATGTTCGACCACAGGCCCGCGGCCGGGCGCTGCTCGAAGAGGTAGCGGTCGCCCTTACGGATCGCGACCGTCTCGTGCTTCACCGCCCGCCGGGCCGCCCGCTTCGCCGCGATCGGCACCTCCCCCTGCCGCCCCGTACGCCGCGCCTCGCACAGCGACGCCACCGGGCACACGAGGCACTTCGGCTCCCGCGGCACGCAGATCAGCGCGCCCAGTTCCATCATCGCCTGGTTGAAGTCGCCCGGACGATCCTCGGGCACCACCCGCGCCGCGAGTTCCCACAGACGGGCCTTCGTCGGCGTGGCGTCGACCGGCTGGTCGACCAGGAACCACCGGCTGAGCACGCGGATGACGTTGCCGTCGAGGATCGGAGCCCGCCGGCCGTACGCGATGGACGCCACCGCCCCGGCCGTGTATCGCCCCACACCCGGGAGCGTGAGCAGGTCCTCCACGGTGTCCGGCACCCGGCCGTCGAATCGTTCCACGATCGCCTTTGCCGCCGCGTGGAGGTTTCGCGCCCGGCGGTAATAGCCGAGCCCCTGCCAGAGTCGCAGGACCTGCTGTTCGTCCGCCCCCGCCAAGGCCTGCACCGTCGGGAACGCGTCGAGGAACCGGCGGAAGTACGGGATGACGGTCGCGACCTGCGTCTGCTGCAGCATCGCCTCGGAGACGAGGACGCGGTAAGGGAATGCGGCAGGTGGGGTCTGGAGTGTCGGATTCAACGGCTTGGAACATCCCACACCCGACACCCGACATCCGACATCCTGTTCCCGCCACGGCAGGACCCGCGCGTGACCGTCGTACCACCCCAGCAGTTGCTTGCGGAGGGGGACGATGGCCTGCGGGTTGGGGTCGGGGTCGTGCAGAGACACCAGATGCTGTGGTTTGTGCGGCAGCGGGACGGCTCTGATGGTATCATCGGAGCCGGCTGGCCGGGGTGATCGCGGCTTCCCTGGGACTGGTCAGAGCGGGACCGCCACGTTAGGCTTCCCGCGTGACAGTCGAGCCGACACCCGAGCCCGAATCGCAACCGCCTACGCCCACGGAGGGGCCCAAACCCATGGTCTCCAGCACCGAGCGCCTGTCGCTTCCCAGCACCCGCGAGTCGATCACCCACAAGTTCCAGATCATGGGACACGAGGGGTACCTCACGATCGGCCTGTTCGCCGACGGCACCCCGGGCGAGATCTTCATCAAGATGGCCAAAGAGGGCTCGACGCTCTCGGGCCTGCTCCAGGGGTTCTGCCGGGCGTTCTCGCTGGCGATGCAGTATGGCCTGCCGCTGGACGAGGCGGTCCGTCGCTTCAAGGGCATGCGGTTCGAGCCGATGGGCCACACGTCCAACCCGGACATTCCGGAAGCGTCGAGCATCATCGACTACATCGCGCGCTACCTCGAGCTGCACTTCGACAAGCGGTAGCGCCGCACGGTAGCAATCGGCTTTAAATTCGGCGGTCGGCACTTGCGGTGGAAGGTTTCGAGGGTATTCTGAGTTCGAAATCAGATTTCGAACCCACATGGCCACACAGAGCGTTCTCACCCAATACGACCTCGCCAAACTCGTCGGCGTCAGCCAGCCGACGGTCCAGCGCGCCCTGTCGGATACGGGTTACGTCCGATCCGACCTGAAGCAGCGGATCCTGCAGGTGGCGCGGGAGCGGGGCTACCGCGCGAACGGCGCCGCCCGCGCGACCCGCCGGGGGCGCTTCAACACCGTGGCGGTGCTCCTGTCCATGAATGGCGAGACCGGGATCGTCCTCGAACGGCTGCTCGAAGGGCTCCAGTACGCGTTGGAAGACCGCAAGCTGCACATGCTGCTCGGGCGGGTTCCCGACGCCGCGTTGGCGCGGGGCGACGAGCTGCCGTCGATCTTTCGCGACTGGATGGCCGATGGCCTGCTGATCAGCCGCTCGGCAGGCCTGCCCGCGTCTGGTCGCGACCGGTTGCTCCACGAGATGCGGGTGCCGTGCGTGTGGATCAACGAGCCGCACGAGCACAACTGCGTCTACTACGCCGAGCGGGAGGCCGCGACGGAGATGGTGGACCACCTGCGCGGCCTCGGGCACGAGCGCATCGCCTACGTCGGCCCCGCCTTGTGGCCCGTTGAGGCCGAGCAATCGGCCACGTACCAGCGGCGGGAGCGGCTACAGGGTTACCTCGATGGCATGTCGGCGGCGGGGCTGTCGCCGCAGGTGCTCGCCGCGCCCGGCCCCGTCCCGCGGGCCGGTTACGTCGCGGCCCTGCGCGAGCTGCTCCGCGGAACCGACCGGCCGACGGCGGTCATCAGCTTCGGCCGGCGCGTGGCGGTGCCGCTCATGCACGCCGCCGCGCTGGAAGGCCTCCGCGTGCCGGACGACCTGTCCGTGATGACCTTCAGCGCCGGGCCGTGTGACGACCTGGGGCTGATGATCTCGTCCATGCAGGTGGATCGCCGCGCTTTCGCCGAAGAGGCCGTGGCGATGCTGTGTACGCGGATGGGCGACCCCGAGGCGGCGATCCCCCCGGTGGTCGTGCCTTTCGTGCTGAACCCTGGTGAAACGGTCGGCCCGCCGCGGTAGGCGCGTCGGCCAGCCTGGTCCGCTGTCCCTTTATGAAGGAGGTCTCACGTGCTTCGAAAGCTCACTCTGCTGTCGATCCTGGCATCGCTGGCCGCGCCGTTCGCCGTCGAGGCGGACACCGTCGCGCATTGGCGCTTCGAGAATGACCCGGGCCACCTGGCCGATTCGTCGGGCAACGGGCACACGCTGACAAACAACGGCGGCGTGACGCAAGCCGCGGCAACCGGATTCCCGTCCGTCATCCCGCAGACCGGCGAAGCCAACGCCAGCGCCAGCAGCTTCAGCGGCAGCAACTGGCTGTCGGCCGCGGACAACAGCGCGTTCACCAGCAACACGTTCACGCTGGAAGCCTACTTCAATGCAGCGGCCACCACTGGAACCCGCATCATTGCGGGCCAGCAATACAGTGGGGGTAATCCAGACGTTAACCAGCGAAGTTATTTCATCGCTGTCGCGGAAAACGTGATCCGCGTCCATCTCTCCCCCACGGGTGGCAACCAAGGAAACCGAACGTTGAACACCTCGCTCACGGTGAGTCCCGATAAGGTCTACTACACCGCGATGGTCGTCGACGTTCCCAACAATGCCGTGACTGTCTATCTCCAGAACATCACCGACGGCGGGAGCCTCGCAAGTCACGCGTACAGTGGTAACGACGTGCCCAACGGTATCCATAACTCGACTGGGCCTTTCACGATCGGCGCCACCGCAACGGGTGGATCGCCTTTCACCGGCACGATCGACGAGGTCCGGCTGTCGAACGTCGCGTTGCCTGCTGATCAACTGCTCGTGGTCATCCCCGAGCCGGCGTCGCTGGCTCTCGTTTCCCTGGGCGCGCTGGCGATGCTGCGCCGCCCGCGGGGCTGAGTTGCCCTAGAGGACACCCAATCGATGCCGTGCGCGGGCGACAGCCCGTGCACGGCTTTCAAGGCCGGCGGAGGGAGGGGGCGGCGACCCTCGGCCCGCGCCGCCGCGGGGTGTCCGTCGGCACGGGCGCTTCCGCGTGTCCGGCGGCGGCGACGCGGGCCGGGGTGGGCATTCCTGCCTCCTTGAACCGGCCGGCCCGAACGGCTAATGTTGTCACTTCCTCCCGCCTCCCGTCCAGGCCAATCCATGCCCAGTGTGACCGACGCAAAAGAGAAGTGCGGCGTTTTTGGTGTTTGGGGCGCTTCCGACACGGACGCGGCCTACCTCGCCTACACCGCCCTCTACGCCCTCCAGCACCGCGGACAGGAGTCCGCCGGGATCGCCGTCTGCGATCAGGGCACGCTCGCCGCCCACACCGGCATGGGGCTCGTCAGCGAAGTCTTCACCGCGCCGGTCCTGCAGACCCTGCGGGGCGGCGCCAGCGTCGGGCACAACCGCTATTCCACCACCGGCTCGTCCCGCTCCTGCAACGCCCAGCCGCTGCTGCGGCAGTACATCGGCGGGCAGGTCGCGGTGGCCCACAACGGCAACCTCGTCAACGCGGACCTGCTCCGCCGACAGTACGAGGAACGCGGCCACATGTTCCAGACCTCGACCGACACCGAGGTCATCCTCGTGCTGCTGGCGTCCCACTGGCTCAGCAAGGAGGACCCGCTCGCGGAGACGCTGGCACACCTGCAGGGGGCGTACTCGCTGGTGTTCCTGTTCCACGACCGGATCGAGGCGGTGCGGGACCCGTGGGGCTGGCGGCCGCTGGTGCTGGG